>DASUWX010000211.1:0-6469 GCA_036378185.1 Streptosporangiales bacterium | reverse complement strand
ACATACTGTTGACTTGAGTAAACAATAGGTTCTACTGTCCGTGCAGAGAAGCCCCCGGATGCGAGGACGTCGCTATGTCCGCGGTGCACATACCGACAACCGTGGCCGAGGCCTGCCGCATGCTCCTCGACCTCGACGACGCCAGGCCTTACGCCGGCGGTACCGCCATCCAGATGCTCACCGCGACCGGCCGGATGCGGCCGGTGAACCTGGTCGACCTGTCCGCGATCGACGGGCTCACCGAACTGTCCGAGACGGGCGACGGGATCCGCGTGGGTGCGATGGTCACCGTCCGGAGGATGGAGCGCGATCCCCTCGTCCGCGCGGTGGTCCCGCTGGCCGCCGACGCGTATGCGGAGGTGGCGCACCCGCGGATCAGGAACGCCGCGACCGTCGGAGGCAACCTGGCATTCGGCGACCACAGGCTCGACCCGCTCGCTCCGCTGCAGGTCCTCGACGCCGTCGCCGAGGTGGTGTCGACGGAGGGCAGCCGGCGTGTCGCCGTCCGCGACCTGTTCACCGGCGACCGCCGCACGGTGCTCACGGCCGGTGAGCTGATCGTGGCCGTCGAGATCCCGCGCCAGCCGGCCGGCGGGTTCCGCTTCGTCAAGCACACCAGCCTGTCCACGAGCGACTGGCCGTGCGCGTCCGCCGCGGTGCTGCTCACCGACGCGACTGCTGGCACGGGCCCGGTGCTCCGCGTCGGGCTGGGCGCCGTCGCGCCGACGCCCGTCCTGCTCGAACTGCCCGTGCCCGACGAGGCGGGTGCCGACGAGCTCGTCGGGCTCGCCCGCGAGGCCGCGAGGGAGCGCATCCGGCCGGTCCCGGACGTGCGCGGCGGCGCCGCGTACAAGACCGACCTGGCGCTCGTCGCACTGGAGGAGGCGGTGCGCGGGCTGGACGGGCGGCCGTCCCCGCGACCGGCGCCGGCGCGACCGCACCGGCATCACCACGACGAGCCCTCGGGCCGCCCGGTCGGCGCCAGGTGGCCGCGCGTGGACGGGCGGGCCAAGGTGCGCGGAGAGCTCCGCTACACCGCCGAGCTGCCCGCTCCGCAGTGCCTCGACGTCGCCGTGCACCGCAGCGACCGGCCGCACGCCCGCATCGTCGGCATCGACGTCGACGCCGCACTGCGCTCCGACGGCGTGGTCGCCGTCGTCACCGGCGCGGACCTGCACGCGGCGCTCGGCGAACGGATCTTCACGGGGCCGGCGTTCGCCGACCAGCCCCCGCTCGCCGTCGACAAGGTGCGGTACGCCGGCGAGCCGGTCGTCGCCGTCGTCGCGCACGGCCGTGACGCCGCACGCGCGGCGGCGGCACGTGTGGTCGTCGAGTACGCCGACCTCGAGCCGGTGCTCGACGTGGACGCCGCGATTGCCGGTGGGTCGTACGTGCACGACGAGCTGCGCCCGTCGTCGGTGTTCGGCGACCTCCGGCACCTGAGCGGGCGCCGTGACACCAATGTCAACTACGAGTTCCGTCTGGTCCACGGCGAGGCCGAGCAGGCGCACGCCGCGAGCCCGACCACGGTGTCCGGCGAGTTCTGGTGCCCGCCCACGCACCACGTGCCGATCGAGCTCCCGTTCACGGCGGCCTGGCCGGACGGCGAAGGGCTGTGCGTGCAGTCCGCGACGCAGACCCCGTCGTACGTGCGACAGGCCGTCGCGGACCTGCTCGACCTGCCGCTCAGCCGGGTACGGGTGACCGTCGGCCCGCTGGGCGGCGGCTTCGGCTCGAAGATGTACGACCGCCTCGAGCCGCTCACCGCCGCGCTCGCCTGGCGGCTGCGCCGGCCGGTGCGCAGCACCGTGACGCGCGAGGAGGCGTTCGCACTCACCACGCGGCACGGCGTCGCGGTGACCGGGCGGATGTCGGCGGACGAGGACGGCGTCATCACCGCGGCCTCCGCGGACGTCCGCTACGACACCGGCGCCTACGCGGACATCGGGCCGCGCATCACCGGCAAGTCGGGAATGGTCGCGACGGGCCCGTACCGGACGGCCAACGCCGTCATCCGATCCCGTTGTGTGTACACGAACAAGCCGTCCGCGGGCCCGTACCGCGGCTTCGGCGTGCCGCAGGTCACCTGGGCGCACGAGTCGCTCGTCGACGAGCTCGCCCGCGCCCGCGGCGAGGACCCCGCCGCGTTCCGGCGGCGCAACCTGCTGCGCGAGGGCGACGAGGCACCGGTGGGCACCGTCATGCACAGCGCCGACTTCGTCGGCTGCCTGGACGCCGTGACCCGGGCGGTCGACTGGGACGCACCACTGCCGCCGTCGGAGGGGACGCTGCTGCGCGGCCGCGGTGTCGCCGTCGGCGTGAAGGCCGTGCTCACGCCCACGATCTCGAACGCCGTGCTGCAGCTCAACCAGGACGGCTCGGCGACGCTCGCGATCAGCACCGTCGATATGGGCCAGGGCAGCGACACGATCATGGCGCAGATAGCCGCCGACGTGCTGTGCCTGGGCCGGGGGCGGGTGCGCGTCGTGCCGACCGACACCCACGTCACGCCGTACGACACCATCACCGCCGGCAGCCGGTCGACCTACCACACCGGCAACGCCGTGCGCCGGGCCGCGGAGGCGATGCGCGACCGGTTGCTGCGGCTCGCCGCGGACCGGTTCGGCGTCGACACCGCCGACGTCAAGCTCACCGACGCCGGGCTCACCAGCACCCAGGCGAACGAGACGGTCGGCGTGGCGGAGCTCGTCGAGGGGCACTTCGGCGCGCGCGGCACGACACTGACGACGCAGGCGTCGTTCGTCACCGAGTGGACGCCCTACGACAAGACGACCGGGCGCTCGCCGCAGGTGACCGAGCACTGGTTCGCGGGCGCGGCTGCGGCACAGCTCACGGTCGACCCGAGGACCGGGCGGATACACGTCGAGCGGCTCGCGATCGCCGGGGACGTGGGGCGGGCCGTCAACCCCACCCTCGTCGAGCAGCAGCTCACCGGCGCGGCGCTCATGGGTCTCGGGCAGGCGCTGTTCGACGAGCTGGTGCTCGACGAGGGCCGGCTCGCCAACGCGAACCTGCTCGACTACCAGCTCCCCGCGCTGTCGGACGTGCCGGACGAGCTGACCCCGATCATCGTGGAGAGCCCGCACCGCACCGGCCCGTTCGGCGCCAAGGGCGTCGGCGAGACCGCGCTGATCCCGTTGGCGCCGGCGATCGCGAACGCGGTGCGCGACGCCACCGGCATCCGGATCAGCCGGTTGCCACTGACGCCGGAGCGGGTACGGACAGCACTGCGGGAGGCGGGCCGATGAGCGCAGGACTGAGCGAGCGAGCCGGAGGTAGGGGTCGCGGGATGTATGCGGGCACGGTCGGCACGCCATCCGCGACACCTGCCGCAGGGGAGCGAGTGAAGGGGTGCGCATGTCGCTGAGCAGGTCGATCACCGTCACGGTCAACGGCATGGCCATGCGGGTGCTGGTGGAGGACGACGACCTGCTGCTCGACGTGCTGCGCGGGCTCGGCCACACGAGCGTGCGCGAGGGCTGCGGCGTCGGCGCGTGCGGCGCGTGCACGGTGCTCGTCGACGGCGCGAGCGCCAGCAGTTGCCTGACCCGCGCGGTTCGTTGCGACGGCGCGAGCGTCGTGACGGCGGACGGCCTCCCCGACGACGACCCGGTCGTCGAGGCGTTCGTCGGGAACGACGCGATGCAGTGCGGTTACTGCATTCCCGGCTTCGTACTGATGACGCACGAGCTGCTCGCCGACGACCCGGCTCCGACACCCGAACGGGTGTCCGCGCACCTGGAGGGCAACATCTGCCGGTGCGGTTGCTACCCGGAGATCCGTCGCGCGATCGAGTCCGCGGCTACGGCGCGCGGCCGGGCGTAGTCAGGACGGCGGCGGGTCGTCGCGCGACGCGCGCACCCGGCGGGCCGCGTCCCTGCCGCCGGTCCAGCGGGTGATGCCGCCGAGGTCGAGGCCGAACAGGTCGAGCACGCGCACCACGGTCTGGTCGACGATGTCGTCGACGGTCACCGGGTGGCTGTAGAACGCCGGCACCGGCGGCACGACGATGCCGCCGGCCGAGGTCACCTCGGTCATCAGCCGCAGGTGCGACAGGTGCAGCGGCGTCTCGCGGACGAGGAGCACGAGCCGGCGCCGCTCCTTCAGCACGACGTCGGCCGCGCGGACGACGAGGTTGTCGTCGTAGCAGTTCGCGATGCCCGACAGCGTCTTGATGCTGCACGGCGCGACGACCATCCCGTCGGTGCGGAACGATCCGCTGGAGATCGACGCGGCGAGGTCGTTCTCGCGGTGTACGACGTCCGCGAGCTCGGTCAGCGCCACCGGGTCGATGTCGGTCTCGTACGCGAGCGTCTTGCGGGCGCCCGTGGTCACGATGGCGTGCGTCTCCACGTCGGGGATGCCGTGCAGCAGCTGCAGCATCCGCGCACCGTAGATCGCCCCGGACGCCCCGGTGATCGCGACGATGATCCGCCGCTTCCCCCGCGTTCCGTTGACCTGGCTGTGCTCATCCCACCCCACCGAGCCCCCGCTCGCTCGCTGGCGCTCGCTCATGATGACTCACCTCGCAACGTCCAGAGCCTGCCGTCGTAGTGGACCAACGCGCGGTCGTCGACTGCCGGCCCGGTCGACACGACCTCACCCACGACGATGTGGTGGCCGCCGAACGGATGCACGTCGCGCACCTCGCACTCGAACGTCGCGACGCAGTCCTCGAGCAACGGGACGGCACGTGCCGGCCCCGGTTTCCACGGTATGTCGGCGAACCGGTCGCCCGGCTCCCGTGAGCGGGCCGCGAACGCGTACACGCGCGGCTGCTGGTCGCCGGCGAGGACGTTGACGCCGAACACACCGGACGCGCGGACCAGGTCGAACGTGTTCCCGTCCCTGCGCAGGGTGGTGAGCACGAGCGGCGGGTCGGGGTGCTCGGCCCACGCCATGCCGGTGCAGCCGTGCGGCCGTTCGCCGTCCAGCGTCGTGATGATCGACACCGCGACGGCGAGCCGGTTGAACCCGACCCGCAGCGCCCGCTCGTCCACCAGGCTCATTCGCGCTCCGCCGCCTCCGCCTCGAGCATCTCGAACGCGGCCTTCGCCGCGTGCTCGACGTGCAGGCGCGACATCTCCCACGCGCGGTCGGGATCGCGCGCGACGATGGCGTCGAGCACGGCCCGCACCTCGCCGACGACCTCGTCGCCCCTGCCGGGCCGGCGCAGCGACGTCGACCGGAGGTACGCGATCCGCCCCCAGAGCGAGGCCAGCTGCTGGCGCAGCACCGTGTTCCTGGCGCCGTCGAGCAGCACCTCGTAGAACGCGTCCTTGCGCGCCATCGTCTCGGCGGCGTCGCCGGAGCGCATCGCGGCCGCGAACGCGTCGGTCCGCGCGACCAGCTCGCGCACCTGCTCGTCGGTGGCCGACTCGGCGAACCGGCTCGCGGCCAGCGCCTCGAGCACGCCGCGCACGTCGTAGATGTCCCTCGCCTCGTCGAGCGTCATCGTCGCCACGACCGGCCCCTGGTTGGGGACGAGCACCACGAGGCCCTCGGTCTCCAGCTGCCGCAGCGCCTCCCGCACGGTCGTGCGGCTGACGCCGGTCAGCTCGCAGAGCTCCCGCTCCACCAGTCGTTGGCCGGGCACGAACCGGCGCTCCAGGATCGCCTCACGCAGGTTGCGCACCACCTGCGTTCGCAGCGGTGCCGCCACCGCGGCCACGCGCAGATCTCCCGATGCCACGTCTGCCTTCTCCCCAGTCGGCGTCGCCCTCACGCGCCTCTACGCACGCGAGGTCATGGTCTCACCCGCGGCACGCCACGCGACCAGCTCGTCGACGCCGTAGGCGTTCCGTTCCGCCGGCGGCACGTACCCGATCTCGGCGAGGAAGCTCTTCGCCCGCTGCAGCGCGCGGTCGTCGGCGGCGACGAGCCCGGCGACGATCTCCGCACCGGCGGCGTCCAGCTCGTCGTCGGGGACGACCCGGCTCACGATGCCGAGGGCGCGTGCCTCCTCCGCGCCGACGCGTCGCCCGGTGAGCACCAGGTCGAGTGCGGCCTTCCGCGGCACGTAGTCGGCGAGGTAGGCCTCGACCACGAGCGGCGGGAAGCCGTGGTTGATCTCGTCGAAGCCGAACGTCGCCGACGCGGCCGCGACCGTGATGTCGCAGTTCACCGCCACACCGGAGCCGAAGCCGAGGGCACGCCCGCGCACGAGCGCCACGGACACCCCCGCGAACTCGTGCAGCAGGCCGTTCACCTGGGTGATCCGGCCGAGCGCCTCGGCCTGGGTGACGCCGGCGGGACGCTCGGACTGGTCGCGCCCGAGGCTGAAGTCCGGGCCGTTCGCGGCGAGCACGATCACGGACGCGGACGCCGCGTCGGTCAGCGCGTCGATGAGCTGGGTCATCATCGCGTGCGTCACCTTGTTGGAGTGCTCGGGGCGGTCGAGCGTGACGTACGCGACGTCCCCGTCGCGGCGGTGGTCGACCAGTGACTG
>DASUWX010000210.1:0-22159 GCA_036378185.1 Streptosporangiales bacterium | reverse complement strand
CGGGTGGCTCCAGGCCTGCGGCGAGAAGGCCTACCGCCCCGGTGCCTGGGCGTCGATCTACACCGACCCGGTCGAACCGGCACCCGGCGCAGAACCGCAGTACCGGCCCTCACCCAGACTGGAGCGCTACGTCCGGGCCCGCGACCGGCGCTGCGCGTTCCCGGGCTGCACCCGCCGGGCCCGCAGGTCCGACCTCGACCACACCATCCCCTGGCCGAGGGGCGACACGACGGCGGAAAACCTACATCCGCTCTGCCGGCGGCATCACAGGTTGAAGACACACAGCAGCTGGGGACTCGAGAACGACGACGACGGAACCTGGGCGTGGACCACGCCCACCGGTCGCCGCCACACGAAGACGCCGTACGACTACCGGGAACTCAGGTGACCCGGTCGCTCGGGTGCGGGGAGGCCAGGAGCCTGCCGTAGTCGTCCCTGGGTTGCTCGGGACGGACCAGCCGGCCGCGCGCCGCGAGGGAGAGGCCGGCGAAGAACGCCGCGCAGGCGAGGCCGAGGCCGAGCTCCTTGTCCCCGGCGGTCTCGAGCACGTTGATGTCGTAGGGCCACTGGCCGCCGACCAGGGCGACGAAGCCGATGGACGTGACGCCGTAGGTCGTGAGGGCGAGCGTGACGAGCACCCTGCTCGGTCGAGGGAACCGGCGTGAGTCGCCGCGGCTGTAGCCGTTGTCGGTGAGCATCCGCCAGACGAGCCCCACGAGGATGGCGGCGCTGACGCCGACGAGCGAGAAGACCGCGGTCAACGGTTCCTCCAGCACGTCCCGGTACTGCAGGACGCCGGACAGGACGAGGACCGCGGCGACCGCGACCCCACGCACGGCCGTGAGGCGGCGGCGTATGGCGAGCCACACGAAGACCGCCAGTGCGCACAGGGACGCCGTGACGGTGAGGCCGGCGGCGCTGTACAGGAGGTCGAACTGCTCCGAGAGCGTGGTGCCGACCCACCACACGGCGACCGCGGTGAGGATGAGCGGCGCCACCCGTTCGCCCCGCCCGCTGCGCACGTACGCCATGCACAGCGCGATGACGGCCGCCGGCAGCACCAACACGGTGAGCTGCCACTGGCCGCCGAGGTTCTGCAGCACCTCGCCGGCTCGGTCGAGCCCGACCTCCGGGAGCAGCTGCGACAACACCAACGGGACGATGGTCGTCACACCGAGCAGCACCGCCAGAACGATCGACCAGGTGCTCCAGGTGGGGAGGAGGTCGTCCGGGTCGGGCCGCAACGGCGGGTCGCCGTCGCGCACGCGGTCGGCCCGCAGTGCCGTCAACGTGCACGCCGCGAACACGAGCACGAGGATCACGCCGGTGGGCAGCAGGCGAGCCGGGCGGTAGTCGACGTCGCCGCTCCACACGTGCCAGCCGACCTGGACGGCCCGCAGTACGCCGAGGACCGTGAGGGCGGCCACGCCCCATCCGGGCGACCGGCGTCGGCGGCTGCCGACCGACTGCCAGACGCCGGTGACGGTCCAGGCGACGGTGCCGAAGGTGAGCTCGACCAACGCGGCGCCCGCCACGATCCCTGCCGGCAGCGCCAGGATCCAGGCGTACCCCGCGATCAGCATCAGCGCGTTCAGTTGCGCGTCGAAGGCGAAGCCCTCACCGACGCCCGGCGCGAAGACCACCGCGAGGAGCATGACGTGGCCGATGACGACGAGCGCGGCCACGAACTCCGACCAGTGGAACGCCCGCCCCCAGCGCACGGCGAGCAGGACCACGAGCAGCACGGCCGCCAGGACGACCGGGACGTCGGTCAGCCGGATCGGAACGAGGTCGGCCACGCCGAGCAGGAACGCGACGACGACCAGCGTCACCGGAACGCGCAGCCACCAGACCAGGTGCAGGCCGGCGGTGTAGACACAGGTGAGGGCGAACGCGTACGCGACCGTGACCAGCGGCACGGCTGCGGCGGGCAGCGTCGTGGTCCCCTCGTAGAGCAACGGCGAGTGGCTGCGGATCGCGCTGCTGAAGACGGCCGCCGCCGCCATCGCGGCGTACAGGACTGCCCAGGCCGCGACGATTCCCCTGAGACCGGGCGGCCAGCCGTTGTCCTTCAACCGGCCCGACGCGATCGGGGCCCTGATCACCCTGGCGAAGACGAAGCAGCAGAACCGCCAGAGCGACCAGGGGACACCCGACCTGCGGGCCGGCACCTCAGCCACCTGCGCTCACCTGCTCACCCGTCAGCTGGAAATCGCCGGGCGAGTACCCGAAGACCCACACCCGGTCCGGGCCGACGACGATCTCGCGGTTCCTCGCGCGCACCGACAGGTGCCACGAGTGTTCGGTCCTGCCGGTGCCGTCGACCGCGACGAGCGAATCGCCCGAGAGCACGAACCACACCCCGCCCACCGGCCGGGCGTCGTTCCCGCCGGGAACGAACCCGCGCTCCGAACCGTCGGCGAGCGCGTACAGCCGGACGCCGGAGCGGGTGTCCACCGCCGCCTCGGTCCGGCTCACCTGGACGGCGTCGGCGTAGGCGCCGGTCCGGTGCCAGACGAGCCGGCCCGTGCGGTTGTCGTACGCATCCACCTGGGAACTGACCACGACGGTCCGCCCGGCGCCGACCGCGACCTGTCCTCCGGTGAGCCCCACCCCCGCCGACCAGCGTTCCCGGCCGGTGCGGGCGTCGAGGACGTGCAGACCGCGTTGGTCGTCGACCGCGGCGACGACGGAGCCGTCCGTCGCCAGCGGGCGCCCGACACCGTGCGGGATGCGGTGCGACCACACCAGGTGCCCGTCGACCGCGCTGCGGACGCTGACGTCACCTCGAACCGTCGCGACGGCCAGCCGGTCGGCAGAGACGCGCACCGGCGGGGCGAGCGCGACGTCGTCGAGGCGCACCGACCAGAGCAGCCTCCCTCCGGGCGCGTACGCCATCATCATCCGGTCGCTGGTGGTCACGACGACGGTCCGGCCGAACGCCGCGAGCGAGAGGATGCGGCCGCCGGGACGCGCCCACCAGTGCAGCCAGTACGTCCCCGACTTGAGCGGCAGCAGGCCGACGAGATCGGTCGTGATGGCCGAACCGAACACGATGCAGCCGAGCGTCGTCACCACCGGCGCCTGTTCGGGAAGCGCGTGCATGGCACCGGAACCGAAGGTGTCGTCGCCCTCCTCCGCCTTCAGCGCCCCGAGCCGCCAGCCGGCGAGGTCCGAGGTGTCGGGGGTGCGTCCGCGTGCGTTGTCGGGCGCGGGAACGGGCGGTCTGCCGTCCTTGGTCGAGACCGAGTACGCGGCGTCGCCGAGCGATCCGTTCGACGCGACCACTCCCTTGCCCTCGCACCACTGGTCGCGTTCGGTCCACCTCGTGGCCGGCGCCGTGCCCGCGCGCTTACGGGTGAGCTCGGTCGTGTACGTCACCCGGAGGCAGCCCGCGCCGTCCGCCGACCTCGCCGCCGTTGCGGTCATCCGGTAGTCGAGGAGGCCGGGGAGCCCGGCCCCGGCGGCGATGCCGCTGCCCGTCCACTCCTGGCCGGGGTGCACTGCAGCCGGCAGCCAGAGTGGCGCCGGGTCGAGTGTCAGGCCGAGCTGCCCCCAGTCCTGGCCGTGCAGCCGCACACCGTCACCCGTGACGGAGAGGACGCGGTACCTCGGCTCGGCGCCGGGGCCGCCTATGCCCTCGCGCCACCACCGGACGTCCGCGACGGCGTTGCCGCGCACCCCGGGAGGCGGCACGAGAGCCTTGTAGAGGGAGGGCGATATCGCCCACCGCAGCTGGGTGCCCTGCAGCCGGGCGTCCTCCACCATCGCCTGCGACCGCTCGCCGTCCTGGCCGAACACGGCCATCCGCCGGTATCCGTCGGGAGGCACGAACCGTGACGCCGCCGTCCTCGGCAGCCGGTCGCCGCTGAGTCCGACCGCGGTGAATCCGCCGAACCAGGCGAGCAGGGCGAGGACGAGCACGAATGCCGGCCAGGTGCGCCGGCGCGTTCCGTGCGCAGCGGGTGCGGACGACGGATGCGGGAGGGGCGGTGCGACCACCGGGCCGGAGCCTGCCTCCCACGGTGGACGGGGTGGCTGCCGGCCGGGGCCGGCCGGCGAACCATGCCCGTTCTCCACGCACCCCTCCCGCCATCGTGGCCGGAACCGACGACCGTTCGATGGTAGAGGAGCGGGCGCCTGCCGGGTCGGCTCGAGGCTCAGCCGATGCCGGCGAGCCCGGCCAACGCCGCCAACGTGCGCTCGCCGGCAGGATCGCCCGCGGTGGTGGGGAACACGGCGATCTCGTCCAGACCGGCGGCGGTGTACTCGCCGAACCTGGTGCGGACGGCGTCGAGGGAACCGACCAGCCCGACCACGCCTGCGGCCTCGGCCGGCAGCTCCGCGAGCAACCGGTCGGTGTCGACACCCGACGCGGCGAGCTCGACCGCGCGGCCGAAGCCGGCGTCGACGAACATGTCGCTGTAGCCACGGACGGTCAGGTAGCCGACGATGCTGCGCAGCACCTGCTCGCGGTCGCGGTCGGTCGGGTCGACGGCCGCCGGTACCCACGCCGCGAGCCGTGGCGGTGTCCTTCCCGCGCGTCGTGCCGCGATGTCGCGGCGTTCCCTCAGCACGCGCACCTGACCGGGGGAGACGAGGTCGAGCAGCATGCGGTCGGCGTGTTCCACAGCGACCGCGACGGCGCGCTCGCCGAACGCCGCCACCGTGAGCGGTCCGCGGCCGGGCGGCAGCCGCCACCGGAAGCCGTGTGCCGACAACGGCGTTCGGCCCGCCTCGGTGCGCGGCCCGAGCAGGTCGGCGACGACCGCCGCGCCGTGGGCGAGCGCGGCGACGGGGCGGTCGCGCTCACGCCCGTGCACGCCCTCCACGACACGGGTGCTCGACGTGCCCAGCGCGACACCCACCGGGCGCCCGACGAGTGCCGCGACCGACGACGCGCCGCGTGCGATGGAGAACGGGTCACGCACGTGCACCGGTATGGGACCGGCCGTCAGCGCGATCCGCCTGGTGCGCAGCCCGACGGCCGTGGCAAGCGCGAACGAGTCCCACGTCGGGCCCTCGCCGAGCCACACCTCGCCGTAACCGAGCCGGTCGGCGGTCCGGGCGATCTCGACCGTCGCGAGCGGCGAAGTCTCGTCCTCGCGCGCCGCGGCCACCACGCTGAGGTCCATCCATCGACCCTAGTGCGTGCATGCCGCCCGGTACGTCGGGTAGCGCGTCCCCCGACGAGGAGGTGGCGATGGCAGGCAGGCACGACAAGGTGGTGCAGGCGTTGCTCGAGCGGCACGGGCGCACCTTCGCCGCGCAGGCGGGCATCAGGCTGGCCGACCGCCCGGCGCCGTTGTTCCAGCTGCTGGTGTTGACGAAGCTGCTGTCGGCCCGGATCAGCAGTGACATCGCCGTGGCGGCGGCGCGGGCGCTGTTCGACACGGGCTGGACGACGGCGCCGAAGATGGCGGACGCGACATGGTCGCAGCGCGCGAAGGTGCTCAACCAGTCTGGCTACGCGCGCTACGACGAGAGCACCTCGCGGATGCTCGGTGACGCCGCGGCGCTGCTCGACGACGAGTACGGCGGCGACCTTCGTCGGATCCGTGCCGCGGCCGACGGTGACGTCGGCGAACTGCGGTCCGCGCTCACCGGATTCAAGGGCATCGGCGAACTGGGTGCGGCGGTGTTCGTGCGCGAGGTCCAGGGGGTCTGGCCCGAGTACCGGCCCTTCGTCGACAAACGCGTCAGCGACGGCGCGAAGCGACTCGGCCTGCCGTCCACCGCGCGCGGGCTCGCGCGGATCGTCGACGGCGAGGAGTTCGTGCGCCTCGTCGCCGCACTCGTGCGGGTGACGAGGGCGAAGGACGCCGACGAGGTGCGTGCGGCCGCACGCGGCTGACTACGGCAGGGTCAGGATCTCCACGCCGTCGTCCGTCACGAGGACGGTGTGCTCGAACTGCGCGGTGCGCTTGCGGTCCTTCGTCACGACGGTCCAGTCGTCGTCCCACATGTCCCACTCGTGGGTGCCGAGCGTGATCATCGGCTCGATGGTGAAGGTCATCCCGGGCTCCATCACGACGTCGAGATCCGGGGCGTCGTAGTGCGGCACGATGAGGCCGGAGTGGAACGTCGTGCCGATGCCGTGCCCGGTGAAGTCGCGCACGACGCCGTAGCCGAACCTGCGTGCATACGACTCGATCACGCGGCCGACCGCGTTGAGCGGGCGTCCCGGCGCGACCGCGCGGATGCCGCGCATCGTCGCCTCGCGCGTCCGCTCCACGAGCAGGCGCGACTCCTCGTCGACGTCACCGGCGAGGAACGTCGCATTGGTGTCGCCGTGGACGCCGCCGATGAACGCCGTGATGTCGACGTTGACGATGTCGCCGTCGGCGATCACCGTCGAATCCGGGATGCCGTGGCAGATGACCTCGTTCAGCGAGGTGCAGATCGACTTGGGATATCCGCGGTACCCCAGCGTCGACGGATATGCGCCGTGGTCGCAGAGATACTCGTGGCCGATGCGGTCGAGCTCGTCCGTCGTGACGCCCGGTTCGACGTGCGTGCCGATTTCGTGCAGGGCCTGCGCCGCCAGTTTGCCCGCCACACGCATCCGCTCGATGGTCTCGGCGTCCTTGACGTCGGGCTCACCGAGCCGCGGCCCGGGCCTGCCGACGTACTCCGGTCGTGGGATCTCGCGCGGTACCTCGCGTCGCGGTGACAGCTGTCCTTTGGTGACGGGCATGGCACGAGTGTAGGAGGACATGAGAGTGCCCCTCATGCCGCCATGGGGGCATGAGGGGCATCCTCGTCGGTTCAGCGCTTGACGGCTCGCTTCGTCGCGGCCTTGCGCGTGCTGGTCTTCTTGGCGATCTTGCGGGCTGCGGTCTTGCGGGCGGGTGCCTTCTTGGCCGCGCTCGTCTTCTTGGCTGCGCTCTTGCGAGCCGGTGCCTTCTTCGCCGCGGTCTTCTTCGCGGTGGTTCCCTTCTTGGCGGCGGTCCGCTTAGCGCCGGTGGTGCGCTTCGCGGTGGTGCGCTTGGCCGTCGACTTCTTCGCCGCGGTCTTGCGTGCCGGCGCCCGCTTCGCGGTGGCCTTCTTGGTGGTCTTCTTGGCGGCTGCCTTGCGAGCCGGTGCCTTCTTGGCGGCGGTCTTCTTGGCCGGTGCCCGCTTGGCGGTGCTCTTCTTCGCCGCGGTCTTCTTCGCCGCGGTGGCGCGCTTTGCGGTGGCCTTCTTCGCCGTCGCCTTCTTGGCGGTGCGGGTCGCTGCGCTCTTGCGCGCAGTGCTCTTCTTGGCAGCGCCCTTCTTCGCGGGTGCCATTGTTGTCGTCGCCTCCGTTTGTGTCTACGAGTACCTGTGAAGAACTCGTTGAGGAAAACCATGCATCGAAGTACGCAGTTTTACCAGTACCTTCGCATGATTGGATGCATCGGGTCGCGACTTCGCTTTGACGGCGGTTAGCCGCTATCTCCGTCGAATGTCGCGAATTCCGTTGGGGCGCAAGGGATCCGCTACTCGGCAGTGTTTGGCCCACTGATCAGCTCGAGTGCGCGCGACAATCGCGATCGGACACGCCCGCGTCGCGTCGTACGCTCGCCCGCGGCCAGGTTGACCAGATGTTGCACGGTCTCGAACGCCACCGTGGAGTCACCGAGGTCGGGTACGGGAACGCTCGAGTCGTTCGGCGGAACGGTGATGGGACCTGGGACCGAGAGCGACTCGTGTGCGACCGACGCGAGCTCCTTGTCGCCGACGTCGATGCTGAAGACTGTGCCGCCCTTCTTGCGTGCGTCGTCGGCGCGTTCGAGCAACCGCGGCGGTGCGACCGAAGGCGCCACGACGAGGACGAGGTCACCGCGATGGACGTAGTCGAGGCGGCGCAGTCCCATCGTGAGATGTTGCGGGCCCTCGCGGGGTGGACTCCAACGAACGAGGACCGGTGCGATCTCGGGGATTCCCTCCCACCGCGACGTCTCGTCGAGGTGCGCGGCGAGATGCCAGGGCTCGTCGTCCGGCGTGCCGACGAGCAGCAGTCCGTCCTGGTTGCGCGTGAACCTGCGCATGTCGAGCGCGAAGTCGCTGACCCTTCTCGGCCAGTCGGTGGGCTGGAGCAGCAGCCGGAGCATCGCGGCGGTCGTCGTGTCCACGACTCCATGGTGCACCGTCGCGACGGCGACCGCGACGTGTTGCGTCCGGCCGCGCTCGGTGTGCGGCTGTCAGCGGCGGTACGGCGTCAGTGCCTTGGTCCAGAGAACGGCGCCGCTGTTGTCTCGGAGCCGCACCGTGAGCTCCCGGCTGCCGCCGTCGATGTGGACCTCGCCGAAGAACGGGAACTCGGTGACGGGGGAGGCGTCAGCGAAGCTCGGTGACTTGACGAAGACCTGCCGGCAGCCGAACGTCGCGTCCACCGCCGACGCCGGGACGCCGCCGGCGTTGAGCGGCCCGGGAGACGAACTGCCAGAACAGGTTGAAGCCCTTGACCGCGGCCAGCTCGGGGTCGAAGTAGTGCGCGGCCGTGTAGTGGGCGTCGGTGGTGGGCCAGACGACGTTGCGGAGGTCGTGGCGCTTGAGGCACGACAGGATCTGCGCGATCTGGATCTCGCCGGGTACCAGTTGTTGTGCGTCTCGTGGTCGTCCCACTGCTGGATATGTGCGACCTGGCCGTAGAACGCGCGCAGGTTCGCGTCGAGCAGGTTGTACCGTAGTTGCCGCGGTACTCGTCGAGCGTCTCGGCGACCTTCGACTTCTCCTCGGTCACGACGTTGTGCCAGACCGATCCGTCGGGCAGCGCGACGGTGGCCTCGATCGGGTCGTCGGCGTAGATGTTGTCTCCGTTGCAGACGTAGAAGTCCGGGTCGAGCTCCCGCATCGCGGAGGAGATCCCGTACCCGCCGCGTCGTCCCGCGGGTCGACCGGGACGACCCGGTAGTGCACGTCCGCGCCGGGTGGGAGGCCGGTGAGCAGGCCTTGCCGGTTAAGTCGGAGTCGGCGGTGAGATACGCGCCCCTGATCGTCCGGGTGTGCCTGAAGTCGGGGTCGGTGCCGACCTGGACGAGCATCCGCGCCGGCCGGTCGCTGTGCGCCCAGACCGTCGCCGAGGTCGCCTGGACCGCGCCGCCCGGGTCGTCGACCCCGCGGCCGGCCGGCCCGGCGGCGCCTCGCAGCTCCCGCCCGGACCGTCACAGGGAGATCCGCAGGTGCCGCCGGGCCGCCGAACGGCGTATGGTGGCTCAAACGGTCCAAACCGGAGGTGGGCATGCTCGGTGCGTTGAGCCCGTGGCACATTCTGATCGTCGTGCTCATTCTCGTCGTGCTGTTCGGCTCGACGAAGCTGCCGACGCTCGCACGGTCCCTCGGGCGTTCGGCGCGCATCCTGAAGTCCGAGGCGAAGTCGCTGCACGACGACGATGACGACGTCGCCGACGAGGGCACCGACGGCGAGAAGAAGCAGGTCGGCGAGGCGCCGAAGCGGTCGGCGAGCGCCGCGTCGGAGCGGGAGCGCCAGTCGGCCGAGTAGCCGGCCGGGCGGTCACCGGGGGGCGGAGGCCTCCCGCCACGCGTTCGTGATTGGCTGCCTGCGGTCGCGCCCGAAGTTGCGTTCCGAGATCTTCGGCCCAGGCGGATACTGTCTCCGCTTGTACTCTGCGCGGTCGACCAGTGCCGTCACCCGGTCGATCATGGCCGGGTCGTGGCCACGTTCCACCAGCTCGTCGGCCCCGAAGTCGTCCTCGATGTAGTCGTCCAGCAGCGCGTCGAGCTGCTCGTACGGCGGCAGGCTGTCGGAGTCCTGCTGCCCGGGTGCGAGCTCGGCGCTCGGCGGCTTGTCGATCGTGTGCTGCGGGATCGGCGGCCGGCAGCCGCGCCGCTCGGCCTCGGAGTTGCGCCAGCGCGCCAGCGCCCACACCGTGCTCTTCGGCACGTCCTTCAAGGGCGCGTAACCACCCGCCGTGTCGCCGTAGAGCGTGGAGTAGCCGGTGCCGAGCTCGCTCTTGTTGCCGGTGGCGAGCGCGAGGTGGCCCTCCTCGTTCGAGACGGACATGAGCAGCGTGCCGCGGATCCGCGCCTGCAGGTTCTCGGCCGCGAGCCCGTGCAGCGGCACCTCCCGGACGAACGCGTCGTAGATGCCGCTGATCGGCACGACGCGGTAGTCGACGCCCTGCCGCCGGGCGAGGTCCTCGGCGTCGGCCAGCGAGTGCTCGGACGAGTACTGCGACGGCAGCGCGAGCACGTGCACCTGTTCGGGGCCGAGCGCGTCGACGGCGATCGTCGCCACGAGCGCGGAGTCGACGCCGCCGGACAGGTTCAGCACCGCCGAGCGGAATCCGTTCTTGCGCACGTAGTCGCGGGTGCCGAGAACCAGTGCCTGGTAGACCTCGGCGAGGTCGTCGAGCGGCTCGGCGGTCGGCGGGGGGCACGGCTGGTACGCGGGCACCGGCTCGGCCGAGATGACGACGCGGTCGACGCTCGGGGTGAGCGCCGTGGGGTCGGACCTGGCCTCGCGCAGGTCGAGGTCGACGACGAGCAGGTGCTCCTGGAACTGCGGCGCCCGCGCGACCAGCGCACCGTCCGCGTCGACGACCAGGGAGTCGCCGTCGAAGACCAGCTCGTCCTGGCCGCCGACCATGTTCACGTAGACGAGCGGGCAGCCGACCTGGCGGGCCCGGCGCGCGCAGAGCTCGAAGCGCAGGTCGTCCTTCAGCCGCTCGTACGGCGAACCGTTGATCACGATGACCAGGCCCGCCTCGGCGGCCCTGGCGTAGACGGCGGGTCCCTGCTCCTGCCAGAGGTCCTCGCAGATCATCAGTGCGCAGTCGACGCCGTGGATCCGCGCGACGGCGAGGTCCTCGCCCGGGACGAAGTAGCGCATCTCGTCGAACACGCTGTAGTTCGGCAGGTGGTGCTTCGCGTACCGCACGACGACCCGCCCGCCGTGCAGGAACGCGGCGGCGTTGAGCGGCGCCGTGGGCGGCTGCCCCGCCTTCTGCCACCGGCCCTCGATCGCGTCCAGGTAGCCGACCACGACCGTGATCTCGCCCAGGCCCTCGTCGTCCAGCCGCCCCGCGAGCCGGCTCAGCTCCCGGCGGGACGCGTCGCAGAACGACCGGCGCAGCGCGAGGTCCTCGACCGGATACCCGGAGAGGAACATCTCGGGGAACACCACCAGATGCGCGCCCGCGGCGACGGCGTCGCGCACGTGGCGGACGGCGAGGTCGGCGTTGCCGGGGAGGTCGCCGACCGTCGGGTTCGTCTGGGCCAGAGCCACGCGAAGCTGTGTCACGGTGGCATCGTATTGCGCCTCCAGCCGCGACGCCGACGGTCCGCGGTGTCGCCGCAGGCCCCTCGTGTCGCTCCTGTCCGCCCTGTCCGCCCGGGCGAGTGTGCACGACGTCACACCGCCGTGTGACCCAGGTCGCGGCTCGCCCCCGCCCCCGACCGACATACTGGATACACCTGAATACGAGAGGTTCCCGCGGGTGCTTGACCAGGTGTCGCCGCAGCGGATCGGCATCGCTGCAGGACTCGCCGTCATCATGACGGTGCCGAGCCTCACCCAGTTCGCCCTCGGCGCGTTGGCCCCGTTCCTCACGGCGGAGTACCACCTGACCCCGTCGACGCTCGGCACGGTCACCAGCGCCTATTACCTCGCGGCCGCCGGGCTCTCGCCGCTGATGGGCCGGTGGGTGAACCGCCTCGGCACCCGGGGCGCGCTGTTCGTCACGGTCGCCCTCGGCTGGGCCGGGTCGCTGGCCTTCGCGAGCGCACCCGCGTTCGCCGTGGTGCTGCTCAGCGTGTTCGTCGCGGGTGCCGCGACCGCGATGGCGAACCCCGCGACCAACGTGGCGATCTCGGCGTTACCGCGCCCGCACGCCGCACTCGTCGGCGTCAAGCAGTCGGGGGTGCAGGTCGCTGCGTCCATCGCCGGTGCCGTGCTGCCGGTCGTCGCCGTCGGGCACGGCTGGCGCACCGCGGTGCTCAGCTGCTCGGTCGGGTTCGCCGTCGGCCTCGTGGCGGTCCTGATAATGCCGCTCGCCAAGCCGTCCCAGGTCGTCGCGCAGACGAGCCGGGACGCCGCGCCGGCGCCGGGTGCCAGGCGGCTGGCACTGTTCGCCGGGCTGATGGGCTGCGGGATCGCCGCCACCAACGTCTACCTCGTCCTCTACGCGCACGTCCGGACGCACATGGACGTCCGGCTCGCGGGCGCGCTGCTCGCGACCGTCGGTTTCGTCGCGATCGGCGCGCGCATCGTCTACACCCTCGTCGCGGAACGGGTCAGTGCCCCGGACCGCACCGGTATGCGGATGCTCCGGGCGATGGCGGTCGTGGCGGTGGCGGCGACGGCCCTGGTCGCGTTCGCCCCGAGCCTCGGCACCAGTGCCCTGTGGGTCGGCGCCGTCGCCATCGGGATGAGCGCGGCGGCGTTCAACGGCGTCCTGATGTTGGTGGTGATCCGTACCAACAAGACCACCTCGACGGCCCGGACGTCGGGGCTGGTGCAGGCGTTCTTCTTCGGTGGCCTGCTCGTGAGCCCGCCGGTGTTCGGATTCCTGGTGGACGTGACGGGGAGCTACGCCTACGGCTGGGCGTGGGCGGCCCTGTGCCTGGTGGCCGCCGCGGTCGTCATCCCGTCCGGCAGAGCCCTCGCTGCGGCCGTGGCCGCCGAACGCCGGACCGCCGGCTGACGGTTCCCGGGGTGCTGCCGCGGACGGCGTCCGCCCGCGGTGGCGCACTGACAGTGATCCGACAGCGCGTGGCAGGATGCGGTCATGGACAAGCAGACCGAGTTCGTGCTGCGAACGGTCGAGGAGCGCGACATCCGCTTCGTCCGGCTGTGGTTCACCGACGTCCTCGGCTTCCTCAAGTCCGTGGCGATCGCGCCCGCGGAGCTGGAGGGCGCCTTCGCGGAGGGCATCGGCTTCGACGGCTCGGCGATCGAGGGCTTCGCCCGCGTCTACGAGTCCGACATGCTCGCCAAGCCCGACCCCACCACGTTCCAGATCCTGCCGTGGCGCACGGACTCGCCCGGTTCGGCCCGCATCTTCTGCGACATCCTGATGCCCGACGGCACGCCGAGCCACGCCGACCCGAGGTACGTGCTGCGCCGCGCGCTCGGTCATGCGAGCGATCTCGGCTTCACGTTCTACGCGCACCCGGAGATCGAGTTCTTCCTCTTCACCGAGCCGCCCGCACCGGGCGCCGAACCGGTACCGATCGACTCCGGCGGGTACTTCGACCAGACACCGCACTCGTTCGCGCGCGACTTCCGCCGCACCGCCGTCACGATGCTCGAGAACATGGGCCTGTCGGTCGAGTTCAGCCATCACGAGGGCGCGCCCGGGCAGCAGGAGATCGACCTGCGGTACGCCGACGCGCTGAGCACCGCCGACAACATCATGACGTTCCGGTTCGTCATGAAGGAGGTCGCGCTCTCGCAGTCGGTCTACGCGTCGTTCATGCCGAAGCCGTTCACCGAGCATCCCGGGTCGGGCATGCACACGCACTTCTCCCTGTTCGAGGGCGAGCGCAACGCGTTCTACGAGCCGGGCGCGCAGTACCAGCTGTCCAAGGTGGGCCGGTCCTTCATCGCGGGCCTGCTCCGGCACGCTCGCGAGTACACGGCGGTCACCAACCAGTGGGTCAACTCGTACAAGCGGTTGTGGGGGCTCGCGGAGCGGACGGCGGGGCACGGCGGTGAGGCGCCGGCGTACGTCTGCTGGGGTCACAACAACAGGTCGGCGCTCGTCCGGGTGCCGATGTACAAGCCGCAGAAGGGCAACTCCACCCGGGTCGAGGTCCGCTCGCCGGACTCCGCGTGCAACCCCTACCTCGCGTTCGCGCTGATCCTCGGTGCCGGACTCAAGGGCGTCGAGGAGGGCTACGAGCTGCCCGAGGGCGCCGAGGACGACGTGTGGGCGCTCACCGACGCCGAACGCCGCGTGCTCGGCATCGAGCCGCTGCCGGAGAGCCTGTCCGAGGCCATCGCCGTGATGCAGGACAGCGAGCTGGTGGCGGAGGTGCTCGGCGAGCACGTCTTCGACTTCTTCCTCCGCAACAAGCGCGAGGAGTGGCGTGACTACCAGCGCCAGGTCACCGCGTTCGAGCGTGACCGGTACCTGCCCGTTCTGTAGTCATGATCGACAGCGCGTCGGTCATGACCGCGGTCGGGCGGTTCCCGCTCTCCGTGAGCGGCGGAGGGCATAGCGTAACCTGCGGAACGGCGTTTCGGTCGGGGGCGACTGAGTCGCCTAGGAGAAGAAGCACGGATGACAACGGAGCACAGCGGCACACCTGACGTACTGGTCACCGGTGCGTCCGGCGTCCTCGGCGGGGCGGTCGTCACCGAGTTGGTGCGGCGGGGCCACCGCGTCAGGGCGATGACACGGCGGCTGATCGACCTGCCGCCGCGCACGACCAAGGTGCACGCCGACCTCGCCACCGGAGAGGGGATCGACGAGGCCGTCGCAGGGGTCACCACGATCGTCCACTGCGCGACCGATCCGGTGCGCCACAAGGCCGTCGACGAGGAGGGCACGCGGCGCCTGACCCAGGCCGCGATGGTGGCCGGCGAACCCCACCTCGTCTACGTGTCGAACGTCGGCGTGGACGAGATCCCTTACACCTACTACAGGTCCAAGTACGAGGCCGAGCAGATCGTCCAGCAGTCCGGGCTGCCGTGGACCATCATCCGGTCGAGCGAGTTCCACGACTTCGTGCTCGCGGTGGCACAGCAGTTCGCCCGCCCGCCCCTCGTCGTCGTGCCGCGGCTGCAGGTGCAGCCGGTCGACGTCCGCGACGTCGCCGCGCGCATCGGCGAGCTCGTCGAGGCCGGGCCGTCGGGACGCGTCCACGACTTCGGCGGGCCCGCGACGTACCGCGGCGAGGCGCTGCTGCGCAGGTACCTCGCGCACGTCGGCGTGCACCGGACCGTCGTGGCGGCGACGTTGCCCGGCGCCATCTGGCGCGCGCTGCGGGAGGGCGCGAACCTCGTCGAGGAGCCGACCGGCGGTCGCCGCGGCTTCTTCGAGTTCCTCGACGAGCAGTCCGTGGTCGACGACGGCAAGGTCCTGGTGCGGTCGACGTACGCCGAGCGCTGGGCGGAGTAGCGCCCGGTGTCCGGCCGGGACCGGCAGAGCGCGATCTACCTCGCGGGAGTCGCGGGCAGGCGGCCGCGCGTGCCGGTGCGTCCGGCGCGGCTCGAGGCCCGGGCACGCCGCGCGATGAGCCGGCGCGCATACGCCTACGTCGCCGGCGGCGCGGGCACCGAGGCGACGGTGCGCGCGAACCGTGCGGCGTTCGACGCGTGGCGGATCGTGCCGCGGATGTTGCGCGACACGGAGAAGCGCGACACCGGCGTCACCGTGTTCGGGCGCCGGCTGCCCGCGCCGTTCCTGCTCGGCCCCGTCGGCGTGCTGGAACTCGTGCACCGCGACGCAGACGTCGCCGTCGCGCGTGCCGCGTCCGCGGCCGGTGTGCCGATGGTCTTCTCCAACCAGGCGTCCCGGCCGATGGAGGAGTGCGCCGCCGCCATGGGCGACGCGCCGCGCTGGTTCCAGCTCTACTGGAGCACGTCCGACGAGCTCGTCGCCAGCCTCGTCGGGCGCGCCGAGGCGGCCGGCTGCGAGGCGATCGTGCTCACCCTCGACACGACGACGCTCGGCTGGCGCCCGCGCGACCTGGACCTGGCGTACCTGCCGTTCAGTCACGGGCTCGGCATCGCGCAGTACACGTCGGACCCGGTCTTCCGCCGGCTCGCGGCCACTCACCCGGCCGGCCCGTCACCGCGACCCTCGGCCGCCGCGGTGCGCGCCCTCGTCGACGTCGCGCGAGCGTATCCGGGACCGTTCCTCGCCAATATCCGTTCGGAGCTGCCCCGGCGCGCCGTCCGCGCGTTCCTGGACATCTACTCGCGCCCGTCGCTTGCGTGGGACGACCTCGCGTACCTGCGCGGGCTGACCTCGTTGCCGATCGTGCTGAAGGGCATCCTGCATCCGGACGACGCGCGCCGCGCGATCGACGCGGGCATGGACGGCGTCGTCGTGTCCAACCACGGCGGGCGCCAGGTCGACGGCGCGATCGGCTCGCTCGACGCGCTGCCCGCGGTCGTCGACGCCGTAGGCGGTGCGGTGCCGGTCTTCCTCGACAGCGGCGTGCGTACCGGCGCAGACGTGGTCAAGGCGGTCGCGCTCGGCGCCACCGCCGTGCTGCTCGGCCGGCCCTACGTCTACGCGCTCGCGATCGCCGGCGAGGCCGGCGTACGCCAGTTCCTGGCCGACCTCGCGGCCGACGTCGACCTCACCATGGCACTCGCCGGCCACCGGTCGGTCGACGAGATCGACGCCGCCGCGCTCACACGCGCCTGAAAGGGGAGCCTGAACATGACCGAGCGTCAGCGAGGGAATCATAAGCACTGCCCCTTTGGTCATGGGGCCGCCGACCGGGCGGAACCAGAGCGTGCGACAACAACGGAGGCGGTCACATGACCGAGGTCATCGCGTTCGACGTCAACGAGACCCTGCTCGACCTGTCCGCGCTGGACGGCGCGTTCGAGAAGCTGTTCGGTGACGCCGCGCTGCGGCCGCAGTGGTTCGCGCTCATGCTGCAGCTGTCGTTCGTCGGTGCGATCACCGGCGACTACGTGGACTTCACGACCGCGCAGCGAGCCGCGTTGAGCATGCTCGCCGAGCGGCGCGGTGTCACCGTCTCCGACGCGGCGGCGGACGAGCTCGTCGGAGGGATGACGGCGTTGCCCGCGCACCCGGAGGTGGCCGGTGCGCTCGCCCGGCTGCGCGACACGCCGCTCACCGCCGTGGCACTGACGAACTCCCCCGCGCGCGTGGCGGAGGATCAGCTCACGAACGCCGGCATCAGAGAGCACTTCGACCGGGTGATGTCGGCCGACGACGTCCGGCGGCTGAAACCGGCCAGGGAGCCGTACCTGTCGGTCGCCGGCGCGTACGGGACCGACCCGGCGCAGGTGCGCCTCGTCGCCGCACACGCGTGGGACATCGCCGGCGCGCTCAGCGCGGGCTGCCAGGCCGCGTTCGTCGCCCGGCCCGGCATGGTGCTGAGCCCGATCGGCGCGCAGCCCGACATCGTCGGCCCGGACGTGGACGCCGTCGTCGACCGCATCCTCACCGTCGACGTGGCATGACTCCGTCCGACCGCGGGTGAAGTCCGGCCGCGCCGTGTGGAGACCGGCCGCACCAGGTGAAGTGACACCCGGCACGGGCGCGCCGAGGCGGGTCGGCTCAGCTGCGCGTGATGCGGCCGTCGATCCCGTAGGTGAACGGGTCCGGCAGCTTCCCGACGTAGTCGAGCAGCGGCTGCAGCTCGGAGTCGGCGGTCTGCACGATGTCGGTGCCCTTGGTCAGCTCGGTGAAGCCGTCACCGCCGCCGACCATGAACGAGTTCGCCGTGACGGTGTAGGTCTGGCTGTCGTCGTCGGCGATCGGCGTGGAGTCGTCGCCCGCCCTGCCGAGGTAGACGGCCTGGATCGTGCCCTGACCGGGGCCGCTGCTCGTGTACGTGAAGTGCAGCCCGGACACCTGCATCACCCGGTTGTCCGGCGTCTGGAACTGTTGCCGCAGCAACGCCCACACCTGGGCGCCGGTGAGTTTCAGCGTGTCGACGTAGTCGTCCTGGAACGGCTGCGCGGTGAACAGGTCGCCGTACGTCACGGGCCCGGCCCGCAGGCCCGCGCGGACGCTGCCGGTGTTGACGAACGCCAGCTGTGTGCCCGCGTACTCGCGCTGCGCGTCCGCGACGAGGTCGCCCATGGGCGACTCGCCCGCGGCGTTCGCGCCGCCCTCGCGTTGTGACGGCACGTCGGCTGCGGCATGGTTGACGACCTGGTTGACGATCGGCGCGGTCTGCTTCACCGCGTCGTCGACGACCGACTGGACGCGCGGGTCGGGTGCGGCCTTCGGCGCGGACGGGTCGGTGCTGCCCGGCGAGGTCGTCGTCCATGCGGGCACGACGCGTGCCGAGGACGCGACCACGTCACCGGTGCGGCGGTCGAGCAACAGCTGCACGTCGTCGTAGGCGCGGGTGAACGACGACGCCTGCACGACGAGCTTGCCGTCGACACGGGTGTCGACGACGGTGTGGCTGTGGCCCGAGACGACGACGTCGACGTCCGGGTCGAGGTGTTCGGCGATCGTCCTGATGCGGTCGCCGACGGTGCCGACCGGGAACGTGTCCTGCACGCCGCCCTCGTGGACGACGACGGTGAACGCGTGCACGCCCTGCCGCTTCAGCAGGCGCACGTACCTGTTGACGGCGGTCGCCTCGTCCACGAAGTGCACGCCCGTGGTGCCGCCGGTGGTGACGATCGTCGGCGTGGTGACGGTGGTCGCCCCGATGATCGCCGTGCGCACGCCGCCGATCCGCTTGACGACGTAGGGCGGAAGCAGCGGCTCGCCCGTCTTGTCGCTGACGACGTTGGCGTCCACGACGGGGAAGTTCAGCCCGTCGAAGGTGATCTTCGGGTCGACGGTCGACGTCCCGCCACGCACCTGGCGCAGCAGCTCCGTGACGCCGCGGTCGAACTCGTGGTTGCCGAGCGTGCCGGCGTCGAGGTGCATCAGGTTCAGCGAGTCGAGCGTGGGCTTGTCGCGCAGCAGCGCGGACTCCGGCGGGCTCGCGCCGACCATGTCGCCGGCCTCGATCGTCAGTGTGTGCTCCGGGTCCCCGGCGCGGGCGCGGTCGAGGTAGCCCGCGAGCACCCCGATGCCGCCGGCCGCGTCCGTCACACCGGTGTACGTGTCGGCGTAGGTGAGCCCCTTGCCGGTGATGTTGCCGTGCACGTCGTTGAAGCCGAGGATCCGGCCGGCCACGTATCGGTCGCCGCCGTGCAGGATGCGCGTCAGCACGTCGCCCTGCGCCTGCAGCGGCGGCGGGAAGTGGCCGAGCACGGCGAGGGTCGGCGCGAGGTCGATCGCGCGCACACCGTCGACGCTGCGGACGTGCGCGATGTCCGGGCCGGCGGCGACGAACGTCGCGTGCATGTTGATGTTGTGCCGTAGGTCGACCTCGTCGGGCAGGTAGCCGTGCTGCCCGAAGAACCGCGACGGTGCGATGAGCGTGCCCGCCGTGTCGGCGTCGAACTGGTACGGCGACTTCGTCACGACGACGACGTCGCCGGTACGGGTCGGGTTGAGCGAGTCGCTGCCCTGGACGTCCGCCGTCTGTTCCTTGGTGAAGACCTTCTGGATCACCGTCGCGTGCGGGTCGACCGGGTCGCGGACCGCCTTGTACGCGTCGACGATGCGCTGCACGACGCTCGCATAGTCCTTGGGGTCGACGACGCCGTCGGGGTCGCGGCCCTTGAGGTTGACGTAGATCTCGGCGGTCGCCCCTGCCCAGCACGCCTTGGCCAGCGTGCCCCCGGGCACGCTCGCGCTGTTCGGCCTGCAGTTGCCGGTCTGCTCGACGTCCTGCAGCCCTGCGGTCTTCAGCGGCAGCCCGGCGTCGACGGCGTACCACTGCGGCGCGAAGCCGTGGTCGCTCGACGCGAGCACGTCGGTGCGGTGCGGCAACAGGCTGCGGATGAGGCCCAGCCGCGAGTCGGCCTGTGCGTACGCGCCCTGGAGGTAGGCGGTGCGCTGCGCGATGCGGTGGTCGCGCGGGCCGGTGCCGGCGACGCGGTCGTAGTACGGGTTCGGGTGGCCGTCGACGTCGGTCGGCGTGAGCAGGCCGAGGATCTGGTGGCTCACCTCGTCGGGCGTGTCCGTGCCGGCGAGCACGACGTCGGTGTCCGGCTGCAGCGTGCCGAGGACGTACCTGATGACGGCGGTGTCGTACGCGTGGTTGAGCTCGACGGTCTGCTGGTACCAGGTGTCCTCGTCGATGACGCCGGCCTCCTCCGGCGCGAAGTCGCCGAAGACGGGCGGCGGCAGGTGGTCGGCGATGTACTTCGCCAGCCGGTCCTCACCGGGCGCGCCCGCCGGCAGGGCCTGGCACGCGGCCGTCGCGCAGTGCGCGTTCGGCCGTGCGACCGAGGTGAAGTAGAGGCCGAAGTGCGACAGGTCGGGCGCGAGGTCGGTGACCTTGACGTAGAAGCCCGCGGACTCGCCCGCGGCACTGCCGATGAGCCCGTTCGTTCCGGTGACCTTGACGGCGGCGAACGTGCCCTGGCGCAGCGTCGCCGCGGCCCGTGCCGCGTCCTTGCCCGCCGAGGCGGGCACCAGGAGCACGGTGTCGTACGCGGCCTTCCCGTCCGCCTTGCCGTCGTAGACGTAGAGGTCGTACGTGCGGTCGGGGTTGACCGACGCGTTGGTGGTGGCGATGACGAGCTGGCCCTGCTTCGGCGGCACGGCCGGGTCACCCGCCGGCGTGTCCGTCCAGCCGGACGCCGCGGTGAAGGTCGGCGTCTCGTACGCCAGGCCGAAGCTCGCCGCGGACGCCTTCTTCGCCGGGTCCTCGGGCACCTGGGCGACGCCGCGCCTGCTGAGGTTCGCCACGTAGTCGACGGTCGGCCCGTCGATGTTCGCGTTCAGCCCGCCGGTCCACTCGATCTGCGCGACCTTCTTGCCCGCGAGCTCGGCGGACTTCGCGACCGACTCGGCCTCGAGGACGTTGCCCGGCGCCGAACCGCCACCGGCCCCGTTGCCGTGGAAGGCGAACGACAGCGACTGGTCGAACGGCAGCCGGGTGTCGAAGAAGGTGTTGTTGATGCTGCCGTGCACGCCCGGCCAGGCGCCGGTGGCGAGCGTGTACCAGCCCTGGCCGGTGTTGGGCGGGAAGCCCTGCTCGAGCCCGTTCGCACCCGTGGCGCCGGTGCGCATCATCTGCGCGTACGTCGGCATCACCCCGCGTGCGGCATAGCTCTGCATGAGGTCGGGCCGCATGCCGTCCGCTGCGTACATCAGCACGGCCGGCCGGTTCTGGTGGTGCGACGGCGGCGCGGCGGCGGCCGCCTGCGAGACGGTGAGCGCGGTGCCGAGGGCGAGTCCGGCGGCGGCGACGAGTCCGACCCGGCGGACGAGGGAGGCGTGCATGGCAGCTCCGGGGCTCGAGGCCCGCGGGGGATGCGGGCCAGCGGAAGGCTACGTCCACGTGATGAGACGAACAAGCGGTTCGGGCGACGACGACGGTGCGCGACGGGTGCGGATCGGTACGGTGGGCAGGTGAGTAGCGATGACCGGCCGACGGTGCTCGTCGTGCAGAACGGGAAGAACGGCGGGCCGCGCAGGTTCGGCGACTGGTTGGTCGAGGACCGGTTGCGGCTCGACGTGGTGCACGCGTACGACGGGGCGACGCCCCCGGAGACGTTGACCCACGACGCGGTGCTCGTGCTCGGCGGCGGGTACATGCCGGACGCCGACGACCGCGCGCCCTGGCTCGCCCAGACCCGCGCCCTCGTGGCCGAGGCACTGCCGCGCGGCGTGCCGGTGTTCGGCATCTGCCTGGGCGGGCAGCTGCTGGCGCACGTCGCCGGCGGCGCCGTGAAGGCGGACGCGGGCGCGCCGGAGACGGGCAGCGTCCCGGTGTCGGTGCGACCGGAGGCCGCCACCGACCCGCTGTTCCACGACCTGCCATCGACCGTGCCCGCCATCGAGCACCACGTGGACGCCGTCACCGCGCTGCCCGCGGACGCGGTCTGGCTCGCGCAGACCGAGCGCTGCCCGTACCAGGCGTTCCGGGTGGGGGAGCGGGCGTGGGGCGTCCAGTTCCACCCCGAGGTCACCGCCGACCGCATCGCGCAGTGGGACGCCGACAAGCTGCGCAGGGAGGGCCACGACCGGGACGAGGTGCTCGCCCGCGCCCTCGCCGACGAGCCGGTGTCGACGCCGGTCTGGCGCGAGGTCTGCCGCCGGTTCGCGACCGTCGTCCACGAGTCGGCCGCCTGACTCCACGTCGCGGCCGGGCCCGACACGCCACGGCGCGGCCGGGACTTCACCCGGCGAACGGTGACTGCACACGAGTCCTGCACCGTGTGAAGCCACCGTCGATCACGTTGACGTGATCGACGGGAGCCCCCCGTCAACCGAGTGGGCCCTCGCCTCTCAGCCAGCGGCGGACGGCGTCGCCGTCCTCGTCCGGGCCGGGTGGTGGCCGCCGGTACGCGACCGGCGTCCCGGACAGCCGGAGCGGGCTGGCGACCTGGCGGCGGCCGGCCAACTCCACGATCGGCGCCAGGCCGAGCGACGCGGCCAGCTCGACGCCGCCGCCGATGTCGTTGACCGGTCCGCACGGCACGCCCACCGCCGCG
>DASUWX010000209.1:0-8862 GCA_036378185.1 Streptosporangiales bacterium | reverse complement strand
GAGGCTGGTGTCCGGCGGCTCGCCCACGTCGGACAGCGCGTCGATCACGACGACGAGGTCGGCCGCGCGCTCGTCGGCGACCTCGTTGACGTACGGCTGGCCGCGCCTGGTCGTGACCGGCCAGTTGATCTGCCTGGCGCGGTCGCCGAACACGTACGGCCGGACGCCGATGTGCTCCATCCCCCGGCCGCGTACGGCAACCGTGTGCTCGCCCGCACGCCTGGGCAGCCGTTCCGGCACGATCCCGACCTCGCTGCGCACCGCGACCGGGTAGACCACGAGCGCGGGGCCGGACACCGTGACCGTGCGGCTCGCCGCGCGGCCGGCGCTCAGCAGTGTCACGCGGACCGGCCCGAGCTGGTAGCGGCCCCAGCGGGTGCAGGTGAGCCGCCACTCGACGACGGCCTCCGCCGCGCCGGCCACCAGCTGCGGCCGGTCCGGGTCCGCCTCGGCCGAGTCGGCGGCGAGCAGCTCGACGCCGATCTGGTCGACGGCGGCGGACGTCTGCACGGTGACCACGACCGTCACCGGGTCGTTCTCGAAGCAGCGCTCGTCCTCGCACGTCACCGTCACCTCGACGTCGCGCGGAGGCGGCCTGCGTGCGGCCGCGAGCACGGCGAGCGGCGCGGCTACGACGACCAGCTCCAGGTGACCGGTGGCGAACGCGAGGACGAGCGCCAGGACGGTGAGCGTGACCAGCCGCACCCATCCCGGCGTCGGCCGCCAGCCGGCCGTCCTCATCGCTGCCGGCGCCGCGTCGCCGGCGTCGGCACCTGGTCGAGGATGTCGCCGACGACGCGTTCCGGCGTGATCCTGCGCACCCAGAGCTCGGGGCGCAGGCTGATGCGGTGGGCGAGCGCGGGGACGGCGACGGTCTTCACGTCGTCGGGGAGGACGTAGTCGCGCCCGGCGAGGGCGGCGCGCCCGCGGGCGAGCCGGAGCAGGGCGAGGCTGCCTCGCGGGCTCGCGCCGACGACGACCTGCGGGTTCTCCCGCGTGGCGGTGACGAGCGCGACGGCGTAGTCGACGACGTCGTCGTCGATCTCGACGAGGTCCAGCGCGTCCTGCAGCTGCACCAGCCGCTCCGCGCCGACGCGCGCGGTGAGGTGGTCGGTGCGGCCGCCGGGCGCGAGTCGCTGCCGCAGCATGCGGGCCTCGCCGTCCGGCGGCAGGTAGCCGAGCCGGACGCGGAGCACGAACCGGTCGAGCTGCGCCTCGGGCAGGGGATAGGTGCCCTCGTACTCGATCGGGTTGTCGGTGGCGAGCACGACGAACGGCGCCGGCAGCCGGCGGGTCTCGCCGTCCGCGCTGACCTGGCCCTCGGACATCGCTTCGAGCAGGGCCGCCTGCGTCTTCGGCGGCGTGCGGTTGATCTCGTCGGCGAGCAGCAGGTTCGTGAACACCGGGCCCGGCCGGAACGTCATGACGCCCGCGGCCTGGTCGTAGAAGTTGGCGCCGGTGAGGTCGCTGGGCAGCAGGTCGGGGGTGAACTGGACCCGCGCGAACTCCAGCCCGAGCGCGGTCGCGAACGATCGCGCCATCAGCGTCTTGCCGAGCCCGGGCAGGTCCTCGAGCAGCACGTGCCCGCCGGAGAGGATGCCGAGCAGCACCAGCTCCAGCACGGCGCGCTTCCCCACGACGGCCTTCTCGACCTCGTCGAGGATGCCGGTCGCGTCGGCGTGGACCACGGCGACGGCCTCGCTCGCCGTGAGGGTCGTGGGCGTGGGCATCTAGAGCTCCTCGATCTTTCGCACGAGCGCGGCGAGAGTGGGTGCGTCGACGCCGCCGCCGTCGGCGTCCCCCGACGGCGGCCAGGTCGGGCGCAGCCACGGCCACAGCCGCTCGCCGACGTGCGCGCGCAGCACCGGCCACGCCTCGTCCTCGCCGACGCCGTGGGCGGCGACGACCCGGCTCACCGCGAGCCGGCCGATCACCCGGCGGGCCTTGATGTCGTAGTCGCGGGCGGACCGGCCGGCGGAGAGCAGCGCCGTCTCGATCTGGCGGAACGCCGGGTACGCGGCGTTCTCGAGCGTCACGTCACGGCGCCGCGGCGGGCCGGTCGGCGGCTCGGCCGGAGTGGGCACGAGCAGGCGCATGCCGAGCAGGACGCCGGTCCAAGCGACGCCGAACGCGACCAGCGCACCGCCGGCGCCGGCGAGGCTGTAGCCGACGAGCACGAAGCCCGCGGCGAACAGGACGCCGAAGCCCAGCAGCAGCCGGTTGCGCGTCATCGTGCCCGCGCCCGGTCGGGCGTGTCCGCGACCAGCTCGGCGAGCGCGCTCCTGGCGACCGCGACGTCGGACGCGTCGACCGCACGGGTGCTGAACCGGGCCCGCCCGAACAGCTCGATCAGCGTCTGCGCCGCGCGCACCGACGCGAGCGCGTCGCGTCCGCGGGCCAGCGCGAGCAGCTCCTCCGGCGTCTGCGCGGGAGCGCGCGCCAGGCCCGCATCGGCGAGGCTGCGCTCCATCGCCTCGTAGCACGCGATCACCGCGGTGCGCGGATCGTCGGACGTGTCCAGGGCCCTGCGCCCGGCCCGCAACGCCGCGCCGCCGGAATCCGGTAGGGCCTCGTCCTCGGCCACGGCCGGCGCCGGTGCAGGGCGGGCCCGGCGCCGCTGCCACCACGAGACCGCGACGACCACGAGGACGGTGAAGACCACCACGCACAGCCAGCCGAGCCAGAGCGTGGCCGCGCCCGCCGGCAGGCCGGGCCGGTGCGTCGACCCGGCGGACGAGTCGAAGCCTCCGAGCAGGCCGCCGCGGCGGGAGCCGTTGCGGAAGTGCCTGACGAGCCAGGACGCCAGCAGCAGCGCCATGACGAACGCGGTCAGGTTGACCGCCGCGGCGATCCAGCGGTTGGCCGGCGACCACGGGGCGTCGTCGTCCGGCCGCCTCCTGCGTCGTCGGCGGGCGATCAGCAGCAGCACCGCGAAGACCAGGCCGAGCCCCTCCACGACGAGGAACGTCGTGGTCACCGCCGTCGGCGACAGCCGTGGTGCCGTCCGGAACGGGAAGGACGTGTGCGCCCGCGCGTAGACACCGGCCGCGACGACGAGGACGAGTACCGCGGCTAGCACCATCCGGGCGTAGGGCCACGCCCGCCGGTCGCGCGGCTCGGGTGGGGGCATGCGCGGCCTCCTCGCCCTCTCGACAGGAACCGTCAGCGGTGGTGGCCGCGCACCCCGGTGGGTCCCATCACCGCACGGTTCGGGCCATTGTGCCCCACGTACCGGTCACGATCGGCTCTCGAAAGGATCACGATGCGCAGGGTTGCCCCCGCGCTGCCGTCAGCGGCCGGGCACCCACAGCCGGCTCGCCGCGGACGGCGGCGGTGTCGGCGTGGGCGTCGGCGTGGGCCGGGACGGCTGCACCGGTGGCGTGGTGGCGCCGGAGGCCGGTGGCGCCGGCACCCGGTCCAGGTCGTTCTCCTCGACCTCGCCGGGGTTGCGGCCCTCGGCGGTCACCTGCGCGAGGCGCAGCTGCCCGAGGACGTCCTCGACCTGCCGGACCAGATCCTGCGACAGGTGGTCACGCGCGTGGGTGAGCGACACCGTGGTCAGGTCGATCAGCAGCCGGGCGTCCCGCCTGCCCAGCTTCGCCTGCGCGCCGCTCAGCAGCGACGACAGGGTGTCGGCGATGATCTGTTCCACCGGCAGGACGCGCAGTTGCCGCGCGTACTCCCTGATCTCGTCCTCGGTCGGCTGCGTCCCGGCACCCTCAGCCTTCGCGGCATCCACGACGACCTCCACCACTCTCGTGCGCCGTCGATTCTAGAACGGCGACGCGGCACCCGCACCGTGACGTGGTGGCGTTACTGCTGCTGTGGCGTCTGCGATGTACCCACGTGGACCCTCCGGTGGGCTGGTCCCGTCGCGACGTGGTGGCGTTACTGCTGCTATGGCGTCTGCGATGTACCCACGTGGACCCTCCGGTGGGCTGGTCCCGTCGTGACGTGGTGGCGTTACTGCTGCTATGGCGTCCGCGATGTACCCACGTGGACCCTCCGGCGGGCTGGTCCCGGTCGTGACGTGGTGGCGTTACTGCTGCTATGGCGTCTGCGATGTACCCACGTGGACAACGAGACCCAGCCGCCCAGCCCCCAGCCCCAGGGCCGAGGCCCCGGCGGCGGGGGTGTCAGGCGGTGAGCACGCGCACGGGCGAGCCCGCGGCGAACGCGACGATGTCCTCGACCACGTGTTCGTACCACAGGTTGTACTCGGTGTCGGTCACGTAGCCGAGATGCGGGGTGAGCACCGTGCGCGGCGCGGAGCGGATCGGGTGGTCGGCGGGCAGCGGCTCGACGTCGTAGACGTCCAAGGCGGCACCGGCGATGCGGCCCTCGTGGAGCGCCGCGAGCAGCGCGCCGGTGTCGACGATCGGGGCGCGCGAGGTGTTCACCAGGTACGACGTGGGCCGCATCCAGCCGAGCTCGGTGGCGCCGACCAGCCCGATGCTGCGTTCGCCGAGCTTGTAGTGCACGGACACGATGTCCGACCGCCGGAACAGCTCCTCCTTGGTCACCGCGGTGGCGCCGGCCTCCTCGGCGCGGGCCGGGTCGAGGTTCAGGCTCCAGGCGAGCACCTCCATGCCGAACGCGACCCCGATCCCGGCCACCAGCCGGCCGAGCCGGCCGACGCCCAGGATGCCGAGGATGCGTCCCTCGAGGCCGAACCCGACCGTGTGCTGCCAGCCGCCGGCCCGCATCCCGGCGTCCTCGGCGGGCACGTGCCGCGCCATGGAGAGGATCAGCGCCCAGGTGTGCTCGACGGTGGCCGTGTCGACGCCGGCCGTGCCGCAGACCGTGATCCCCGCCTCGGCCGCGGCGGCGAAGTCGATGGACGCGTTGCGCATGTTGGTGGTGACCAGCAGGCGCAGCTTCGGCAGCCGCGCCAGCCGGTCGGCGGTCATCGGTGTGCGTTCCCGCATCATCACGACGACGTCGTAGGGCTCCAGTGCGGCCACGAGCGCGTCGGTGTCCGCGATGTGCTGGTCGAACACGGCGATCTCGGCGTCCGCCGGCAGCCTGCCCCAGTCGGCACTGGTCAGCGCCACGTTCTGGTAGTCGTCGAGAATCGCGACCCGCATCCGGTCTCCTCAGCGCTCGTGTCGGTCCCGTCGTCAGCTGCGCGGCTGGTAGTCCCGCTCACGCTCGCCGACGTAGACCTGCCGCGGCCGCCCGATCCGGTTGTGCGGGTCGGCCATCATCTCCCGCCAGTGCGCGATCCAGCCGGGGAGTCGGCCGATCGCGAACAGGACGGTGAACATCTGCTCGGGGAAGCCCATGGCCCGGTAGATCAGGCCGGTGTAGAAGTCGACGTTGGGATACAGCTTGCGCTCGATGAAGTAGTCGTCGTGCAGCGCGACGTCCTCGAGCTGCATGGCGAGGTCGAGCAGGTCGTCCTTCTTCCCCATCTTCGCCAGCACCTCGTCGGCCATCTGCTTCACGATCGCGGCGCGAGGGTCGTAGTGCTTGTAGACGCGATGGCCGAAGCCCATGAGGCGGACGCCGGGCTCCTTGTCCTTCACGCGGCGGACGAACGTCTCGATGTCGCCGTGGTCGGCCTTGATCTGGTCCAGCATCTTCAGCACGGCCTGGTTCGCGCCGCCGTGCAGCGGGCCGGACAGGGCACCGATGCCCGCGGCGATCGAGCTGAAGATGTCCGCGTGGCTCGAGCCGACCAGCCGGACCGTGGACGTCGAACAGTTCTGCTCGTGCTCGGCGTGCAGGACGAACAGCAGGTCGAGCGCGCGGACCGCCACGGGGTCGGGCTCGTACTGCTCGGCGGGGACGCCGAAGGTGAGCCGGAGGAAGTCCTCGATCCAGCCGAGCGAGTTGTCCGGGTAGAGGAACGGCTGGCCGACGGAGTTCTTGTACGAGTACGCGGCGATCGTCGGCAGCTTCGCGAGCAGCCGGATGGTCGACAGCTCGACCTGCTCCTGGTCGAGGGGGTCGCGCGCGTCGGGGTAGTACGTTGAGAGCGCACTGACCGCACTGGACAACATCGCCATCGGGTGCGCGTCCTTGGGGAAGCTGTTGAAGAAGCGGGTCATGCCCTCGTGCAGCATGGTGTGCCGGCGGATACGCCCGGCGAACTCCTCCAGCTCCTGCCCCGTCGGCAGCGCGCCGTAGATGAGCAGGTAGGCGACCTCGAGGAAGCTGCTCTTCTCGGCCAGCTGCTCGATCGGGTAGCCGCGGTACCTGAGGATGCCGGCTTCGCCGTCGATGAAGCCGATGCTCGACGTGCAGGCGCCGGTGTTGCCGTAACCCGGGTCGAGCGTGATGTAGCCGGTATCGCGGAGCAGGTTGGTGATATCGACCCCGGACTGGCCCTCGGTCGCCTCGACGATCGGGAGCTTCAACTCACCGGAGGGATATGTCAGGGTGACCTGGGTCTGGCTCATCTGTTCGCTCACCTGTCTTCGAGTGCCTGCCTTCGAGGGTCCAAACGTATTCGGACCGACCGTCGATCTCCATTGTCAGGCGTACGGCAGCTCCGGTGCGGTGTGCGTGCTGTGATCGTCTTCATACCGACGACCCGTGCTCTGTCGCACATGTTTTGTATCATATATCTCATGCAAACAGCCGTGATCGCAGACGAGCAGGTCCGCGTGGAGAGCCGGCCCGACCCGGTGCCCGGCGCGGGGGAGATCCTGGTGGAGGTGAAGGCCGCCGGGTTGAACGGCGCCGACCTCCTCCAGCGGCGGGGCCGTTATCCGGCGCCGCCGGACGCGCCCCAGGACATCCCAGGGCTCGAGTACGCGGGGACCGTGGCGGAGTGCGGGCCCGGCGCCACCAGGTTCCGGGTCGGCGACCGCGTCATGGGCATCGTCGGCGGCGGGGGACAGGCACAGCGCGTGGTCGCGCACGAGCGACTCGCCATGCCGGTGCCGGACACGGTGGACTGGCCCGCCGCCGGCTGCCTCCCCGAGGTGTTCTGCACCGCCTACGACGCACTGTTCACCCAGGCCGGTCTCCGGATGGGCGAGCGGCTGCTCGTCAACGGCGGTGCCGGCGGCGTGGGCACCGCCGCCGTCCAGCTGGCGAAGCTCGCCGGGGCCACGCCGGTCGCCACGATCCGGCACGCCGACCTTGCCGATCGCGTGGCCGAGCTCGGCGCCCTGCCTGTGGTCGCCGAGGCGGGTGCCGACGCCGCGGTCGAGCACGGACCTTTCGACGTCGTCCTCGAGCTCGTCGGCGCGGCCAACCTGAAGAACGGGCTGCGGGCGCTGGCCCGCCGCGGACGGTACTGCTTCATCGGCGTCGGCGGCGGGCCGAAGTGCGAGTTCAACGCGCTGCACGTGATGAACAAGCGCGCGAGCATCCACGGGTCGACGCTGCGGTCGGAGACGTTGGAGGTGAAGGCGGCGCTCGCGCGGGAGCTGGAGCGGCACGTCCTGCCGCACTTCGCCACCGGCGCGCTCCGCGTCCCGGTCGACGCGACCTTCCCGCTCGAGAAGGTCGAGGACGCCTACGAGCACTTCGCGGCGGGCCACAAGTTCGGCAAGGTGGCGCTCGTCCTCTGAAAGTGCGGCGGGGACAGTGGATTCCGGTTCGAGGACCGGCAAGGGACGGGGGAGTATCTTGGCGGCGACGCGTAACAGCAGGACTCGTGGGGACAGGGAGCGGTCGTGACCGAGCCGGCGCCGCGGTATCAGACGAAGGCGGCCTACGCCGCCGCCATGATCCGCCAGGCCTTCGCCGAGGGCAGGTACCTGCCCGGTGACCGGCTCCAGATCGGCAAGCTGGCCAAGGAGATCGGGCTCTCGCTGACACCGGTACGGGAGGCGTTCTTCGAGCTCGCCAGCGAGGGCCTGATCGACATGCATCCGCACCGCGGCGCGCGGGTCGCCGAGGTGTCCATCGCGGACATGACCGAGACCTATCTGCTCCGTGAGGCGTTGGAATCGCTGGCGACCCGGCTGGCCGCCGAGCACGCCAAGGACGACGAGGTCGAGGCGCTCGCGGCGTGCCACGAGAGGTTCGTGGCCGAGGCCCGCGCCGGTGAGCGCGCCGCGCTGCGCGAGATCAGCGACGAGTTCCACGACCTCATCTACGACATGGCCCGCGCGCCCATGGTGCGCAAGCTGATCCGTCAGGTGTGGGCCGTGGCGCCGGAGGACACCTTCAAGGTGATCAAGGACCGCCCGCAGCAGTCGATCCGGGACCACGCACGGATCCTGGCGGCCGTGCGGGCGCGTGATCCGGACGCGGCCGAGGAGCAGATGCGCAGGCACGTGCGGGGCTCGTTCGAGCTCATCCGCGCGGCCAAGGCCCATGCCAGGCGGGGGCGCGCCGACGCGCAGGACGACTCAGCGAACGCCGGATAGCACCCGCGCGGGAGAGCCGACGGCGAGCGATCCCGGCGGCACCGTCATCCCGCCTCGCACCGTCACGCCGGCGCCGACCACGGCGTGGTCGCCGATCACCGCGCCGGGCAGGACGAGCGCGCCCGGGCCGATCAGGCAGCCGGTTCCCACCGTGCAGCCCTCGAGACGTGCGGCACTCCCCACGACGCAGTGGTCGCCTACGACCGTCACCTGGCGGACCCCGTCACCCGGTCGCGGCGCCCCTGTCCCGCGCAATGTAAACCAGGCTCGTGGTGGCTTTACGCGGCACAGGTGCCTGGTAAAGCCACCATGAGCCTGGTAAAGCGACGCCGACCCAGCCGTGCACCCGCCAGGGCCCGATCCCGGGACGCGGCCGCCAGGGGTACGCCGGGCCGCCGCGGGTACACGGCTGAGGTGGAGCAGCTGAGCGTCGGGGTCGAGGAGGAGTTCCTCGTCGTCGACCCGACGACCGCGGAGCCGGTGCCCCGGGCCGACGAGGTGCTCGCCGCGTGCGGGCCGTGCCGGCAGGGCG
>DASUWX010000208.1:0-38360 GCA_036378185.1 Streptosporangiales bacterium | reverse complement strand
CTTTACACGGGTCCTGAGCCGTGTAAAGCCACCACGGGCCATGTTTACATGGCTCGGGGGAACGGGCCGGGCACCGCGCGACCGTAGAATCGGCGGGTGACCTCCGCCCCGGCCTCCCGCGACGCGCACGAGGTCTTGTCGCGGGTCTTCGGGTACGACTCGTTCCGGGGCGAGCAGCGCGAGATCATCGACCACGTCGCCGGCGGCGGCGACGCGCTGGTGCTCATGCCCACCGGCGGCGGCAAGTCGCTGTGCTATCAGATCCCCGCGCTCGTGCGCGACGGCGTCGGCGTCGTGGTCTCGCCCCTCATCGCGCTGATGCAGGACCAGGTGGACGCGCTCCGCGTCCTCGGCGTCCGGGCGGGATTCCTCAACTCCAGCCAGGACTACGACGAACGCCGGCTCGTCGAGGCGGAGTTCCTCGCCGGCGAGCTCGACCTGCTCTACCTCGCGCCCGAGCGGCTGTCGGTCGAGTCGACGCTCGCGCTGCTCGACCGCGGGCGGATCTCGTTGTTCGCCATCGACGAGGCGCACTGCGTCGCCCAGTGGGGGCACGACTTCCGGCCCGACTACCTGACCCTGTCCATGCTGCACGAACGCTGGCCGTCGGTGCCGCGGATCGCGCTCACCGCGACGGCGACGGAGGCCACCCGCAAGGAGATCGCGGCACGGCTGCGGCTCGACGGCGCGCGCCATTTCGTCGCGAGCTTCGACCGGCCGAACATCCAGTACCGGATCGTCGCGAAGAACGACCCGCGGCGGCAGCTGCTGGAGCTGCTGCGCACCGAGCACGAGGGCGACTCCGGCATCGTCTACTGCCTGTCCCGCGCCTCCACCGAGAAGACCGCGGAGTTCCTCGTCGCCAACGGCATCGACGCGCTGCCGTACCACGCCGGGCTGGACGCGGCGACCCGGCGGGCGAACCAGGCGCGGTTCCTGCGCGAGGACGGCCTCGTCGTCGTCGCCACCATCGCGTTCGGCATGGGCATCGACAAGCCCGACGTGCGCTTCGTCGCGCACCTCGACCTGCCGAAGTCGGTGGAGGGCTACTACCAGGAGACCGGACGCGCCGGACGGGACGGACTGCCGTCGACGGCATGGCTGGCGTACGGGCTGCAGGACGTCGTGCAGCTGCGCCGGATGATCGACACGTCCGAGGGCGACGCCGCGCACAAGCGCCGCCAGTCGATGCACCTGGACGCGATGCTCGCGCTGTGCGAGACGGTGGAGTGCCGCCGCGCACAGCTGCTGGCGTACTTCGGCGAGCAGAGCGGCGCCTGCGGCAACTGCGACACGTGCCTCACCCCGGCGGAGTCGGTCGACGGCACGATCGCCGCGCAGAAGCTGCTGTCGGCGGTGTACCGGCTGGCGCACGAGCGGCGGCAGAAGTTCGGCGCGGGGCAGGTGATCGACATCCTGCTCGGCCGGTCGACGCCGAAGGTGCAGCAGCACCGGCACGACGAGCTCACCGTGTTCGGCGTGGGCACGGAGCTGTCCGAGGCGGAGTGGCGCGGCGTCGTCCGCCAGCTGCTGGCGCAGCGCCTGCTCGCGGTCGAGGGCGACTACGGCACGCTGGTGCTCACCGAGGGCAGCCACGAGGTGCTCGGCAGGCAGCGGGAGGTGCGGCTGCGGCGTGAGCCGGAACGGGCCAGGCCGAAGAAGGCGGCGCGCCGCGCGGACGCCGCGGCCGAGCTGCCGCCGGAGGCGCTGCCCGTGTTCGAGCACCTGCGCGCCTGGCGGGCGCGGACGGCCAAGGAGCAGGAGGTCCCGGCGTACGTCGTCTTCCACGACGCGACGCTGCGGCAGGTCGCCACCGACCGGCCGACCACGCCGGCCGAGCTCGCGCGGATCAGCGGCGTCGGGGAGAACAAGCTGGCCAGGTACGGTGAGTCCCTGCTGGCCGCGCTGGCCGAGCTGGACTCGCCCTAGTCGGCGGTGAGGTGGGCGGCGAGGAACCGCTCGTACGCGGTCATCTCCTCGTCGGTGAAGTCGGCGTGGTCGCCCGGGTACGCGTGCAGTCGCTTGTCCGCGCTGCCGAACGCGTCGAACAGGTCGAACGCCTCGTTGCGCGGCACGCGGCTGTCGTCCCAGTGCAGAGAGAACAGCAGCGGACAGCTGACCCGTGCCGCGTCGGCGAGGATCCGCTCGTAGTAGCGGGTGTGCATGAGGCCCAGGGCGGCGCACCGGATCCGCGGCTCGTCGGCCAGCAAGGCGATCCCCATCCCGGTGCCCATCGAGATCCCCCAGTAGCCGAGCGCACCCGGGTCGATCACCCGCTCGCCGACGAGCACGTCGACGCACGCCTGCCACTCGCGACGGACCTGGTCCGGGTCGGGCTTCGGCGGGATCTCGCCCGGGCCGGTGCCCGGATCCCGGCGCTCGCCGTGCCCGGGCGCGTCGAGCGCGACGGCGACCCAGCCGTACTCGCGCACCAACTGCCGCGCGACCGCCTCGACGTACCCGAGGCGCTTGTCCATGCCCCGGCCGTGCCCGATCAGCACGGCCGGCAACGGCGTTTCGCACCGCGCGGGCGTCCACACCAGGCCGGGGACGCGTTCGCCCGCGACGGAGAACTCCCGCGCGTGCTCCGTGACCGCGTCGCCTGCCGTCGTCTCGCTCCCGCTCATGAGGGTTCTCCGTTCCGTCCGGGCCGAGCCGGCCCCACCGGCTCTGCGGCCAGCAGCCGCGCGAGCCGGTCCTTCGCCCAGGGCCGGACACGCATCCCCGCGAGGACGACGTAGGCGAGCATGACCACCATGCCGGCGATCCCGACCGGGTCGGCCCACGGGTAGACGCCCCACGCGGCGTTGGCGAGACCGCCGGCCGCCACGCCGCACGCACCGGGTACGGCGCCGAGCGCGAACCGCAGCACGGCGGGGATCCGGCGCACGAGACAGGCCGTGCCGGCGAGGACCGCGGCGATCGCGAGCGCCGCTTCGGTCGGCATCGAGACACCCTCGCCGTTCACCCAGTCGGGCGCCGGCGCCACGAGGCCCACCACCATGAACATCGCGAAAGCGACGACCGCGGCGACCGCGTAACCGGAGAACCGACGCTGGAGGAACACCAGGAACTTGTGCCACAGCAACCGTTCCGTGAGCACGGTGTCCTCGGGTACATCGCCGGTGAACGTCGGCAGCTCGTCCTTGCGCGGTTCCCACTCGGCGGGCACCGGTCGAGGATAGCGGTCGCGGCCGTCACGGTGTGCCGCTCGTGCGCCGGGCGGGCACGACGAGAGCCGGCCCGCGGGCCGGCTTCGTCGTCGTGGCGCGCCAGGGTCAGCGTGTGCTCCCGACGAGGCGCCTGGCGGTGGCGGCGAGGGCGACGGTGCGGTCGCGCCGGGCCCAGGCGATGACTGCGAACACGACGCCCAGGAGCACGGTGACCGCGGCCGTCGACGCCATGCCGGGGAGCAGGAACAGGTTGGTGAGCGAGGCCCCGATCATCAGGCCGACGAGACCGGTGGCGGCGACGCCGGACAGGCGCGGGATCAGCAGGCCGATCGCGCCGGCGAGCTCGCAGGCGCCGGTGAGGTAGCGGAACCACTCGCCGAAGCCGATGACGTGGAACATGGCGACGGCGGTCGGGTCGCCGAGCAGCTTCGGCGCCGACGCGAACACGAAGAACGCGGCGAGCCCGATCTGTGCGACCCACAGCACGACGTTGACGACGCGGCGGCGGGCCGGCTTGCTGGTGGCGGTGATACCGGTGGCGGTCATGGCCGGGGTCCTTCCGGGGTGAGCGAAGCGGTGTCACCCGTACAGACCGCGGCGGCGTCCGAAACTCACCGGGCCGTACCGGCCGGACTCACCGGGTGATCACGGGAATGACATCCATGACGTGATCACTCCGAGGAAGGCGCCGGCTTGTCGCGGTAGGTCGACAGGTCGGTCTGACGGGTCGGCGGGGTGCCGTCGCCGAACGGCGACCCGCCGAGCTGTTCGCGGTGATGCGGCGCCCACCAGTCGAGCACGGGACCCTTCGGCACGATGCCGAGCGGATTGATGTTCCTGTGTACCTGGTGGTAGTGCCGCTTGATGTGCGTCATGTTCACCGTGTCGCCGAAACCCGGCGTCTGGTACAGGTCGCGCAGGTACGCCCACAGCACCGGGTCCTCGGCGATCTTGTTGCGGTTGCACTTGAAGTGCCCGTGGTAGACCGAGTCGAAGCGCACCAGCGTCGTGAACGCGCGCACGTCCGCCTCGGTGATGTGCGTGCCCATGAGGTAGCGCTGCGAACCCAGCCGTTCGCTCATCCAGTCCAGGCAACCGAACACCTTGTCGTAGGCCCGCTCGTACGCCGCCTGGTCGCCGGCGAAGCCCGCGCCGTAGACCGCGTCGTTCAGCTCCGCGTAGACGCGTGCCATCACAGCGTCCATCTCGTCGCGCAGCGGCTCGGGATAGAGATCGGGCGCGCCCTCGCGGTGCAGCGCCGTCCACTGCGTGGCCAGGTCGAGCGTGAGCTGGAAGTAGTCGTTGGTCACCAGCTTCCCGCTCGGCACGTCGACGACCCCGGGGACGCTGACGCCGTTCTCGTAGTCCACGCCGGTCGCGTCGTACGCCTCGGAGAGGTAGCGGATGCCCAGCACCGGGTCCCGGCCGTCCGGGTCGAGCGTGAAACGCCAGCTCCGCTCGTCCTGGATCGGGTCGACGACGCCGAGGCTCAGCGCGTCCTCGAGCCCGAGCAGCCGGCGCACGACGACCGCGCGGCTCGCCCACGGGCAGGCGAGGGACGCCACCAGCCGGTAGCGGCCCGCCTCGACCGGCCACTGCGCGTCCGGTCCGGCCGTGATGCGATCGGCGAACTCCACCTTGCCGTGCGTGTAGTCGTCGCTCATCTCGCCATTCTGCCTCGCGATCGCTAACGTCCTGTCCGGGGACGTGTCGAGGAGGCAGCGCATGGGCAGGTACGCCGACGAGTACACGAGGAGCCTGGGAGACCCCGAGGGGTTCTGGCTGGACGCCGCGCGGGAGATCGACTGGACCACGCCGCCCACCAGGGCGCTGGACGCCGACAGCCCGCCGTTCTACCGCTGGTTCCCTGACGGGGAGCTGAACACGTGCCACAACGCGCTCGACCGGCACGTCGACGGCGGCCGCGCCGACCAGCCCGCGCTCCGTTACGACAGCCCGGTCACCGGCACCCGCCGCACGTACACCTACCGGGAGCTGCGCGACGAGACCGCGCGGTTCGCCGGCGTCCTGCGCGGCCTCGGGGTCGACAAGGGCGACCGTGTCGTCATCTACATGCCGATGATGCCGGAGGCGGTCGTCGCCATGCTCGCCTGCGCGCGCATCGGCGCGGTGCACTCGGTGGTGTTCGGCGGGTTCGCGCCCAACGAGCTCGCCGTGCGCATCGACGACGCCGCGCCGAAGCTGGTCGTGTCGGCGTCGTGCGGCATCGAGCCCAGGCGTGTCGTCGAGTACGGGCCGCTGCTCGACCGCGCGATCGAGCTGGCCGAGCACCAACCCGAACATTGCGTGATCGTGCAGCGCGAGCAGGCGCGTGCGGACATGCGCGCGGGACGCGACCTCGACTGGCACGAGCTGATGGCGTCCGCGGAGCCGGTCGACTGCGTGCCGGTCGCGGCCACCGACCCGCTGTACGTGCTCTACACGTCCGGCACGACGGGCAAGCCGAAGGGCGTCGTCCGCGACAACGGCGGCCACGCGGTGGCCCTGTACTGGAGCATGGGCAACGTCTACGGGCTCGCCCCTGGCGAGACCATGTTCACCGGCTCCGACATCGGCTGGGTGGTCGGGCACTCCTACATCGTCTACGGGCCGCTGCTCTACGGCGCCACCACCGTGCTCTACGAGGGCAAGCCCGTGGGCACGCCGGACGCGGGCGCGTACTGGCGGCTCGTCGCCGAGCACGGGGTCGACGTCGTGTTCACCGCGCCGACGGCGTTCCGCGCGATCAAGAAGGAGGACCCGGACGGCACCCAGCTGAAGCGGTACGACGTCTCGTCGCTGCGGTACCTCTTCCTCGCGGGCGAGCGGCTCGACCCGGAGACGTACACGTGGGCGTCGGACCTGTTGGGCATCCCGGTGCTCGACCACTGGTGGCAGACGGAGAGCGGCTGGCCGATGGTGGCGAACCTGCGCGGCCTGGAGCCGATGCCGCCGAAGGCCGGCTCGCCGTCGGTGCCGGTGCCGGGTTACGACGTGCGCATCCTGCGGCCGGACGGCTCGCCGGCGGACGTCGGCGAGGACGGCGACATCACCGTCCGGCTGCCGCTGCCGCCCGGCTGCCTGCCGACGCTGTGGCACGACGACGAGCGGTTCGTGGCGTCCTACCTCTCGCGTCATCCCGGGCACTACCTCAGCGGCGACGGCGGGCACGTCGACGAGGACGGCTACGTGTTCGTCATGGGCCGCACCGACGACGTCATCAACGTCGCCGGGCACCGCCTGTCCACCGGCGCCCTGGAGGAGGTGATCGCCGGGCACCCGGTCGTCGCCGAGTGCTGCGTCGTAGGCGTGCACGACGAGCTCAAGGGACAGGTGCCGCGCGCGTTCGTCGTCCTGAAGGCGGGTGCGTCCGCCGACACCGACGAGTTGCAGACCGAGCTGATGCAGCGCGTGCGCGACGAGGTCGGCGGCATCGCGGCGCTGCGCCGGGTGGACGTGGTGAAGGCGCTGCCGAAGACGCGGTCGGGCAAGATCCTGCGCAAGACGCTGCGCGGCATCGCCGACGGCCGCGACGAGCCGGTCCCGTCGACGATCGAGGACCCGGCGGTCCTCGACGACCTCAAACCCATCCTCCGGGCGGGCTGAGCCGACCGACCGGGGGCGTCACGTGGGTACGTCGCAATGCCTATAGCCACTGCGATGTACCCACGTCAGCGAGTTCCACATCGTGGTGGTGGCGTTGCTGTTGCTATAGCCATGGCGACGTACCCACGTCACAGAAGGGCGGACGGGGGCGGACGGGGCAGAGAAGGGGCGGCCCGGCCAGAATTCGGGGTTGAGTCTCCAGCGACTGGAGGGTGGACGGTGGGGAACGTGGACGACGGCACCGGGCTGTTCCCGATCGGCGAGCTGGCCCGTCGCACCGGTCTCTCGGTGAAGACGGTCCGGTTCTGGTCCGACCTGGGACTGGTGCCGCCGGCCGACCGAACCCACGCGGGTTACCGGATGTACGGGCAGGACGCGCTCGCCCGGCTCGCGCTCGTCCGCACCCTGCGCGACCTCGGCGTCGACCTCAAGACCGTCCAGCGGGTGCTGGCACGTGAGGTCACCGTCGCCGAGGTGGCGCAGGCGCACGCGGACGCGCTCGACGCGCACATCCGCACGCTGCGGCTGCACCGCACGGTGCTGCGCGTGGTCGCGAAGCGTGGGGCCACCGCCAGGGAGTTGGAGACGATGAACAAGTTGGCCCAGATGACCGGCGAGGAACGTCGCCGGCTCGTCACGAACTTCCTCGACGACGTGTTCGGCGGCGTCGAGGAGACCGAGGTCGAGCGGATGTACCGGCACGGGCTGCCCGAGCTGCCGGACGAGCCGGCGCCGGAGCAGATCGAGGCGTGGGTCGAGCTCGCCGAGCTCGTCCAGGACCCCGCCTACCGCGCCCGCGCGCGGGAGATGGTCGTCAGGGGCGACGAACTGCGCAGGGAGGGCGGCGACCGCGTGCCCGACGAGAGTGCGCAGCAGGCCGGTCAGCAGGTCGCCGAACGGGCCGGCCGGGCCCTCGCCGACGGCGTCGACCCGGCCTCGCCGGACGCACGCCCGATCGTCGACGCGTTCGCCGCCGCGATGGCGACGGAGGGGACGGACCCGACGTCACCGGAGTACCGGCGCGAGCTGGCCGACCGGTTGGAGGTCTTCTCCGACCGGCGGGTCGAGCGCTACTGGCAGCTCGTGGGGATCATCAACGGCTGGGACCGCCGGATCCCCAGCCACGCGCCCGCCTACGAGTGGCTCGTCACGGGACTGCGCGCCTCGTCGTAGTGGTCGAGGTCGTCAGAACGTGGCGGTGCCATCGGCCCGTCACGTTCTGACAGGTTCCACCGCGCGTACAGCCGCCGAAGCGGGCGCGGCGCCCACCAGTTCGCGCGGCCGAGCAGCCGCATCGTCGCCGGCACCAGCAGCACGCGGATCAAGGTCGCGTCGACGGCGATCGCGATCACCATGCCGACGCCGATGAGCTTGAGGAACGTGATCGACGACGTCGAGAACGCCGCCACGACGACGATCAGCAGCAGCGCCGCACTGGTGATGATCCGCCCGCTGCGCTGCAGGCCGGTCGCGACGGCCGTCGTGTTGTCCCCGGTCAGGTCGTACTGCTCGCGGACGCGCGACAGCAGGAACACCTCGTAGTCCATGGACAGCCCGAACACGACCATCAGCACGAGCACCGGCTGGCTGGAGTCCAGCTGGCCCGTCGCGGTGAACCGCAGCAGGCCGGACAGGTGCCCCTCCTGGAAGATCCACACCAGGGCGCCGAACGTCGCGCCCAGCGAGAACACGTTCATCAGCACCGCCTTGAGCGGCAGCACGACCGAGCCGAACGCCAGGAACAGCAGGACGAACGTCGCCAGCCCGACGAGCAGCGCCACCCACGGCAGCGTCGCGCCGATGCCGTGCAGCAGGTCGACGAGGTCCGCGCTCGTGCCGCCCACCTGCACGGTGGCACCCGGCGGCGGCGCGGTGTCGCGCACCTCACGGACGAGATCACGCGCGTGCGCGGAGTTCGCCTCGCCGCGGTAGTCGACGCTCACCTTCGCCAGGTGGCCCGAGGCGCCGGTCACCCGCGCCCCGGTGACGCCGTCGATGCCCTCCAGCCGCTGGACGTACGCCGCGAGCGCGCTGCGCCCGGACGGCGACGCGACGTCGTCCGGCAGGCGCACGGCCGCGAGGACGGGCGCGGTCTGCTGCGCGGGAAAGTCGGTGTCGATGGTGTGCTGCACCACCCGGCTGACCGCGGTCGTCGGCAGCACGCGCTCGTCGACACCGCCGAACGAGATGCGCAGGAACGGCGAGCCGAGCAGCAGGAGCAGCACGACGACCGCGGTGGCGTACGCCACCGGCCGCCGCACGACGCTGTGCGCGATCCGCGCCCACGCACCCGTTCCGCCCGCCTCGTGCCGCGGCGACGTGGTGGCGGCCGGACGCCGCCGCACCCGGCGCAGCAGCCCGCCGAACGACAGCGCGTCGATGCGCCGGCCGACGACCGCCAACAGCGCGGGGAGCACGACGAGTGCCGACAGCGCCGCCACCGCCACCGCGGCCATGCCGCCGAAACCCATGGACCGCAGGAACATCTGCGGGAATAGCGTCAGGCCGGCGAGCGAGACGGTCACGGTGACGCCGGAGATCGCGACCGTGCGTCCCGCGGTGGCCATCGTGTTCGCCAGCGCGGTGGGCACGTCCGCGCCGCGTCCCATCTCCTCGCGGTACCGGCTCACCACGAACAGCCCGTAGTCGATCGCGAGGCCGAGACCGAGCAGCGTCACGACGTTGAGCGCGTAGATCGACACGTCCGTCGCGGACGCGATGAGCCGGAGCGCGACGAACGCGCCCAGGATCGCGATGCCGCCGACCGCGAGCGGCATCGCCGCCGCGATCAGGCCGCCGAAGACGATCACGAGGAGCACGAACACGATCGGCAGCGACAGCATCTCCGCGCGCTCGAGGTCCTTGCTCGTCTGGGCGCTGACGTCCCTGTTGACGGCCGTGGTGCCGCCGACCTGCTCGGTCAGCCCGGGTGCGTCGAGCCTCGGCTGCAGCGTGTCCAGCTGTGTCATCCGCGCGCCGTCGTCGGTGCCGGTCAGCCGGATCACGACGTACGTCGTGTGCCGGTCCTTCGACACGAACCGCGTGTCGTGCGTCGACCAGTACGACAGGCTCGAGTCGACCAGCCGGGACGGCAGCCCGACGACGGTCGACGTGACCGCGCCGCGGAACGCCGGGTCGTCCACGGTGTGTGTGCCGCTGCGGTACAGCACGAGCACGTCGCCGGCGTCGCGGCCGATGTCGCGGTCCAGCACCTGCTCGGCGCGCGCGCTCTCGCTGTCCGGGTTCGTGAAGCCCCCGGGCTGGAGGGTGCCGGACACCCTGCTCCCCCAGATCGCGCCGAAGGCGACGAACGCGACCGCGAGCGCGAGGATCAGCCAGCGGAACCGGTAGCCGGCCCGGCCGAGCGAGGTGAACATCGACGACCTCCGGAGTAGACTGCGCACGAACGTTAACGGTGTTTACTGCGAATGCTGTTAACTCTGCATACAGCGTTCACAGCTGTCAAGGGGTGAAATCAGGTGGCCCGCGTCTCACGCCGGGAGGCCGTCCGCGAGGCGACCCGGCGCGACATCCTCGACGCCGCGCGCAAGCTGCTCGCGTCCGGCGGGCCGTCGAGCGTCACCCTGCGCGCCGTGGCGGGCGAGATCGGGATGACGGCACCGGGGCTCTACCGGTACTTCCCCAGCCACGAGGCGCTGCTGCTCGGTCTCACCGACGCCGTGGTCGGCGAGCTGGCCGACGCGATCGAGGCGACCGCCGCGGCGCACGAGGACGATCCCGCCGCCGCCCTGCTGGAGTCCGCCCGGGCGTTCCGGGCCTGGTGCCTCGACCACAAGCGCGAGTTCCAGCTGGCGTTCGGCCTCGAGCCCGCACCCCCGGGCACCGCCCCGGCACCGCACTGCGACAACGAGAACGTGCGCCGGATGTGCCGGTTCTTCTTCATGCTGTTCGTCCGGCTGCACGCCGAGCGCGGCTTCGCCGTCCCGCCGCCCGAGGCCCTGCACCCGGAGCTGTGCCGGCAGCTGCACGCCTGGCACGACCAGCTCGGCGGCGACGTGCCCGCGGACGTGCCGCTCGGGCTGGTGAAGGTCTTCGCCGAGGCGTGGGTGCGGCTCTACGGCATCGTCGCGATGGAGGTCTTCGGGCACCTGCGGTTCCTGCTGACCGACGTGGACGCCCTGTTCGAGACGATGCTGGCCGAGTACGGGGAGCTGCTGGTGGCACCGGGCGACCGCGGCCGGTGATCTGAGACAGTGGGGGCAGTGACGACGTAAGCGCAGGAGCTGACGAGTGAGCCCGGAGGTAGGTGTCGCGCACGCCCGCCGTGACCCGCCACCCTCCGTGCGCGCGGCACCTGCCGTAGGCGAACGAGGAAGCGGGCGCGCATGACGTCGCCGCCCGAACCTTCCCTCACGCAGCGCGCGCCGGTGCTCGGCCCGCCTGTGCTAGCTCGCGTAGGCCTGCGCAGGTTGCCGCACCCGGCCGGCACCCGCTGGCTGGACCTGGCGAGGATCCTCGCGATCCCGGCCGTCGTGTTGATCCACGTGCTCGTCCCGGTCGTCCTCGGCCGCACGACGCACTTCCCGAGTGCCGCGTGGTGGACGGCGGCGACGCTCTCGTCCGCGGCCCGGTGGTGCGTGCCGGTGTTCGTCATGGTGAGCGGCGCCCTGCTGCTCGACCCCAGGCGTGATACCAGGCTGGTGCCGTTCCTCACCAGGCGGCTGCGCCGCGTGGGCATCCCGCTCGTGGTGTGGACGGCGGTGTACCTGCTGTTCCAGCGGTACTACCTCGACACCGGTCTGACTCTCGCCGACGCGCGGCAGGCCATCTACGCGGGCTCGCCCGCGCTGCAGCTGTACTTCCTGTTCATCATCGTCGGGCTCTACCTGCTGACGCCGTTCCTGCGGGTGTTCACCATCCACGCGTCGTGGCAGCGGCAGGCGGCGTTCGTGGTCGTCTTCCTCGGCATCGGCATCCTCGACGAGGCGCTGCGCGCGCTCACCGACACCGGCGGCGTCAACGCAGCCACCCGGTTCCTGCCGTATGTCGGCTACTACGTCGCCGGCTGGGTGCTGCGCGACGTCGTGGTCAGCAGGCGGCTGGTGACGATCGCGACGGTGCTGTTCACCGGCTCGATCGTGCTCACCACGGTCGGGACGCGCTACCTCGGCGGGATGCGGGGGATCAACGCCGCCGGGCTGTACCTGTGGGACTACCTCAGCCCGCCGGTGACGACCATGTCGCTGTCCGCGTTCGTGCTGATCCGGGCGCTGGCCGGTCGGCTGCCGGCGATCCGCGACGACCGGCGGGCGGCCAGGCTGCGGCGGGTCGCGGACCTCGCGTTCGGCGTCTACCTCGTGCACATGCTGATCCTGAAGCCGATCTCCCACCACGTGGCGATCCCGGCCGGGGCATTGGGGACGGCGGGCGTGACGCTCGCCGTCTGGGTGGTCGTGGTGCTCGCGTCCGGCCTGGTGACGCGGTCGCGCAACGTGTTCCCGTGCTACGAGCAGTGTTCTGACCCGGCTCGAGGGACGCGCGATGTCTGCCGTGATAGGTAGCCTGCTCGTGCAGGTCTTACCGGTTCCGGGGCGATCGAGGAGCATCCTTGCGAGAAGCAGCACTGACACCAGCCGATCTCGAGCTCATGGACAAGAGCTTCGCAGCGAATCCGGCGTACCGGGCGATGCAGAACGCCGTCGCCCAGACGTCGATCGACGACATCGCGCTCGATCGCGAGATCGTCGCGTCCACCGACCCGACGGTCTCCCATCTGCTCGACGACTGGAAGGCGACGTCGCAGAAGCAGAGCGGCCGGTGCTGGCTGTTCGCGGGGCTGAACCTGCTCCGGGCGGGCGCCATGGAGAAGATGAACATCGCCGACTTCGAGTTCTCCCAGAACTATGTCATGTACTGGGACAAGCTCGAGCGGGCGAACTACTTCCTCGAGGCGGTCATCGAGACCAGCGACCGCGACTCCGACGACCGCACCGTCGCGTTCCTGCTCGAGACCGTCGCCGGTGACGGCGGCCAGTGGAACATGTTCACGGCGCTCGTCCGCAAGCACGGGCTGGTGCCGAAGTCGGTCATGCCGGAGACGGAGAGCTCGTCTGCCACCCGCCGGATGAACGCGATCCTGCGCAACGTGCTCCGCCAGGGCGCGCGCGACGTGCGGGCGCTGCGGGGCTCCGGCGTCGACGCGCAGCGCGAGGAGAAGGCGCGCGTGCTCGACGTCGTGCACCGGGTGCTGCGCATCCACCTCGGCACCCCGCCGACCCGGTTCCTGTGGCAGTGGAAGGACAAGGACCGCGGGTTCCACCGTGCGGGCGAGATGACGCCGCAGGAGTTCGCCGCGGAGTACGTCACGATCCCGTACCAGGAGTACGTCTGCCTGGTGAACGACCCGCGCGAGTCCAGCCCCTACGGCCGGACGTTCACCGTCGACTACCTGGGCAACGTCGTCGGCGGCGAGCGGGTGACGTACCTCAACGTCGAGATCGACGTGATGAAGAAGCTGGCGATGGACACCGTCGTCGGCGGCGAGCCCGTGTGGTTCGGCTGCGACGTGGGCCAGATGATGCGGCGCGACCTCGGCATCTGGGACGCCAAGCTGTTCGACTACCCGGCCGTCTACGACACCCGGTTCGACCTCGGAAAGGCCGACCGGCTCGTCTTCCACGAGTCGCTGATGACGCACGCGATGCTGTTCACCGGCGTCGACGTCGTCGACGGCGCGCCGCGCAAGTGGCGGGTGGAGAACAGCTGGGGCGACGAGAACGCCGACAAGGGCTTCTACACGATGAACGACTCGTGGTTCGACGAGTACGTCTTCGAGATCGCCGCCCGGAAGTCGGCTCTCCCGGCCGAGCTGCAGGCCGCCCTCGACACCGAGCCGATCGTCCTGCCGGCCTGGGACCCGATGGGCTCCCTGGCGCACTGACACCGGACCGGGCGTGGCCGTCCAGACACACAGTCGAAGTCCCCGTCGATCACGTCGACGTGATCGACGGGGACCTCACACGATGCAGGACCCGGGTGAAGCCACCGTCCGGCGGGTGAAGTCCGCGGCCCGATGCGCTAACCCGGCAGGTCGGTGAGGCCGAACAGGACCCAGCCGGTGCGTCGCGGTTCGCCGCGCTCGCCCGTGACGACGTTGGCCCAGTAACGGGCCCTGGGCGTGGCGACGAACTCACGCCGTGCCTCGGCCAGCCGGGGTGCGACGACGTCCACGCCGCCGTCGACGTAGCGGACAGCGGCCACCCGGAACACCTCCGGGTACGGGTTGCCGAAGCCGGAGGCATGACCTGCCGGCTCGGCGAAACCGCGCTCGGCGAAGCCGGTGGCCAGTCGTACGCCGTCGTCGTACGAGGCCGCCGGCTCCATCGTGAAGGCGCCGGTGGCGGGATCGGTGCGATGCACGACGTAGCTCACGTCCGCGGGCAGCTCTCCCGGCGGGGGCGCGTCCACGGTGACCCGCCACTCGTCCTCCGACGCGTCCCGGACGATCCAGTCCAGCCGGGCGCCCTCGGCGAGCCGGTACCGGACGGCCGACGGTGGGTGCAGGTGCAGCGAGTTGAGCAGCGCCACGTCCGTCCGGTCGAGGTCCACGTCGAGACGAACCGGCTCGGTCTCGTACGCCGCCGCGTCGTCGCACACCGGGATCGCGGCGGTGGCGACGTCGACACCGGCCAGCGCGTCCGGCAGGCCGGCGCCGGGCCGGCCGAGCGCGGCGACGGTGAGCGCGAGCAGCTCCGGGCCCTCGGCGCGCGGCTCGTCGACCGCCCTTTCCAGCAGGTGCCGGGCGAGCAGCGTCGCCTCGGTCACCCGGCAGACCTGCGGCGTCACGACCTCGGCGGTCCCGTCGCCCGGACGGTGGAGCCGCCCGTCGACCTCGGCGACCGCCTCGTCCCGCAGCCTTGCCACCGCGGCATCGAGATCCGGCTCGGGCAGGTACGTGCAGTAGGCTGCGACCCCCATGTGCTCCCTTCCTCGGCGCCTCCGGCCCATGCTGCCAGCCACGGCGGGCCTCGGGGTGCGCTCCTGCTGACCCGGCGCGGATTCCTCGGCGCAGCCGGCGGCGTCGTGCTGGCCGGCGCGGGCGGGCTGGGGCTCGTGGAGACCGGCGTCGTGCCCGGGCGCGGTGCGTTGCACCGCGCGCTCGGCCTGGACGGCCCGGACACGCCACTGCCCGACACCGCGGGCGGCACCGTCGTCGGCGGGACGTTCACCTCACGTGCCCGGCGCGGCATCAAAGTCGGCTGGCAGGCGGCGTACCCGCCCGGCGAACGCGACGGCGCCCGGCTGCCGGTCGTGCTCGCGCTGCACGGGCGCGGTGCGAGTCACGCGTTCGTGTTCCGCGACCTCGGCGCCGACCGGTTCCTGGCGCAAGCGACCGGACAGGGCACGCCACCGTTCGTCGTCGCGTCGGTCGACGGCGGCGACCACAGCTACTGGCACGAGCGGAGCGACGGCGACGACCCGCCGCGGATGCTGCTCGACGAACTGCTCCCCGTCCTCGAGCGGCGCGGCCTGCGCACGCACCGGTTCGGGCTCCTCGGCTGGTCGATGGGCGGCTACGGCTCGCTGCTGCTGGCCGAACGTCATCCCGGACGGGTCGCTGCCGTCGCCGCGGTGAGCCCGGCGCTCTGGCTGCGCGCGGAGGACAGCGCGCCGGGCGCGTTCGACGGTCCGGACGACTTCCGCCGCAACGACGTCTTCGCCCGCGTCCATGCGCTGCGGAACACGCCGCTGCGCGTCGACTGCGGCGACGTCGACCCGTTCGCGGGCGCGACCCGGGCCTTCCGCGCACGGCTCGACCATCGACCAGCCGGCGGGTTCGCGACCGGCGGCCACAACGTCCAGTACTGGCGCAGGGAGCTACCGCGGGCGCTCGCGTTCCTCGGCGCCGCGCTCCGGCGCTGAGGCGCGACCGGCACCCGGCCCGTCATCGCGGTCGCCCTCACCGCGATCCGACGCACCGTTCCGGAGGATCGAGCGCAGGCTGACGGCGTCGAGCGGTTCGGGCACGGGCCGCGGCGTGTTCGCAGGCGTCGGGAACAACCGCGCCGGCACGTTGTAGTACGCGAGCAGGACGGCCGGCGCGACGAGCGCGAGGATCGCCGCCGCGACGATCGTGCCCCAGCGTGCGGACTCGGCGAGAAGGGCCGCGGCCAGCCCGAGCAGTGTCGCGGCGAGACCGGTGATGAACGCCGCGTTCACCCGCTTGTAGTAGCGCACGAGCAGGTAATGGTCGTGCCACTGCTCGGCGCGCTCCTCGTCCAGGGCCGACTGCGACAAGGTGCTCTCCGGCCGCAGGCTGAGTCGCTGTTCCGGGGGCGCCCAGTACATCTGGGCGGCGACGACGAACAGCAGCGCCAGGACCAGTGCCGCGACGCCCAGGCCGAGCAGCGCCACCGCGACCTCGTGCCAAGCGCCGCCTCCCGGCCGCTGCGCGACGCCGACCTCGGCGGACAGCGCGAAGCCGGCGAGGATCGCGACCGGGCCGCTGCCGATGTAGCCGACCGCCGTGCCCGAACCGCGTTCGCGCGCGTACTTCCACACCCGGCTCATCGCGGCTACGGGTTGCAGAGCTTGCAGATCTCGGGCAGGCCGTGCACGTTGCAGGTCATCCGGACGAGTGTGGGTTGCCGGGCTCCGCTGCCGGGCGTCGTCCCGGCCGCCGGCGTCGGCGTGACCACCTGGATCTCGACCAGGCCGCGCTCGCCACAGACCTCCGCCAAGCCGCGCACGGCTCCTGCCGTGGTCGCGACCAACGGGTGTGCGCCACCGGCTCCCTGCGACGGGCCGGGTTCGACGATCATGCCGAGGGTCTCCGGCTCGTCCCCGTCGCCGCGAGCGAGGACGACGTCGCCGGCGGAGAGCCGGTCGTGGACGTCGCGGTAGTACTCCATGCCGACATCACAGCACCGGCCCACCCGCGTCGCCCGGTATCGGGAAACGCCGACGGACGGTCACCGGCGACTCCGCTCAGCGCTGGGGCGGGGCGACGGGACACCGGTCAGGACGGCACCACCGGCAGCACGATCCGGGACGGGCGTGCGGCGTCGTGGTGGATCGTCTGACGCGCCGGCCGCAACGCGGTCGCGGTGCGCGGCGACTCGCCGGTGTTCGGGTTGCGGTCCCAGCGCGGGAAGTTGCTCGACGTCACCTGGACCCGGATCCGGTGCCCGGCACGGAACACGATGCTGGTCGACCACAGGTCGACGACGTGCTCGGCCACCTCGCCCGGCCTCGCCTCGACCCGGACGACGCCGTCGGTGACGTTGCGCGAGACGCCGTCGGGGTCCACGTCGCACAACCGCGCCACCCAGTCCGTCGACGGCGCGTCGGTGGACGCGAACAGCCGCACGGTCACGCGGCCCGTGACCTCCAGGTCGTCGGCGAGCGGCTCGGTCGTGAACACGAGCACGTCCGGCCGCCGCTCGACGCGCTCCTGGTCGAGCGGGCCCTGCCGGTAGTCGCTCGCCATCAGCAATGCGCCGCCGTGCGTCGGCACGGGATCGGCCGGGTCGTAGACGTAGCCGTCACTCCCCTCGCCGCGCTCCGGTGCGGCGCGGGTCAGCCCGCCGCCGGCACGCAGATGGAAGCCGGTGTCGACCGCACGGGCGAGCGGCCACGCGGCCTCGTCGCGCCACCTGTCGACGCCCATCACGAACAGGGTCACGGGCGCTTCGCCGGTGGCCGGCGGCGTACGGTCCGTCAGCCAGCGATCCAGCCAGTCGAGCTCGAGGTCGATCAGCGGGCGGCGCAGGTCGACCAGCGCCTCGTTCGCGGCGAACCCGAAGTTCACCTCGCCCACCTGGTGCGGCAAGGCCGCCCCGTGCGACCAGGGCCCCATGAGCAGCTTGGACGGCCTGCCCGCCGCGACGAGCGCCATGTGGTTGTCGAGCGTGCCCTGGCAGAAGATGTCGTACCAGCCGCCGATGTGGAACGCCGCGACGTCGGTGTCCGCCTGCCGCCCGGCCACCCGGCACGTGGCGGCCGCGGCCGGGTCCTCGACGGACGCGAAGAAGCCGCGCGGGATGTCGTTGCGGGCGAACGACGGCGGGTCGCCGGCGGGCAGCTCCCAGTACGTCGACGCCGCCAGCGCGTCGACGTCCCGGACGAGTGCGTGCAGCCGCTTGCCCAGCTCGGCCGGGTCGTGCCGCCAGCGGCGTCCGACGGTGTCCATCCCCTGCAGCAGCGACCAGTTCGCCATGACGCCGAGCTCGAGCGCCCCGCCGCGCATGAACGGCCCGTCGAGCGGCTCGGACCAGGTGATCGACGGGACGATCGCCCTCAGCTCGGGCGGCCGCGCGACGGCCGCCATCCACTGGGTGTTGCCGAGATAGCTGCCGCCCAGCATGCCCACCACGCCGGACGAGCCGGGCAGCCCGGCGGCCCACCGCACGGTGTCGTGGCCGTCCTCCTCCTCGTTCGTCAGCGGCTCCCACTCGCCGCCGGACGCGAACCGGCCGCGGACGTCCTGCAGCACGGCCAGGAAGCCGCGGCGCACCGCGGCGTACGCCAGGTTGCCGAGGAACTGCTTGCCGTACGGCGTGCGCACCAGCAGGACCGGCCACGGCCCGTCGCCGGCGGGCCGGGACACGTCCGCCCGCAGCACCGTGCCGTCCCGCATGGTCGCGGGCACGTCGAACTCGATCGTCGCCGCACCGGTCATCGCAGTGCCTCTCTCTCGGGGACAGGCGGCGTCGGCATCCCCTGGTCGCGGGCGAGCAGGGCCAGTACCAGGACCGCCGCGGTCCATGCCAGCGGTGCGACGGAGGCCGGGGCACCGTCCGGCGTCACCTTCTCCGGCAACGCACCGAGCGAGGTGCGGTGCGCGGTCAGCCAGGCGATCGTCTCGCTCGCCTCGCCGTAGCGCCCGGACGCCGCGGCCGCGAGTGCGAAGAACCCGGTCTCCGGCGTCCACGACTCCGCCCCTGCCCAGCGCTCGCCGGGCGCCACTCCGCCGTCGGGTCGGGTCAGCCGTCTCCTGGCGTCGAGCACCGCGGCGGTGACGTCGGGGCGTTCCGGCGCGAACGGCGGCGCGAGGAACGTGACCGCGGCGTCGGCACCGCTCGCCGGGTCGGGCGTGCGGTGGTAGCCGGTGGCCGCGAACGCCCGCTCGATGCCGTCGGCCAGCCGTGCGGCGGCGTCGCTCCAGCGGGCCGCGTACGCGCGCCGGCCCTCGACGACGGCAAGCGCGACCCCCGCGTGCAACCCGGCGAGCAACGGCGCGGCGGCACCGATCGTGTGCTTCCTGGTCCTGGTCTCCCAGTAGTCCGGGGTGACCGGCGGCAGCCCGTCCCTGCCCAGGCCCGCCGCCACGTGGTCGCAGGCGCGGACGACCATGCGGTAGAGCTCCAGGTCGATCCCCCCGCCACCCCCGGAACCCCAGCCGCCGATCCCTCCGCCACCCCCGGAACCCCAGCCGCCGACGCCGTCCGCCGCGCCGGCGTACGCCCAGGCCGCCCACGGCACCCAGCCGTTCGCGTCCAGCTGCCGGGGCCGGTCGTCCGGAGGGCCGGACCCGTCGAGCCGCACGCGCGCGTCCCACGTGCCGTCGGCCCGCTGGGTCCGCGCGAGGAAGCCGAGGATCGCGCGGGCCTCGGCTAGATGACCGGTCAGGGCGAGGGCGACGCAGACCCAGCTCGCGTCCCGCGGCCACGAGTACCGCCAGGCGCCGTGCCAAGCTGCGGCGACGGCGCCGTTCGACCTGGTGAGCAGCCGCAGGTCGAGCAGCGCCCGCGCGGCGGCGTCGAGCTCGACGCCGATCCGGCCGGGCACCTCGCCCAGCGCGAGCCACTCGCGGGTGCGCCCGGCCGACTCCGCGGCGCCCAAGTCGCCCGCCGGCACGGTGACGGGCTCGTCGCGGCCCTCCGGGACGTACCGCAGCGAGCCGTCGGCGAGACGCAGCACGTCGCTGCCCGCGACGTACGCCGCCCCCTCCGCGTCCGCCACGGACACCGGCACCACCGCGTCGCCGTCGCCCAGCAGACCGGCGAGATGGAGCGGCATGCTGGGACCTTATCGACGTTAGTCACCGCCAGGTACCGTCGAGACCGGAATGGTGACGACGGATACCCCGGGCGGCCCGCCCATGCTCGGCACCCGGCTCGGCCGGCTGCGTGTGGTCGTCATCCTCGGGTCGCTGTCGGCGCTGCCGCCGCTGTCGATCGACGCGTACATACCGGGGCTGCCGCAGCTCACGCACAGCCTCGGCGCGACGGCGGCGGCCGCCCAGGTGTCACTCACCGCTTTCGTCGTCGGCCTGTCGCTCGGCCAGCTCGTCGTTGGGCCGCTGAGCGACGCCGTCGGCCGCAGGCGTCCGCTCGCCGTCGGCATGGCGGCGTTCACGCTGGCGTCGCTGGCGTGCGTGTTCGCCCGGGACATCGCCACGCTCGACGTGCTGCGCGCACTCGAGGGGTTCGCCGGCGGCGCCGGTGTCGTCGTGAGCCGTGCGGTGGTCCGCGACCTGTACAGCGGGGCGGCGGCGGCCCGGTTCTTCGCCTCGCTGATGCTCGTGAACGGCCTGGCACCGGTGCTCGCGCCGATCCTCGGCGCACAGTTGCTGCGGTTCACCTCGTGGCGCGGCGTGTTCGTCGGGCTGGCCGCCATCGGGCTCGTGCTGCTGCTCGCCCTGCTGGTCGGGCTGCCCGAGACGCTGCCGCCCGGACGGCGGCGCAGCGGCGGGCTCACCTCGACGCTGCGCACGTTCTGGCGGCTGCTCCACGACCGCTCCCTCGTCGGCTACTCGCTCGCCGGCGCACTCACGTTCGCCGCGATGTTCGCGTACATCTCCGGCAGCCCGTTCGTCCTGCAGGACATATTCGGCCTGTCGCCGCAGGCGTTCAGCGGGGTGTTCGCGACGAACTCGGTGGGGATCATCGCGTGCTCCCAGGTGAGCGGTCGGCTGGCGCACCGCGTCGGGCCGGGGCGGCTGCTGGCCGTGGGGATCGCCGGGTCGGTGACCGGCGGGACCGTGCTGCTGGTGAGCGTGCTGGCCGGCGCGGGCCTGCCCGGCGTGCTGCCCGGGCTGTTCCTGGTCGCGTCGAGCGTCGGCCTGGTCTTCCCGAACGCGACGGCGCTCGCGCTCGCCGAGCACGGCCGGGACGCCGGCGCGGCGTCGGCCCTGATGGGCGTCCTGCAGTTCCTGGTCGGCGGCCTCGCCGCACCGCTCGTCGGCCTGGGCGGGCAGGACACCGCCGTCCCGATGGGCGTCGTGATCGCGACCTGCTCGGCGGCGGGCCTGCTCAGCTGGCTGCAGCTCGTCCGCCCCGGCCGCGCTCGTCCGGCCGCCGGTTCAGCGGGCCAGCCGGCCGAGCAGGGCGGACGCCACGCAGATGCTCAGGATCGCGGCGACCACTAGCACGACGAGGTCGAGCACCAGGTTGTGCGGCGTGCCGACGAGCATCCCCCGCAGGGCGTCGACCTCGTAGCTCAACGGGTTGACGTGGCTCAGCACCTTCAGCCAGACCGGCATGATGTGGACGGGGTACAGCGCGTTCGACGCGAAGAACAGCGGCATCGTGATCGCCTGGCCGATGCCCATCAGCCGTTCCCTGGTCAGCACGAGCCCCGCGATGGTGATGGACAGGCAGCAGAAGAACGCCGAGCCGAGGACGACGATGAGCGCCGCGGCCAGCCAGTGCAACGGGTTGAGGGTCAGGTCGACGCCGAGCAGCGCGGCGAGCACGAGCACGATCACGACCTGGGCGATCGCCCGGATGCCGGCGGCGAACGCCTTCGCCGTGACCAGCGCCGCGCGCGGCGTCGGCGTGACCAGCAGCTTCGCGAGCACGCCGGCGTCGCGTTCCCAGATCACCTGGATGCCGAAGAAGATCGATATGAAAAGCGCCGACTGCGCGAGGATGCCGGGCGCGAGGAAGTCGAGATACGGCACGTCGCCCGTCGGGATCGCGCGGATGCGCGTGAACGTCGTGCCGAAGATCAGCAGCCACAACGCCGGCTGGATGCTGCGGGTGAACAGCTCGGTGCGGTCGTGCCGCAGCTTCTGCATCTCCACGAGGCACAGTGCGGCGATCCGGCTGGGGAGGCGGGCGAGACTCGCCAGCCCGTCACCCGAGCCGGCGCGCGGTTCGCCGAGTCTGACGGACGTCACGGAAGCTCCCTCCCTGGTCCTCGGTACCCACTCCGCCACCCCCGGAATCCCCGCCGAGGTTGCCGCCGGTGTAGTGGCGGAACACGTCCTCCAGCGTCGCCTCCGGGCCGAGCCCCGCCTTCAGCTCGCCCGGCGGGCCGCACGCCCGGATCGAGCCCTCGTGCATCAGCGCGACGCGGTCGCACATCTGGTCGGCCTCGTCCATGTAGTGCGTGGTGAGCAGCACGGTCATGCCGGTGCTCTCGCGCAGCTCCCTGACGTGCTGCCAGACGTCGCCGCGCGCGATCGGGTCCAGACCGATCGTCGGCTCGTCGAGGATGAGCAGCCGCGGCCGGTTCACCAGGGCCTGGGCGAGCTCCAGCCGGCGCACCATGCCGCCGGAGTACGTCTTCGCCAGCCGGTCGGCCGACGCCGCGAGCCCGACGGCGTCCAGCGCCTCGGCGACCCGGGTACGCCGCTCGCGCCCGGGCACGTCGAACAGCCGCGCGAACAGCGAGACGTTCTCCCTGCCGGTGAGCGCGGCGTCCGCCGACAGCTGCTGCGGCAGGTAGCCGATCGACCGGCGTACGGCCATCTTCGCGTGCCGCACGTCGCGGCCGAAGACGTGCACCTCGCCCTGCTGCACGGGCAGCAGCGTCGTGAGGATGCGGATGGTGGTCGTCTTGCCGGCGCCGTTCGGCCCGAGCAGCCCGAACGCCTCACCCGCCGCGACGTCGAGGTCGACGTCCCGGACGGCCACGTGCTGGCCGAACCGGTAGGTGAGCCCGGACGCACGCAACGCCGTCGCCTGCCTCACCGCCACCTGGTCAACCACGGCTTCCCCTCTCGGTGAGCACGTCGTCCTTGTCCTGCACCAGATCTGCCACCTCCAGGAGTACGGGCACGGCCTCCTGCAGCACGCGCCTCCGGTCGGCGGGCAGCGCCGCGATCGCGTCGGCCAGCCGCTGGTGGCGTTCGTCGCGCCACGCGTGCAACCGGCGGCTCGCCACGTCGGTGAGCTGCAGCCGGGCGACGCGCCGGTCGCCCGGGTCGGGGACGCGGACGAGGATCCCGCCGTCGGTGAGCTGCCGGACGAGCGTGCTCACGGTGTTGGCCGCGAGCCGCAGCTCGGCGGCCGCCGCCGCGACCGAGATCCCCGGCTGTCGCCGCACCAGCCGGACGAGCTCGATCTGCGCACCGGTGAGGGACCCGTTCGGCCACGCGGGGCCCGCGAGCCGGCGGATGCCGCGGCGTACGGCGCCCATGCCGTCGAACAGCCGCTCGGCCAGCTCCACCGGGTCGTCCAGGTCGGTCACGCGGGTCATGATAGCTCTGTCACAGAGCTATTGGCGAGACGTCGAGATGCGACGGCGCGTTCCGACGTCCCTCGTGTCGATGTCGATGCGAGAGGATCAGCCGATGAAGTACATGGTGCTCATCTACGGCAACCAGGCCACGTGGGACGCGCTCAGCGGGCGGATGGACGAGGTGGAGCGCGCGCACCGCGTCCTCGCCGACGAGCTGACGGCGTCCGGCGAGCTGGTGGGGACGCAGGCGCTGTCGGCCGTCGGCGCGCAGACGGTGCGCGTGCAGGACGGCGTGCCGGCCGTGACGGACGGGCCGTTCACCGAGGCGAAGGAGCTGCTGGCCGGCTACTACCTCGTCGACTGCGCGTCCCGCGAGCGCGCCGTCGAGATCGCCGCCCGGCTGCCCGAGGCGCCGTACTCCCCGATCGAGGTGCGCCGCGTGATGGCCGACGACGAGATCTTCGGCCCGGCGAAGGGCCGCCCCGACCACGCGTAACCGCCGGTCGACCGCCCGGTCAACCGCCGGCGGGGCGTCGCCACGGGCCATGTAAACATGGCCGGTGGTGGCTTTACACGGGGCAGGACCCGTGTAAAGCCACCACGAGCATGGTTTACATGGCGCGTGGTGAGGGGGCGGTGTCAGCCCTTCAGCGCGCCGCCGAACGCGAACGCGCCACCGAGCTTGCGGGACAGTCCGATGTAGAGCGCCACCACGGGCAGCGAGTACATGCACGAGAAGGCCGCGAGCTGCCCGTAGTTGACGCCGCCGTACTGGCCGAAGAACGTGAAGATGGTGACCGACGCCGGTTGCAGGTCAGGCGAGAGCAGCAGCATGAACGGCACGAAGAAGTTGCCCCAGAGCTGGATGAACGTGAAGATCGCCACCACCGAGACGCCGGGCCACATCAGCGGCAGCACGACGTGCCACAGCGCCTTCATGCCGGACGCGCCGTCGACCCAGGCCGCCTCCTCGAGCTCCACCGAGACGCCGTCCATGAAGTTCTTCATCAGCCAGATCGCGAACGGCAGGCTGGACGTCGTCATGAAGAGCATGCAGCCCGGGATCGAGTCGATCAGGTCCAGCTGCACGAACAGGCCGTACACCGGCACCATCACCGCCGTGATCGGCAGGCCCGTGGCGAACAGGATGGTCAGCAGGAACGGCCGGTTGAAGCGCATCCGGTACCGCGACAACGGGTACGCCGCCAGCACCGCGCACACGATCGCGAGCAGCGTCGCGCCGCCGCACAGGTAGATGCCGTTCAGCAACGGGCGGTAGGTCGTGTTGAAGTTGAGCACGGCGCGGAAGTTCGCGAACGACGCGTGCGTCGGGAACGCGAGGGCGACACCCGCGCCCTTGTTGACCGCGGCGAACAGCATCCACAGCATCGGCACGATGAACAGCACGCCGACCACGACGAGCACCAGGTTGGCCGCGATCTTCGTCGTCACCACGCCGGGTGCGAGCGCCGAACGGGTCCTGGCCGGCACGCCCGTCCGCCGGACGCTCTCGGTCACCGTCATACGCGTGCCTCAGCCCTCGACTCGGTACGCAGCAGCCGCAGGTAGACGACCGAGAACACGGCGCCGATCACGAGCAACAGCAACGCGACCGCCGTCCCGTAGCCGAGCTCGCTGAACTTGAACGCCTGCTCGTACATGTAGATCGGGAGCGTCTGCGCCTTGCCGCCCGGGCCGCCGCCCTCGCCGACCATCGCGTAGATCAGGCCGAACACCGACAGCGTCTGCAGCGTGATGAGCATCAGGTTGGTCATGATCGACCGCCTGATCATCGGGAACGTGATGTGCCAGAGCCGGTTCATGCCGGTGGCGCCGTCGACGAGCGCGGCCTCGTCGACCTCGGGCGGGATCTCCGACAGCGCCGCCGAGTAGACGAGCATCGAGAACGCGGTGCCACGCCAGATGTTCGCGACCGAGACCGCGACGATCGGGTTGCTGAACAACAGGTCCTGCGGCGGCAGGTGCAGGCCGTGCAGCACGTGGTTGAGCGTGCCGTTCTGGTCGAACACCGACAGCCACATGTACGCCGCGATGATCTCGGGCAGCACCCACGCGCCGATCACGATCGCGCCGACGATGCTGCGTACCACCTTGGTGGCGCGCCGCATCGCCAGCGCGATCAGCATGCCGAGGATGTTCTGGCCGATGATCGCCGAGATCACCGTGAACAACAGCGTCAGCACGACCGCGTTGACGAAGTCGGGCGACGCGAACGCCTTCGTGAAGTTGGCGAACCCGACGAACCGGTTGCCCGTGGCGCCCGACCCCGTCAACGCCATGTTGGTGAACGCGGCGTAGACGCAGTACAGGATCGGCCCGGCGAGGAACACGCCGAGGAGCACCACCGACGGTGCGAGTGGCACTCCTCGCAACAGCCTGCGTGTCACGACGGCCTACCGTCAGCCGCTCTGCGTGGTCGTCTTGTCCTTGCCCACTATCCCCGTGACCGCCTGGTCGTACGCCTTCGCCGCGGCGTCCGGCGACTGCTGGCCGGTCATCACGGCCTCCATGGCCACGGTGATCTGGTTGGAGATCTTCGGGTACACCGGCAATGCCGGACGGTACTGGGTGATGGGAACCAGGTCGGTGAAGAACTTCACCGTGGGCTGCGAGCCGGTGTACTTCGGGTCGGCGCCGACGTCCTTGCGTACGGCGATCTGGGCGTTCTCGTTGACGAAGCGCAGGTTGTTCGCCTTCGTCTCCATCAGCTCGATCATCTTCCACGCGAGGTCGGGGTTCTTCGACCGCTGCGGGATCGCCCAGGTCCAGCCGCCGGAGAGGCTGACCTTGCCGGGCGCCTGGCCGTTCTCGGTGGGCATGGGCGTCTCGCCCAGGTCCTTGGACCAGGCGGGCCACGGCTTCGCGCCGGTCTTCAGCCAGGTGTTCGGGAGCCAGGAGCCGTCCAGGTTGATGGCGACCTTGTGCTTCGGCATCCACTCCTGCGCGACGATGTTCTGGATCTGGCCGTTGAGCGCCTGCTGCACCGGCGGGCCGAGCTTGGTGCCGTAGACCGTCTTGAGCAACGACAGCGAGTCCTTGAAGCCCTGGCTGCCGACGACCCACTTGCCCTGCTGCTTGTTGTAGAGCGAGTCACCGGTGCCGTACAGCAGCATCTCGAAGCCCTGCATTGCCGACGCCTCACCGGCAGCCTTGCCGGAGTAGATGTTCCACGGGTAGACGCCGGGCTCCTTCGCCTTGACGGTGCGCGCGGCGCTCAGGATGTCGTTCCAGTTCTTGGGCTGCCACGGCACCGGCAGCCCCGCCTTCTTGAACAGCGTCTTGTCGTACCAGATCGCGCGGGTGTCCGTACCGTCGGTGACGCCGTACGTCTTGCCGTCCTGCGCCTTGCCCGCCGTCTTCGCGACCGGCTCGAACTGGCTCCAGTCCTTCCACTTGGCGAGGTACGGATCGAGCGGGCGCAGGTAGCCTGCCTGGATGTCGGAGTTGATGAGGAAGGTGTCCTCACGGACGATGTCGGGCGCCGTGCGCGGCGACCGCATCATCAACTGCAGCTTGGTGTAGTAGTCGTTCTCGGACGCCACGATCGGGACGAGCTGCACCTTGGTGCCCGGGTTCTGCTTCTGGAACTCCTTGGACCAGTCCGCCAGCTCGTGGTCCATGACCCGGCCCGGGCCCCACCTCTGGTACGCGATCTTGATGGTCTTGCTGCCGCCGGAGTCCCCGCTGCCGCTGCCACACCCGACAGCCGCCACCGCCACTGCCGCACAAAGGATCGCTCCACCGAGCATTCGCAGTCGCATGACGCTTCCTCTCGTCGAGAGCCCGAGGCTAACGAGGAAAATAAGACCATTGGATTTAGTAAGTCAACGATATGCTCGGCGGTCGGACGGGAGGTGAGCATGCGCAGCGGCACGAACCTGCCCCGGGTCGGCGGTTACAACCGGGCGGTGATCCTGGAGGCGATCCGGCACGGCGGCGAGGTCAGCCGGGTCGAGCTCGCCCAGCTCACGGGCCTGACGAGCCAGACGGTGTCGAACATCGTGCGGCGGCTGCTCGACGAGGAGCTGGTCGTCGAGGCCGGGCGCCTGCCCTCGGCGGGCGGGAAGCCGCGCACGGCGCTGGCGCTCAACCCGCACGGAGCGTACGCGGTGGGCATGCACCTGGATCCGGACGCGACGGTGACCGTGCTGGTCGACCTCGCCGGCACCGTCGTCGCCCGCGTCCGCCGGCGGTCCGCGAGCGGGCGCGGCTCCAGCCCGCGCGCCACGGTGCGGCGGCTCACCGCGGCCATCGAACAGGTCATCGCCCGCGCGGGTGTCCCGGCGGAGTCCGTCCTGGGCGTCGGCGTCGCGGCACCGGGGCCGATCGACCCGGTCCGGGGGATGGTCGTCGAGCCGCCGAACCTCGCCGGCTGGCACGAGGAGCCGCTCGTCACCGCGATCGCCGGCGAGGTGGGGATGCCGGTCACGCTCGACAACGACGCCACGGCGATGGCCGTGGGCGAACGCTGGGCGGGCGGTGCGGCACGGGCGAAGCCGTTCGCGTTCCTCTACCTGGGCACGGGCATCGGCGGCGGGATCGTGCTCGGCGACGGCGTGCACCGCGGCGCCACCGGCAACGCCGGAGAGTTCGGCCACGTGACCGTGGTGCCGGACGGGCGGCCCTGCTACTGCGGCAACCTGGGCTGCCTCGAGGCGCACTGCACGCCGCGGGCGATGGTGACCGACCTGCTCGAGCGGCACGGCCGCCGGGTGGCAACCCGCCTTTCCATCAGCGGCGCGGCGAGCCGCGAGCGCGCCGAGTACGCGCGGCTCTGCCGGGCCGCCGCTGCCGGCGACCCGGCCGCGGCCGACGTCGTGGACCGCAGCGTACGGCTGCTCGCGCAGGCCTCCGTCACCCTGGTGAACGTGCTCGACGTGGAACTGGTGGTACTCGGTGGCGGCGCGCTGCGGCACCTCGCCGACCCGCTGCTGCCCGCGGTCACCACGGCCGTCAACGAACGGACCATCGCACGCTGGGTACGCACGGTCTCGGTGGAGCGCAGCGCCCTCGGCGACGACGTCGGCGCGATCGGCGCGGCGTCACTCGTACTGCACGGCGCGTACGCCCCCGGCTGGACCCAGCTGCTCAGCTCCGGCGTCGCCTGACCGGGCGGAACGGGCCTTCACCCGCGTGACGAGTGAGGGGGCGAACGGAGCGCACACCCCTTACCCGCAGCGCTGTGACCGGACGGTCACCGGGCCAGAAAACGGTTACCGGTCCGGCCGGCGGCCTGCCTATTGTTGTGGGGTGCAAGCAACGAAATCGCCGCGATCCGACCTGGAGCAGACGCTTCCCGTCGCGCTCATGCGGATCGGGCACCAGCTCAAGGCGGTGACCGCACGCACGCCGGACGAGGCGTGGGCCGTCTCGCTGCTGCACCGCGTGCGCGAGCACGGCGGGTGCCGCATCTCCGAGCTCGCCCACCAGGCCGGCCTCGACGTCTCGACGGTGAGCCGCCACGTCGCCCACCTGGTCGAGGGCGGCCACCTCGCCAGGTCCGAGGACCCCGACGACCGCCGCGCCACCCGCGTCGACCTCACCGCGAAGGGCCGGCGGCTGCTCACCGCCGCCACCGGCGCGCGCAACGCGCTCATCCACGACGCCGTCGCCGACTGGTCGGATGACGACGTGAAGAAGCTCAACGCCCTCATCCAACGTCTCGCGCAGGCACTCGACGCACAGCACACGGAAACGGAGCATCGATGACGGACCCCGTCGACCGCGGTGACACCCCACCGAGGTCGTCAGGGGCGGCCACGCCCGCCCCGACCACGCCCGACACTCCCGGTTACCTCTCCCACCGCCAGATCCTCGTCGTTCTCGTCGGTCTGATGGCGGGCATGCTGCTGGCGGCGCTCGACCAGAGCATCGTCGGCACCGCGCTCCCCCGCATCGTCAGCGACCTCGGCGGCCTCGACCAGCTGGCCTGGGTCGTGACGGCGTACCTGCTGACGTCCACCGCGACCACGCCGCTGTGGGGCAAGATCTCCGACCTCTACGGCCGGCGACTGATCTTCCAGGTCGCGATCGGCACGTTCCTGGTGGGCTCCGCGCTCGCCGGGTTCAGCCAGAACATGACCGAGCTGATCGGCTTCCGTGCGCTGCAGGGCGTCGGCGGCGGCGGCCTGATGTCGATCGCGCTCGCCACCATCGGCGACGTGATCCCGCCCCGTGAGCGCGGCCGCTACCAGGGCTACTTCGGCGCGGTCTTCGGCGTGTCCAGCGTCGCTGGCCCGCTGCTCGGGGGTTTCTTCACCGACGGCCCCGGGTGGCGCTGGATCTTCTTCGTCAACCTGCCGATCGGCGCGATCGCCCTCGTCGTCACGTCGCTGGTGCTGCGCATCCCGCACGTGAAGCGCCCGCACAAGGTCGACTACCTCGGCGCCACGGTCATCGTCGCGGCCGTGAGCCTGCTGCTGCTCTACCTGAACTGGGCGGGCAAGGAGCACGGCTGGTTCAGCGGCACGTCGCTGAGCCTGCTGGCCGGGTCGCTCGTCCTCACCCTGGTGTTCGTGTTCGTCGAGCACCGGGCGGCCGAGCCGATCATCCCGATGCGGCTGTTCCGCAACCGCGTCTACAGCGTCGGCAACATCTACGGTTTCCTCGCCGGCGTCGCGATGTTCGGGACGATCGTGTTCTTCCCGCTGTACCTGCAGGCGGTCATGGGGATGTCGCCGACGTTGTCGGGGCTGGCGATGCTGCCCGCGGTGGTCGGCATCTTCTCGACGTCGATCTCGTCGGGCCAGCTGATCAGCAGGACCGGCCGCTACAAGGTCTACCCGATCATCGGTGCGGGCGTGCTGATCGGCTCGTTGCTGCTGCTCCACCAGCTGGACGCCGACGCGCCGTACTGGCAGGCGGCGATCTACGTCTACCTGTTCGGCGCCGGCCTCGGCTTCACGATGCAGACGATCGTCACCGCCGTGCAGAACTCCGTCGCGATGCCCGACATGGGCGCGGCGACGAGCTCGACCGTCTTCTTCCGGCAGACGGGCGGCTCGATCGGCGCCGCCGTGTTCGGTGCCGTGCTGAGCTCGCGGCTGACGACGCACCTGCAGGAGCAGTTGCATGGCCTGCCCGTGCCGGCCGGACGGACGCCGAAGGTCGACGCCAACAACATCGAGGCGATCCAGCACCTGAAGGAACCGGTCAAGCACCTCGTGCTGACGGCGTTCTCGAACGCCATCGACGACGTGTTCCTCACCGGCGTGCCGTTCGTCGTCGTCGCGTTCGTCGTCGCCTTCTTCCTGAAGGAGCTGCCGCTGCGCACCGGTAGGGAGACCACCGGCTCCGGCAGCGACCGGGCCGACGAGGTGCCCGTCCTCACCGAGTAGCCGAGCCGTGAGGGGCACCCTTGCCGCGTGGCCGCGCGGTGAGGGTGCCCCTCACGTGTGACGGCCGGGCGGGCAGGCCGGGTCGTAGGACCAACGGACGAGGGCGCCCGGCCCCTCCGGCCGAGGCAGGTGCGGCCTCGGTCACGGGAGTGTGGCGTGGTGATCGAAGAAACGGTGGCCAGGACGCTGGCACGCACCGGGAGGCGGGCCCCCGCGGCCTGGGCCGTGGTGCTCGCCGCGAGTGTCGGCCAGTTCCTCGTCGTCCTGGACATCTCGGTCGTGAACGTCGCCCTGCCCAGCATCCGCTCCGGCCTCGGTCTCGGCGCCGACGGGCTGCAGTGGGTCGTCAACGCGTACTCGCTCGCCTTCGCCGGGTTCCTGCTCCTCGGCGGTCGGGCCGCGGACCTGTTCGGCCGCAAGCGGGTGTTCGTCACCGGGCTCGGCGTCTTCGCCGTCGCGAGCCTGGTGGGCGGGCTCGCGCCCAGCGGCTGGATGCTGGTGACCGGCCGCGCGCTGCAGGGCTTCGGCGCCGCGATCCTCGCGCCGGTCACGCTGTCGCTGCTCACCAGCACGTTCCCCGACGGGCCGGCACGGACGAAGGCCATCGCCGCCTGGACGGCCGTCGGGACCGCGGGCGGCGCCGTCGGCGGGCTGATCGGCGGCCTGCTGACCGAGTACGTGAGCTGGCGGTGGGTGCTGCTCGTGAACGTGCCGGTCGGCCTCGTCGTGACCCTCGTCGCGGCACGGTGGCTGCGCAACGAACGCGACGAGCGGCGCCCGCGCCTGGACGTCCCCGGTGCCCTGCTGGTCACCGGCGGCGTGGCGCTGCTGGACTTCGGCATCGGCCAGAGCCAGACGCACGGCTGGTTCGCTCTGCGGTCGCTCGGGTCGATCACGGCCGGCCTCGTCGCGCTCGGCGCGTTCGTGGCGGTCGAGGCGCGCACCAGGGAACCGCTCGTGCCGCTCCGCCTCTTCCGGCAGCGCAGCGTCGCGGTCGGGAACCTGGCCACGCTGGTCGCCACGTCGGGCGGCTTCGCGCTCTGGTACCTGCTCTCGCTGTACATGCAGACCGTGCTGCACTACGGCCCGGTCCGTACCGGCCTGGCGTTCCTCCCGCACACCACGGGCATCATCGTCGGCTCGCGGCTCGCGCCCACGGTCATCGCACGCCTGGGAGCACGCCCCGCCGCAGCGCTCGGCGGTGTGCTGGCCGCGGCCGGCTTCGCCTGGCAGAGCACCGTGCTGGCCGACGGCACGTTCCTCGGCACGATCCTCGGGCCCGGTTTCATCATGTGCCTCGGCTTCGGGCTGCTGATGACGCCGCTGGTCGAGGCCGCGACCGCCGGCTCGACCGCGGACACGGCCGGCGCCGTCGCGGGCGTCGTCAACACGTCCCGCACGATCGGGGGCGCCGTCGGCCTCACCGTGCTCGCCACCACCGCGGCCGCGAGCGCGGGCGCCGGTGCCGCCGACGGGTATCCGGCGGCGTTCCGCCTCGCCGCGGCCGTAACCCTGGCGGGCACCGCGCTCGTCGCGCTACTGCCGCGCGTACGGCGCCACGGTCAGTGAATTACGACTTTGCACAGCCATTGCGTCACGTACATTACGCGAGCACTATGGCTCAAAAGGGGGTCCACTACCCGGGGGACGGACCGGAAGGTGACCGCATGACGCTCGATCCTGAGGAAGCTGCGCGGGCGAGGGAGATAGCCGATACCCCTGAGCACCGCAGGCAGGTGCGCAAGGCGGCCGTGGCGAGTACGGTCGGCACGACCATCGAGTGGTACGACTATTTCCTTTACGGCACGGCGTCGGCACTCGTACTCCCGAAAGTGTTCTTCCCGGGCGCGTCGCCGTATGTAGGGCTGCTGGAGTCGTTCGCCACCTACTTCGTCGGGTTCGCCGCCCGGCCGGTCGGTGCCGCGATCTTCGGTCACTGGGGCGACCGCATCGGCCGCAAGGCGATGCTCATCGTCACCCTGCTGATGATGGGCATCGCCAGCACCGTCATCGGCATCCTGCCCGGTGCGACGACGATAGGTGCCGCGGCGCCGATCCTGCTCATCCTGATGCGCATTTTCCAGGGCATTGCCGTCGGCGGCGAGTGGAGTGGCTCCGTCCTGCTCTCGATGGAGTGGGGCAACCAGAAGCGGCGTGGCCTGTTCGGCAGCTGGCCGCAACTCGGCGTCTCGATCGGACTCATCCTCGGAACGGCGCTGTTCGCGCTGTTCAACGCGATCTCGGGTAACGGGTTCCTCTCCTGGGGCTGGCGGGTGCCGTTCCTGCTGTCGCTCGTCCTGGTCGCCATCGGCCTGTACATCCGGCTGCGGATCCTCGAGACGCCGCTGTTCGCGAAGGTGGTGCAGGAGCGGCGGGTGGAACGTGCACCTGTCGCCGTCGTGATCCGGAGGCACCCGAAGGAGATCGCGCTGTCGGCGCTGCTGCGGATGTCGGAACAGGCGCCGTTCTACGTCATCACCACGTTCGTGCTGGCCTACCTCACCCTGCCCGAACACGGTGGTTTCTCGCGTACCTTCGTGCTCATCGGCACGCTCGTCGCGGCGTTCGTGGAGCTCCTGTGCCTGCCGTACTTCGCACACCTCTCGGACACAGTGGGACGCAAGCGCATCTACCTGCTCGGTGCCGCCATCATGGGGGTCTGGGGGTTCGTCTTCTTCGCGATGATCGACAGCGGCATCGCCTGGGTGGCGTTCATCGCCCTGGCGCTCGGCCTGGTCCCGCACGCGATGCAGTACGGCCCGCAGGCCTCGCTCATCGCGGAGAGCTTCCCGACCCGGCTGCGGTACGGCGGCGCCGGTCTCGGTTACCAGCTCGCGTCTGTCGTCGCGGGCGGTCCCGCGGCGCTCATCGCGACGGCGCTCATCGGTGGGTTCAAGACCGGGTACGCGGTCGCCGTCTACATCCTGTTGTGCGCGGTCATCACCGTTGTCGCGGTCATCCTGCTGCCGGACCGCTCGAAGGTGGATCTCGAGGACGAGCACGCGTACGGCGTCGCGGCGCCGTCGTCGCAGGCGGGCGGCGAGGGCCCGCAACCCAGCGCTGCCGGGTAGTCACGCCGAGTCGCCAGTGGCAGGGGTCGCCGGAGCGGCCCCTGCCACCGACTGTCGGTGGACCGTCAGCCCACCCGGACGCTGGTCAGCTTCGGGAACCTGCCGATCTCGACGTCGACGGTGTCGGTCGGGCCCGGCAGCTCGATGAGCGACCACAGCTCCTTGCTCTGGTGGGGCTTGTACAGCTCGGTGAACAGGCGGACGCCCGAGGTCTGCGTACAGGCGCAGTACCGCTTCGTGCCGTTCTGGGATACGAACCGGGCGGCCGGGTAACGCAGGTGCTCTGCCGCATCCACCGCGAACACCCCGCTGGCGCCGTGCGCCTCGAGCTGCAACCACGCGTCGTCGTCGACGTCGATGCCGGACACCGGCGCCTGCCCGTCCTTGTCGCCTTCGTCGGTGATGCGGTACGTGAGCACGCCGAGATCGTCGGTGAGCCGCCGGAGCCCGGTCAGTTCGACGCTGAACGGCACGCCTTCGAACGTCGCGCTCTTCTTGACGGCGGGACGCGACGACGGGTCGGCCGTACTCCTCGTCGTCCGCGTCTTCGTGAACGAGACGGCGACCCGGCGGTTGTGCCGGCGTCCCTCGCTCGTCGAGTTCGGGTACAGCGGATGACGCGAACCGTGGCCGGCGACGACGAAGGTGACGCCGCCGTGCACCAACCGGGCGAGCTCCTTCCTGACCGCGTCCGCGCGGCGCCGGGAGAGGGGGTCGTTGATGCGGTCGTCGCCGGACGAGTCGGTGTACCCGTCGACGTCGACGGTGGTCGCTCCGGCGTCGTCGATCCGCCGGGCGGTGCGTGCCAGGATCGCGTGCGCCTTGCCCGACAGCTCGGCCTTGTTCAGCTCGAACAGCACGTCCGCGGAGAGGTTCACCTCGACCCGCCGGCCTCTGTCGATGATCTCCTCGGACTTGTCGAGCGACTCCTCGGGCGTCTCGATCGGGTACTTCAGGGTCGTCGTCTGCACGCCGTCGCGACCGCGGATCCGCTGGCCGGGTGGCGGCGTCGGCGCGTCGGCGCTGATCGGCACGCCGGTCAACGGCGGGGCGATCGGGGTGACCACCGTCGTCGTCCTCGCGCCGCCGGCCGGTGCCGGTGTCACGGCGTAGAGGGTCCAGGACCCGTGCGGCGCGATGGTCTGGTCGTCCGAGCCGGGTCCGCCCGGCTGGTCGTGCTCACCGGTACACAGGCAGCCGCCGTCTGCCGTCCGGTACGGCAGCAGCAGTTCGCGAGAGGCGGTGTCGAGGACGCCGATGCCGGACGCCCAGTGCCACTTCTCGTCGCCCTGCATGAAGTCGGCGATCTCGTCCCAGACGATCGTCGTGGCGGCGTCGCTCTCGTTGGTGAGCCGTAGCTGGACGACGAGGTCGTCGTCACCGAGCCGGTTCAGGGCGACGAGGTCGACCCTGACGTCGTGCCAGTTCGAGTCGGACGGGGTGACGTACGTCGACGCGATCGCCTTGCGCGTGTCGGCGGTGGGCGACGCGGACACCGATGTCGAGACGGTGCCGGGGCTCCTCGTGCCGCTCGACTCGTGTGTCCGGTGGCCGCCGCAGCCGGCCAGGGCGAGCACGGTCGCCGCGAGCACGACGACCCGGCGCCGGACCATGCGTCGCACTCTCCTCGTGCCGGGAACGGGGACACCAGAAGCTAGCAGCGGTCGCGGTGCCGTGACACCTCGATTTCAGTAGACCCAGCGCAGTGCCGCGACCACGTCGTCGGGAGCGGCGTCGGCGAAGCGGTCGATCTCGCCGCGGCGGACGGCGACGACGGCGTCGGCCAGCGGTTTGCCGAGTGCCTCCCGCAGGACGTCGTCCGCGGCGAACGCGTCGACCGCGTCGCCGAGGCTCGTCGGCAGCCGCTCGATCCCGCGCGCACCGCGCTCGGCGTCGTCGAGCAACGCGGGATCGTCGACCACCTCGTCCGGCAGCGGTGTCGCGCCGGCCACGCCGTCCAGGCCGGCAGCGAGGACGGAACCGACGAGCAGGTACGGGTTCGCGGCCAGGTCGACGCACTTCACCTCGACGTTGGCGGCGGTCGCCCGCTCGCCGGTGGAACCGGTCACAAGCCGCACCGCGGTCTCGCGGGTCTCGCGTCCCCAGCACGCGTACACGCCCGCCCAGTGCGACGGCTGCAGCCGCAGGTAGCTCGCCGGCGTCGGCGCGCCGACCGCCATCAGGGCGGGCAGGTGCGCCAGGACGCCGGCGACGAACGACTCGCCGTCCTGGGTCATCTGGTAGCGGCGATCCCCACCGGAGAGCAGGTTGCGCCCGTCGCGCCACGCCGAGAGGTGCAGGTGTCCGCCGTTGCCGACGTGCCCCGCGACGACCGACGGCGCGAACGACGCGCGCAGCCCGTGCTGCATCGACACCGCCCGGATCGTCTGCCGCACGATGACGCTGCGGTCGGCGGCCGCGACCGGGTCGGTCGCCGCGACGGACACCTCGTACTGGCCGTCCGAGTACTCCGGGTGCAGCTGCTCGACGTCGACGCCCTCCTCCTGCAGCGCGCCCAGGACGTCGCGCGCGTAGTCGCTCAGCTCGACCAGTCGGGTCATGCCGTACGCGGGACCGAGGCACGCGGGCACGAAGTCCTCGCCGTCCCCGCGGCCGATCGCCCACTCGATCTCGAACGCCGCCTGTACGCCGATGCCCGCAGCCCGCGCCCGTTCGACCATGGCGGCCGCGAACTGCCGCTGGCACGCCACGTACGGCTCGCCGTCCTGGGTGTACCGGTCGACGGGAGCCCACGCCCAGCCGGGCTGCGCGGACAGCACGGCGAGGGCGTCGAGGTCGGGCAGCAGCCGCAGGTCGCCGTCCGGGCTGCCGAGGTCGTCGGTGCGCACCGGGACGTCGTTCGAGAGGAACGTGTCGAAGACCGGTGACATGCCGGTGCCCCACGCCGCCGAGCGCTCCAGCCGGTCGACGGGGACCGCCTTGATCCGGTTGATGCCGGCGGTGTCGACGAACGACAGCACGACGCCGTCGACGCCCTGCTCCCGCAGCGCCGGCACGAGCGCACGCGCACGCCGCCCCCGGGCCGTCCGTTCCGCCTCCGTCAAGACCGTCAACGCACCGCCTCCTCCGTCTCGGGCCGCCCCAGGCCCTCCTGTCCCGTCAACAGCTCACCGGCGTGCCGGGCCATCGCCGGCCGCAGCAGCACGTACACCACCGCGGCCAGGATCCAGGCGCCGCACACCACAGGGAACCATGCCGCGGCCCCGGTGGGGTAGGGCAGGACGTTGCGGTAGATGGTGTACCCGAGCACCAGCAACCCGAGGATCGGGATCACGATCTCCCATGCGCGCACGTACCTGCGCCCGCTGAAGAACAGCAGCCGGACCGCGCCGATCGTCGCGAGGACGTAGACCACGAGCAGGATCAGCGTGCCGATGGTGCCGGACCACAGGAAGGCGTCGAACGGCTTGGCGCCGAACAGTCCCGCGTAGACGACGATGATGGCGTACATCAGCCCGACGACGACGGCGGACGCGACGACCGGCGTGCCGCGGCGCATCGACACCAGCGTGAACGGCCGCGGGCCGACACCGTCGCGGCTGAGTGCGTAGAGCAGGCGCGACGCGCCGACGGCACACGCGAGGCAGCACGCGAACGCGCTCACCGCCGCGCCGAGCGTGATGACGTCGCCCACCCAGGCGGCGACGTACTGCGTGCCGAGGTCACCGAGCAGCGAGCCGGAGGCGATGAACCTCTTCACGCCGGCGGCGTCGGCACCGAACCCCATCACCTCGACGGCCGTGACGAACACGAAGTAGACGCCGCCGAAGATGGCCGTGCCCAGGATCGCCCGCGGGATGTCACGGCGCGGCTGCCGCGTCTCCTCGCCGAGCGTCGCCGCGGCCTCGAAGCCGGCGAACGACAGGAAGCCGAACACCGCGCCGAGGAACAGCGCCGACGGCGCCGTGCCGTGCGGGACGGTGAACACGTCGAGAGTGAAGGTGTGGCCGCCCGGCGCCGTGTGCGCGAGCAGCCGGACGAGCACGATGACGCTGACGATCAGGATGAGCACGACGGTGGTGCCCTCGATCGCAAGCAGCACGCCGGTGCCGACCCGCGCACGGGTGACCGTCAGCCCGTACACGCCGAGCAGGACGATGCCGGTCACGACGAACGGTCCCCACCAGGGCGGCGACGGCCACAGGCCGAGCTTGGCGAGCAGCGAGGTGACGAAGATGCCGCAGGCGCTGGACGTCACGACGCCGTAGAACGTGTAGGTGCCGAGCAGCGAGAAGCCGGAGACGACGCCGGTGCGCGCCCCGAGCGTCGCACCGACGAACCCGTACACCGACCCGGCGTGGTTGAACCGCTGGCAGAGCCGGACGAAGGTGTACGCCACGAGCAGGACGCCCACGGTCGCCAGCGCGAACGCGAGCGGCACCGCGCGGCCGACCGAGCCGGCGGTGCCCTGCGGGTTGATGTTGGCGGCCATCGACGGTGCCATCAGCGCGACCGAGATGCCGACGGCCTCCCAGATGTTCAGCTCGCGCCGCAGCCGCCCGCCGCGCCCGTCGCCGTCGTTGCTGTGCATGTGCCCTCCTCGGGCCCGGACCCCGTATCACGTAGGGTCGCACGCCTGCGGCGAAATCGGGAGGCTTCGGCCCGCGGCCCGATCCAGCCTCCAAATGAGGCTCTCCGGCTGTTTGTGTGGGTTGTTGGCGTGTCGTGGATGGGTGAGCACGCCGTTCCTTTCTAGGTTCTCGGGTTGTCCGACTCGAGTTCCAGGTGAAGGGAACGACGTGCTCTCTGGCAGGGTACTG
>DASUWX010000207.1:0-4629 GCA_036378185.1 Streptosporangiales bacterium | reverse complement strand
GGATCCTCCTGTCCGCCGAGCCCGTACCGCCGTACGAGCCGGAGACGCCGCCGTGCGCCGAACCGCTGGGCGACCTCGGCGAGGTGTACGGCGCGCTCGTGCTCGGCACCCGCGACTACATCCGCAAGAACGGCTTCCGGTCGGTGATCCTCGGCCTGTCCGGCGGCATCGACTCGGCGCTGGTCGCCACCATCGCCGCCGACGCCATCGGCCCCGACGCCGTGCACGCCGTGCTGATGCCCAGCCGCTACTCCAGCGAGCACTCCGTCACCGACGCCGACGACCTGGTCAAACGCCAGGGCCTGCACGGCCGCACGGTGCCGATCCACGGCATGGTCGACGCCTACGACGCCGAGATCGAGCTGTCCGGGCTCGCGGCGGAGAACCTCCAGGCGCGCATCCGCGGCAACATCCTCATGGGCCTGTCCAACCAGCACGGCCACCTCGTGCTGACCACCGGCAACAAGAGCGAGCTGGCCACCGGCTACTCCACCCTGTACGGCGATTCGGCCGGCGGCTACGGCCCGATCAAGGACGTGCCCAAGGTCACGGTGTTCGCGCTCGCCCGCTGGCGCAACGGGCGGACCGGCGGCGACCACCCGTTCACGAGCGCCTCCGACGCGCCGCCGATCCCACAGAACATCATCGACAAGCCGCCGTCCGCGGAGCTGCGCCCCGGCCAGCTCGACACCGACTCGCTGCCGCCGTACGAGGTCCTCGACGCGCTGCTGGACGACTACGTCGAGAAGGACATGGGCCGCGACGCGCTGATCGCCGCAGGACACGAGCCGGAGCTGGTGGAGCGGGTGATCCGGCTGGTCGACGCGGCCGAGTACAAGCGCCGCCAGTACCCGCCCGGCCCCAAGATCACCCCGAAGAACTTCGGCCGCGACCGCCGGCTGCCGATCACCAGCACCTGGCGCGAGATCGTCGCCCCGCACACCGGAGACCCGGCCCGCGTCGCCACCCGCCAGACCCGGCCACAGGAGTGAACCCGACGAGCGAGCGGAGTGGGCGGCCGAGGGACGAGGTCGTCCGCGTAGCGAGTGAGGAGGGCGAACGACCGGGCGGCGGGTGGTGAAGGGTGGCGTTCAGACGCGGTGCAGGGACTCGCCCGGCCAGCCGGTCTCGAGGACGGCGTCCACACCGGGCAGGTCCAGCTCGCACCAGACGACCTTGCCGCGCGCGACGGGGCGGGCGCCCCAGCGCTTGGCGAGGCGGTGCACGACCTGCAGGCCGCGGCCGCCCTCGTCGTCGTCGGAGGCCTGCCGCGCGCGGGGCAGCGCGTCGGAGTCGTCGCGCACCTCGCAGACCAGCGTGCGGTCGCGCAGCAGCCGTAGCTCGATGTCGCCGCTCGCGTACCGCAGCGCGTTGGTGACCAGCTCCGACACCACGAGTTCGGTACTGAAGCCGAGCTCCTCGCAGCCCCACTGTTCGAGGGTCTCGCGGACGCGGCCGCGGGCGTCGCGGACGGCGGACGGGAGGGCGGGCAGCGTCCAGGAGCGGAAGTCGTCGGCGGGCAGCCGGCGCAGGCGGGCGATGAGCACGGCGATGTCGTCGCGGTGGTGGTCGGCGTAGGCGCCGTCGAGGGTGGCCTTGGCGAGGTCCTCCAGCGGCCGGAACAGGGCCTCCTCGCCGAACACGCCGCGCAGGCGGAGCAGCCCGTCGTCGATGTCCTGGCCGCGGTTCTCCACGAGGCCGTCGGTGTAGAGGACGAGGACGCTGCCGTCGCCGACGGTGAAGGTGCGGGTCTCGATGACGCCCTCGCCGACGCCGAGCGGCGGGGCGGGCGGGATGTCGAGGAACTCGCTGGTGCCGTTCGGACGCAGCAGGAGCGGCGGCAGGTGACCGGCGGAGGCGATCTCGCAGGTGCCGTCGGTCGCGTCGTAGACGGCGTACACGCAGGTCGCGAAGGCCGGTTCGCGTTCGCCGAGTTCGCGCATGAGCGCGTCGAGCTGCTGCAGCCCGGCCGCGGGCGACAGCTCCAGGTTGACGATGGTGCGCAGGGCGGTGCGCAGCCGGCCCATGGTGACGGCGGCGCGCACGCCGTGCCCGGCGACGTCGCCGACGATGAGGGCGACGCGGCCGCCGGGCAGCGCGATCGACTCGTACCAGTCGCCGCCGACCTCGATCAGCTGGTTGCCGGGCAGGTAGCGATGCCGGATCTCGACGCTGGACGGCGCGGTGAGGCCGGTCGGCAGCATGCTGCGCTGGAGGGTGAGGGCGGTCGCGCGTTCGCGGCTGTAGTGGCGGGCGTTGTCGATGTAGAGGGCCGCGCGGGCGGCGAACTCCATGCCGATCTCCACGTCGTACGCGTCGAAGGCGCGGTGCGACGGGCTGCGGGTGCACACGATGAAGCCGAGCGCGGTGCCCCGGGCGATCAGCGGCAGCACCACCATGGAGACCTGATCCAGCAGCCGGCCGACGGGCTTGCGCCGCCAGGCGCCGGCGATCCGCTGCGCCTGGGCGGTGTCGACGTGCGGTTCGAGGACCGGCTCGCCGGTGGCCATGCAGCGCGTGTAGGGCGTGTCGGGCGGATAGGTCAGGACCTCACCGGTCGGGAACGCGGCGTTCCAGCCGGGGTTCTGGTCGTCGGCGGCGACCGCGAGGCGGCGCAGCACGGTGGTGCCGTCGTCGGCGATCGACGGGTGCTCGTCGGCGGCGATGATGCTCTCCTGGACGACCACGCCGGCGGCGTTGCAGTAGTGCGGGACGACGACGTTCACGAGTTCGCGCGCCATCTGGTCCAGGTCGAGGGTGGCGCCGATCCGTACGAGCGCGTCGTCCATCATGGCCCGGCGCATCAGCGCCGGGTCCGTGAAACGTTCCAGGTCGGTGACGGCGACCCTGATCATCATCAGGTCGGCCGTTTCGGGACCGCTGGAGTGCATCGGCTGGACGGTGACGACGGCGTTGCGGGCCTCGGCGTCGGTGCGGACGCCGAGCACCGCCGTGCGCTCGTGCCGGGCGTCGAGCGCGTCCAGGAGCGTGGCGAGGGCCTCCTTGCTCTCGTCGGTGAACAGGACGCCGACGTCGGCGCCGACCACGTCCTCCGGGGCGCGCCCGAGGACGCCGGGCGCGTTCTGCCCGCACTGGAGGACCTCGCCGGCTCGGCTGATGCCGAGCACCAGCGTTCTCGCCGAAGAATCGGCCATGTGTGCCTGCCCCTCCCGGGTGACCGTCAGCGGTTCAGGTCAAAAGTATGACCAATTCGGTAGGAGATGGAAGGAAGATCACATTCGACGCACCCGGCGACGGGTGACCTGATATCAGTTGATCACGAATACGGACTCCTCAGGAAGGTCACGGACCGATGCCGTCGGACCGCGTCATCGTGGTCGGTGCGGGCCCGACGGGCCTCGCGCTGGCCGGTGAGCTCGCCCTCGCCGGAGTGCCCTGCACGGTGCTCGAACGGCGCCCCGCCAGGACCACCGACTCGCGCGCCATCTGCCTGCACGCCCGCAGCGTCGAGATGCTCGCGCTGCGCGGCATCGCCGACCGTTTCGTCGACGCCGGCCTGCCGGTCCCCTCGTTTCCGGTGGGCCCGAAAGGCGCGGTGATCGATTTTCGGCGGCTCGACTCCGATTTCCCCTACCTCCTCGACCTGCCGCAGAGCGAGATCGAACGGCTGCTGGAGGAGCGGGCCGTCGAGCTCGGCGCGCGGATCATCCGGTCCGCCCGGGTCACCGCCGTCGACCAGACCGCCGACGAGGTGACGGTCACCCTCGAGGACGGCACCACGGAGCGCGCGGCGTACGTGGTGGGCTGCGACGGCCTGCACAGCACCGTGCGTGAGAGCCTCGGCCTGCCGTTCCCCGGAGCCCCGAACCCCGGCTCGGTCGCGCTCGCCGACGTCTTCCTCGACGGCCTGCCCATGACGGACGCCTACGGGGAGATCACCGACCGCGGCCTTTTACTGGTCTTCCCCTTCCGCGACGGCTCGTGCCGGGTCGTGCTCTACGACTACTCCCGGGCGCGGGTGCCGGCGGACGAGCCGGTGACGTTCGAGGAGGTGCGCTCGAGCATCATCAGGATCATCGGCCGTGACCTGCGCCCGCGCGACATGTACTGGTCCAGCCGATACCGCAGCTCGAGCCGGCAGGTGCCGGCCTACCGGGTCGGCCGGGTCTTCCTCGCCGGGGACGCCGCCCACACCCACTCCCCGGCCGGCGCCCAGGGGCTCAACACCGGCTTCCAGGACGCGTTCAACCTCGGGTGGAAGCTCGCCGCCGCGGTCCAGGGCCGCGCGCCCGGCCGGCTGCTCGACTCCTACCACCGCGAACGCCATCCCGTCGGCGCCGACGTGCTGCGGCTGACCGGCCGGCAGTTCCGGCTCAACACCGCGCGCACCGCGCCGCGGCGGCTGCTGCGGTGGGCCGCCTACCGCGTCGCGCTGCCGCTGCCGCCGGTGCGGACCCGGCTGGCGCGCGTCTACTCCGGCGTGGCGATCCGGTACCCCGCGCGGAACGGCGTGGCGCACCCCTTGGAGGGAGCGCGGCTGCCCACGGGACGGCTGAGGCGGCCGGGAGCACCGGCCGAACCGCTCTACGAGCTGTTCGGCGACGGGCGCTTCGTGCTGTTCGCCCGCCCGCCGGCCGCCGTGCCCGGCGACCTGCCCCCGCAGGTGCG
>DASUWX010000206.1:0-42803 GCA_036378185.1 Streptosporangiales bacterium | reverse complement strand
CCATGAGTTCTACGACAGCTCCGGCTGAGACCGGCGCGTTCGCGTCCGGCGGCGGCCGACGGAACGCCCGGGCCGGTGGGGACCGGGCGTTCCGCATGCTCGTTCGGTCTGCGGGCGTGCTCGTCCTGGTGATCATGGCCGCCATCACGGCGTTCCTGATCGCCGAGGCCGTGCCCGCGCTGCGCGTCGACCACGGGAACTTCCTGACCCAGACCAGGTGGTTCCCGGACGCGTCGCCGAGCGTCTTCGGCGTGGCCGCGTTGACGTTCGGCACGTTGGTGTCGAGCGTGATCGCGCTGGTCTTCGCGACACCGATCGCCGTCGCGGTCGCACTGTTCACCACGCGGTACGCGACCGGCGTGTTCGGGAAGCTCTGCGGCTACGCGGTCGACCTGCTGTCGGCCGTGCCGAGCGTCGTGTTCGGCCTGTGGGGGCTGCTGTACTTCGTCCCCGTGCTGAACCCGGTGCAGAGCTTCATCTCGACGGTCCTCGGGTGGATCCCGATCTTCCACGCCGAGCTGGTGGGCCGGTCGCTGTTCGTCGCCGGCGTCGTCCTCGCCGTCATGATCCTGCCGACCATCGCGGCCCTGTCGCGTGAGGTACTGAGCCGGGTGCCCCGGTCGCAGGTCGAGGCGGCGCAGGCGCTGGGCGCCACCAGGTGGGAGACGATCCGGCTCGCGGTGCTGCCGAACGCCAAACGCGGCATCACCTCCGCCGCGATGCTCGGTCTCGGCCGCGCGCTCGGCGAGACGATCGCGGTGGCGATGGTGCTGTCCTCCAGCTACACCATCTCCCTCCACATCCTGCAGCCCGGCGGTGCGACGTTCGCGGCCAACATCGCGAACATGTTCGGCGAGGCCGGGACCACCGGCCGCGGCGCGCTCATCGCGTCCGGCCTGGTCCTGTTCGTCATCACGTTCGCGGTGAACGGTGTGGCGCGGTTGCTGCAGATCAGGGGCGCGAGGAGGTCGGCGAGATGAACGCAGGACACAGCGAGCGGACAAGGGGCCGCGCATGTCGGTGACGAGCGCGTCGTTGCGGCAGAGCCGGGTCCTGGCCCGTCCTTCGACGGGCCGGCGGGTGCGCAACCGTATCGCGACGGTCGCCGTCTACGCGGCCGTCGTGGTGGCACTCGCGCCACTCGTCGCGGTGCTGTTCGCGGTGGTACGCAAGGGGATCGCACGGCTCGACCGCACGTTCCTGACGCACTCCATGCGCAACATCGGCGCGACGGACGCGGGCGGCGGCGCCTACCACGCCATCGTCGGGACGGTGGAGCAGGTGGTTCTCGCCGGTCTGATGGCCATCCCGCTCGGCGTCCTCGTCGCGATCTACCTCGTCGAGTACGGCGGCAGCGGGCGCCTCGCCCGTGCGGTGAGCTTCGTCGTCGACGTGATGACCGGCATCCCGTCCATCGTCGCGGGCCTTTTCGTGCTGGCGTTCTGGGTGCTGGCGCTGGGCATGGGGTTCTCCGGGTTCGCGGGCTCCATGGCGTTGGCGATCCTGATGCTGCCGGTGGTCGTGCGCTCGGCCGAGGAGATGTTCCGGCTGGTGCCGGACGAGCTGCGCGAGGGTGCGCTGGCGTTGGGCGTCCCGCGCTGGCGCGTGATCCTGCGCGTGGTGCTGCCGACGGCGGCCGCGGGACTCGTCACCGGCCTGATGCTCGCGATCGCCCGGGTGACCGGGGAGACGGCGCCGCTGCTGCTCACCGTGTTCTTCACCGACTCGATCAACAACGACCCGTTCCACGGGCCACAGGTCGGCATCGCCCAGTTCGTCTTCGACCAGGCGACCCGGCCGACGGACGCGGCGGTCACCAGGGCGTGGGCCGGTGCGCTGACCCTCGTGCTCGGTGTCCTGGTGCTCAACCTGGCGGCGAGGGCGCTGGCCAGGTGGAAGGCGCCGAAGGTGGAGGCCCACTGAGATGACACCGGTGCAGCAGCTGACGAGTGAGCCGGAGGTAGGGGCGCAGATGACAGAGACCAAGGGAGAGCAAGTGACCGTCACGCAGCAGCCCGAGGCGAACGCCGAGACGTCGGCTCCCGTCGTCGGCGGTACGCGCGTCGAGATCGAGAACCTCACGGCGTACTACGGCTCGCGCGCCGCGGTGACCGACGTCTCGCTCACCGTGCTCCCGCGCACGGTCACGGCGTTCATCGGCCCGTCCGGCTGCGGCAAGTCCACCGTGCTGCGGTCGATCAACCGGATGCACGAGGAGATTCCCGGCGCCCGCATCGAGGGCCGGATCAGCATCGACGGCGTGGACGTCTACGGCCGCGACGTCGACCCGACGTCGGTGCGGCGTGCGGTCGGCATGGTGTTCCAGAAGGCGAACCCGTTCCCGACCATGTCGATCTACGACAACGTGGTGGCGGGCCTGCGGCTGGTGCGTGGCGGGCGCCGCCGCGGCGGCTACGACGAGATCGTCGAGAAGGCCCTGCGCCGGACGAACCTGTGGGAAGAGGTCAAGGACCGGCTGCACAAGGCCGGCTCCGCGCTGTCCGGTGGCCAGCAGCAGCGGCTGTGCATCGCCAGGGCGATCGCGGTCGAGCCCGAGGTCGTCCTCATGGACGAGCCGTGCTCGGCGCTCGACCCGATCTCGACGCTCGCGATCGAGGACCTGATCGGCGACCTGAAGAAGCAGTACACGATCATCATCGTCACCCACAACATGCAGCAGGCGTCCCGGGTGAGCGACATGACCGCGTTCTTCTCGGTTCCGGGTCCCGGCCTGCCGGGCACCCTGATCGAGGTCGACGACACCACCACGATGTTCCAGACCCCGTCCCGCAAGGCCACCGAGGACTACATCACCGGCCGCGTGGGCTGATCGAGCTACCGGACGGGCCGGGTTTGTGCCTACACTGCCGTCAGCATTTGCTGACGAGAGGTGGGGCTCATGGGTGCCGGACGAGACGCGGGGCCGCGGAGCCCGGGACGGGCGCCGGCGTGGCGCCGGCTCAGGGACCGGTTGCGGCGTCGGCAGCTGACCACGGCGGACGTCCCGCGGCAGGGCGGTCCTGAGGACCCGGGCGGCGGGACGGCCGGCGTCAGGGAACCACGCCGGCCGAACCCGTCACCGCTCAGCGGCGCTGCAGCGCGAGACCTCCCCGGGACGGGCAACAGGCCGTGACGGCCGGCGGCTCGACCCGCTCCGCGGCGTTGTCGGCACGGACGGCGAGAGCGCGCAGCGTGCTCGCCAGCGCGATGCGGCAGCGCTTGGACAGGGACGCTCGCGGCACCTCGTCGGGCAGGACGGGTGCGTCCGGCAGCGCCGACTGTGCGAGGCGCTTGGTCGCGTCCAGTGCGATGTGGAATCCGACCGGGTACATGGCTGACTCCTCGTTGTTCTGCGTGTGTTCGTGACGTCGGGGCGAGCCGTCGCGCCCACGCCACGCCGCTTCTAGTCGGAACGGGGTGGGCCGCTCGAGGCGCGCGCGACCAGTTCGGTCGGCAGCACGACGCGGCGGTCCGCCGGGTCCGCCGGCGGGTCGAGCAGCAGCCGCGCGGCGACCCTGCCCTTCTCCCGGCCCGGCTGCCTTACCGTGGTGAGCCCCGCCGACGCGGCCTGCGGGACGTCGTCGAAGCCGACGACGGACACGTCCCGGCCCGCGGCCAGGCCGTGCTCGTCCAGTGCGGTGAGGGCGCCGAGCGCCATCATGTCGGTGATCGACAGCACGCCGGTCGGCCGCGGCTCGAGGTCGAGCAGCCGCTTCATCGCGGCGTTGCCGGCGTCCATGCTGTTGTCCGTCGCGTGCGCGAACTGCACGGACGCCGGGTCGAGACCGGCCTCGCGGGCGGCGTCGAGGTAACCGGTCATCCGGCTCTTGGCGTCGGTGCCGTACTGCAGGCTGCCCGGGTCGACCGGGCCGAGATGGCCGTCGGGGATGCCGCAGTCGGATATGACCGCCAGCCTGCGGTGACCGAGCTCGATCAGGTGCCGGGCCGCGCTCGCGGCGGCCCCGCGGTCGTCGACCGCCGCGAAGCTGACGTCCGGGTCACTGGACGTCCCGAAGGTCTGGACGTACGGCAGGTTGCGCCGCCGGATCGCCTCGAACGCGCGGGAGTCCTCCTCGAGGCAGTAGATGCAGAAGCCGTCGACCACCGCGTTCTGCACGGCGTCGACGCCGCCGTCGTCCTGCCGCGACGAGGCGAGCAGCAACCCCGAGTGGTACTGCTCGGCCGTCTCCGCGATGCCGTGCAGGAAGCTGACCGCGAACGGGTCGGACAGGACGAACCCGAGCGACTCGGTGAACAGCAGGCCGATCGCGCCCGCCCGGCCGCGCCGCAGCGTGCGCGCCGCGGCGTCCGGCCCCGAGTACCCGAGCCGCTGCGCCGTCGCCAGGATCCGCTCCCGCAGCGCGGGCGCCAGCTGGTCGGGCCGGCTGTACGCGTTGGACACGGTCGTCCGCGACACGCCGAGCTCGTCGGCGATCGTCTGCAGCGTCACGCGGCCCATCGGCGGCATCCTTCTGTATCGATTAAGTCTTGATCGATACAGTACGCCGGCCTACGCGATTGCGTCAAGGCATTAAGCTGCTCCGGTGCCTCCGATCGACGCTCTCGAACCGACCCTCGCCGCCGCGCCCGGCACCGTCTCCGTCTGGTACGGCGGCCGCACGGGCCCGCCCAGGTACACCCGGCTGCCGGACCAGACGCACTACGCCGCGAGCACCATGAAGCTCGCCGTGCTGATCGCGGCGCACCGCGCCGCGGCGGCCGGGGACACCGACCTCGACACGCCGGTCCACGTGCACGCCGACTTCGCCTCAGGCGACGGCGAGACGCGGTTCAAGGCCGACGAGGAGGAGGACGGCGACGACCAGGCGTGGGCCAGGCTCGGCGAGGAGGTCCCGCTCCGCTGGCTGCTCCGCCGGATGATCGTGCGGTCGGGCAACCTCGCCACCAACCTGGTGATCGAGCACCTCGGGTTCGACGCCGTCGCCGAGGCGTGGCGGGTGTGCGGGGCGCGGCACAGCCGGGTGGCGCGGCTGCTCGGTGACGCCGCCGCCGACGGCCAGGCGAAGCGCAACCTGGTCACCGCGGCCGACCTCGCCGCGGTGATGCGTGCGATCGCGACCGACACGGCCGCCTCGCCCGAGGCGTGTGCGCAGATGCGCGAGCTGCTGGAGGCGAACGAGTTCAACCCGGACATCCCGGCCGGTCTGCCGCCCGGCACGCGCGTCGCGCACAAGAACGGCTGGGTGAACGGCATCCGCCACGACGCCGCCCTGGTGACCCCCGACGACGCGCCGCCGTACGTCCTGGTCGTCTGCACCAGCACCAGCCTGTCCGACGACGACGCCTGCGAGCTGGTCGCGCGGGTGGCCGCCGCCTCCTGGCAGGACCGCGCCCGGTGAGCCGTCGGCTCAGCTGATGGCGCGCATGGGCCAGCTGCCGGTGACCAGGTAGGTCACCCGGCGGCCGACCGAGACGGCGTGGTCGGCGTAGCGCTCCAGGAACCGCCCCACCAGCGTGACGTCGACGGCACCCTCGACGCCGTAGGTCCAGTTCGGCGAGAGCAGCGCCACGAAGATCTGCCGCAGCAGCGCGTCCATCTCGTCGTCGGCGGTCTCGAGCTGCAGCGCGACGGCGATGTCGTCCTGCGCGACGACCTGCTCCAGGTGGGTGCTCATCCTGCTGGCGACACACGCCATCTGCGTGACCGTGTCCCGCACCAGCGGAGGCACCGCGTCGTCCGGGTAGCGGCGCCGGATCACCTCGGCGACGTGGACCGCGAGGTCGCCCATCCGCTCGAGGTCCGCGCTCACCCGCACCGCGGTCACGATCGCGCGCAGGTCGTTCGCCACCGGCGCCTGCCGCGCGAGCAGCTCGTAGGACGCCTCCTCGACGAGCATCTGGATCTGGTCGACCTTGGTGTCGCCCTCGATCACGCGTTCGGCCAGCGCGCCGTCCGTGCCGAGCAGAGCGGTGGTGGCGCGGTCCATCGCGCCGCGGACGAGTCCCGTCATCTCGACGAGGTCGGCACGGAGCGACTCCAGCGACCTGTGATAGGCGTCACGCATGCTCCACAGGCTGTCAGCGCAGGTAGAACCCCCGGCGAAGGACCGGTGAACGGGCGGTGAACGCCCAGCGGGAATCGCGCAGCGGGCGGCTACGGACCGTACGATCGAGGTGTGAGTCCGGAACTCGCGTTGGGCCTCGGCGTCGCTCTCGGTCTGCTCGTGGGCGTCGGCGCCGCCCTCGCCTTCCGGGTGAGCGAACGCAGCCAGCGCGGCGAGACCGAGGTCGCCGCCGTCGACGAGCCGCAGCTGCCGCCCGGCGTCGCCGCCGTCCTCTCCGTCCTCCCGTGGTCGGCCGTCGTGCTCGACGAGGACGACCGGGTGCTGCGGTCGAGTGCGGCGGCCCGCGCGCGGGGACTGGTCGAGCAGGACCGCGTCCGCGTGCCCGGACTGCTCGCGCTGGCCCGCCTGGTGCGCCGTGACGGCGGCATCAGGTCCGAGGAGATCGACGTGTCCGGCGCGCTGTTCAACGTGCACGTCGCGCCGCTGGGCGCCACCGGCACCGCCGGTACCGTCCTCGTGCTCGCCGAGGACCTCACCGAGGTCCGCCGGGTCGAGAACGTGCGCCGCGACTTCGTCGCGAACGTCAGCCACGAGCTGAAGACGCCGGTAGGTGCGCTCAGCCTGCTCGCGGACACGATCGAGGCGGCCGCGGACGACCCGGAGGCGGTACACCACTTCTCCAGCCGGATGCGCACCGAGGCGCAGCGGCTCGGCCAGATGGTCCAGGAGATCGTGCTGCTGTCCCGGTTGCAGGGCGCGGAGACGCTGGCCGAGCCGATGCCCGTCGGCACCACGGGCCTGGTCACCGAGGCCGTCGACCGCTGCCGGCTCCCCGCCGCCGCGAAGGGCATCGACATCGCCGTGTTCGGCCCGCCCGGGCTGCGCGTGCTCGGCGACGAGGAGCTGCTCGTCGTGGCGCTGCGCAACATCATCGACAACGCCATCGCGTACAGCCCGGAGCACACCCGCATCACCGTCCGGACCCGGCGCGACGGCTCGCACGTCGAGCTGTCCGTCAGCGACCAGGGCATCGGGATCTCGGCGAAGGACCAGCAGCGGATCTTCGAGCGCTTCTACCGTGTCGACCCGGCCCGCTCGCGCGCGACCGGCGGCACCGGTCTCGGGCTCGCGATCGTCAAGCACGTCATGTCCAACCACGGTGGCGAGGTGCGGGTGTGGAGCAAGGAACGGCTCGGCTCCACGTTCACCCTGCGGCTGCCGATGTACGTGGAGCCGGCAGCGTCGCCGGCGCCGGACCCGCACCCGGCCGGCCGGCGGCCGATGAGAGAGGTCTCGAAAACATGACCGAGCGTCAGCGAGGGAATCATGAGCTCTGCCCTTTGGTCATGCGCCCGCCGACCCTGCTGAACCACTCACGGACCGGCACCAGAGAGGCGGGAGCATGACCCGTGTACTCGTCGTGGAGGACGAGGATTCGTACAGCGAGGCGTTGACGTACCTGCTCAAGAAGGAGGGCTACGAGGTACTCGCCGCGGCCACCGGGCCGGACGCGCTCGCGGAGTTCGAGCGTTCGGGCGCGGACCTCGTGCTGCTCGACCTGATGCTGCCCGGGCTCTCCGGCACCGAGGTGTGCCGCGACATCAGGAAGCGCTCGTCGGTGCCGATCATCATGGTGACGGCCAAGGACAGCGAGATCGACAAGGTCGTGGGCCTCGAGCTCGGCGCCGACGACTACGTGACGAAGCCGTACTCGGCCCGCGAGCTCGTCGCCCGGGTACGCGCGGTGCTGCGCCGCCGCTCCGAGCCGGAGGAGCTGGTGCCGCCGACGCTGGAGTCCGGGCCGGTCCGGATGGACGTCGACCGCCACCTCGTCACGGTCGCGGGCGTGGCGGTGCAGCTGCCGTTGAAGGAGTTCGAGCTGCTCGAGCTGCTGCTGCGCAACGCCGGCCGCGTGCTCACCCGGGTGCAGCTGATCGACCGGATCTGGGGCAGCGACTACGTCGGTGACACGAAGACGCTGGACGTGCACGTCAAGCGACTGCGGTCGAAGGTCGAGCCGGATCCCGGCAACCCGCGCTACATCGTCACCGTGCGCGGGCTCGGCTACAAGTTCGAGCCCTGACTCAGCCGGTCGTCGTGGCCTGCGGCGACGGCGCCGCCGACAGCGACTCGAGCGGCCCGGCCTGCGGCATCACGGGGACCTGGACGGTCATCGAGCCGGCGCGCTGGAACACGAAGGTCACGTTCACCACGGCGCTGTCGGCGAGGTCGTGGGTCAGGTCGGTGAGCGTGATCGTGTTGTCGGAGTACGGCGGGCGGCCGACCTTGACGGCGCCGAAGTTCGTCGACGACGGCGGGATCACGAGCTTGACCGAGGCCGGCCGGGTCGGCGACGGGCTCGGCGAGCCGCCCTTCCTCCCCGTGTTGCTCGTGGTCGGCGTCGGCGTGCCGCCGGGGCCGACGGTCGCCCCGCCGGTCGGGGTCTGGCCAGCGGGCGACGGCGTCTGACTGGGCGACGCGGCGGCGTTCGAGGCCTTGTCGCCGATGACCACCTTGCGGGCGGCCGGGGTCTGGACGGCGACCAGCCGGTCCTGGCGGGTCGTCTGGTTGACGATGTTGACGTAGAGCGCGGCGTCGCTGTGCTTCGGGAACGGCTGCGCGTCGGGCGCGGGCCCGAGGATGAACGCATGCCGGATCGCGATCGCCGACGTGTACCCCAGCACCGGGTCGTTCTGACCGTCCCTGGGCTGCAGCGACGGTGACGTCTGCGGGTGGAACCCGGCCGCGCAACCCGTCAGTGCCAGCACTCCCGCGGCGGCCGCCACGGCCAGACCTATCGCACTTCGCCTCACCTCGTGAGGGTATCGGGCGCGGTCGCCGCGACACCTCCCGGGCCTACGCTCGCCGCATGAGCGTAGGCGTAGGTGTCGGACCCCATCCCCGTCCCTGGCCGGACGACCCCCGCTACGACCCCGAGCTGCTCGCCGGCGGGGACCGGCGCAACGTGGTCGACCGGTACCGGTACTGGCGCAACGAGGCGATCGTCGCCGACCTCGACCGCGTCCGGCACCCGTTCCACGTCGCGATCGAGAACTGGGAGCACGACTTCAACATCGGTTCCGTGGTGCGGACGGCCAACGCCTTCCTCGCGGCCGCGGTGCACATCGTCGGGCGGCGCCGGTGGAACCGCCGCGGCGCGATGGTGACCGACCGGTACCAGCACGTGCGGCACCACGCCGGTGTCGAGGACCTGGTCGCCTGGGCGGCGGCGGAGGGCCTGCCGCTGCTCGGCGTCGACAACCTGCCCGGCGCCGTGCCGCTGGAGACATACGACCTGCCGCGGGCCTGCGTCCTCGTGTTCGGCCAGGAGGGGCCGGGCCTGTCCGAGCCGGTGCGCGAGGTGTGCGGGGACGTGCTGTCGATCGCCCAGTTCGGCTCGACCAGGTCGATCAACGCGGGCGCGGCCGCGGCGATCGCGATGCACGCGTGGGTCCGCCGGCACGTCTACGCACAGCGGCCGGTGTGACCGCGGCGGCGTGAGCTCAGCTGCCGGACGTCGGCGCGAGGGTCGCGAGCCGGCCGTCCGGCACGGGTTTCTGCTCGCCGAGGTCGCGGAGCACGTCGGTGACCTTGCCGTCCTTGCCGACGAGGACGGCGGACAGCCCGCTCGGCCGGTAGCGGTCGGCGATGGCCTGCTGTGCGCCGTCGAGGACGCGCGGGTACCTGCCCTCGCGGGCCGCGGCGGCGTCGGTGTCGGCGTGGGGGCCGCTCAGGTACACCGCGACGCCCACGGACCGCGCGGTCGAGACGAGGGAGTCGACGTTGCCGGCGCACCGGCAGTCGACGGGCAGCGTGACCACGATCGCCGACCGCACCGAGGAGAGCGTGGTGTGGATGCCGTCGACCGTGACGGGGGCGTCCGGCAGGGTCCTGCCGACGCCCGGCCGGTCACCGGCGACCGAGCTGTCGCGCGGTGTGCCGGCCCCGCGCACCGCTGTCGGCGGACGCGGGCCGAGCAGGCTCATCACGCTGCCCAGCACGGCGGTGACGATGAGGGCGGCGGCGACGACGGGCGCGAGCACGCCGTACGGGCCGAGCCGGCCCATCCCCGGGATCGTCCTGCGCAGCAGGTCGTGCCGGCGTTGTCTGCGCAGCTCGCGGTGGTAAGCCTGGACGTCGCGGTCCAGCTCACGGATGTCGTCCGGAATCTCGACATCGATCTCGGGCAGTCCGTCGTCCCCCCACTCGGGACCGCGCCCAAGGTCCTCGCCGGTCGCCATCTATCCAGTATGCGCCGTCCGCCCGCGAGGTGCACGGGCGAGCGGCCGGCCGTCTCACGCGGTGACGACGCCCACTGTCCGGGCGGGGGCACCGATCGGCGCCCGAACGCGCGCGTGCCATGCCCCGGCTCGTTTGTCAAGGCAGCAAAGGCCACCTGACCTGCGGAAACACATGGGGTGGTCGATCAGCGTCGTGGTAGGATTGAACCCTGCGGAAGGGAAACTTCACACATGACGTTCAAGGTTGGCGATACTGTCGTCTACCCCCACCACGGGGCAGCCCTCATCGAGAAGATCGAGAACCGCGTCGTCGCAGGCGAGAAGAAGGACTACCTGGTCCTGAAGATCACCCAGGGTGACCTGACGGTGATGGTCCCGGCAGACAACGCGGAGATCGTCGGCGTACGGGACGTGGTCGGCCGCGACGGCCTGGAGAAGGTCTTCGACGTCCTGCGCGCGCCGCACACCGAGGAGCCGACGAACTGGTCCCGGCGGTACAAAGCCAACCTGGAGAAGCTCGCCTCCGGCGACGTCAACAAGGTCGCCGAGGTCGTCCGCGACCTGTGGCGTCGCGACAAGGAGCGCGGCCTTTCCGCGGGTGAGAAGCGGATGCTCGCCAAGGCGAGGCAGATCCTGGTGAGCGAGCTCGCGCTGGCCGAGAACACCAACGAGGACAAGGCGGAGACCCTGCTCGACGAGGTGCTCGCCTCCTGACCGTCGCGGCCATCGTCCCCGCCGCCGGGCGGGGTGAGCGGTTGGGTCCCGGCATGCCGAAGGCGTTGCGCCGGCTCGGTGGCGTGCCGCTGCTCGTGCACGCCGTCCGTGCCCTGGCCACCGCTCGACTGGTCGACCTGGTCGTGGTCGCCGCGCCACCCGACGACCTCGACGACGTGGTCGGCCTGTTCGCCGACCTCGAGCTCCCGGCCGACGTCCGTGTCCTCGCCGGCGGTGCGACCCGGCAGGACTCCGTGCGCCGGGCGCTCGACAGCCTGCCCCCGGAGGTCGACGTCGTGCTCGTCCACGACGCCGCCCGCCCGCTGGCGCCGGCCGAACTGGCCGACAGCGTCGTCCGCGCGGTGCACGGCGGCGCCGAGGCGGTGGTGCCCGTCGCGCCGGTGGCCGACACCGTCAAGGAGGTCGACGTCGCCGGCCGTGTCGTGCGCACCGTCGACCGCAGCACGTTGCGTGCGGCGCAGACGCCGCAGGGTTTCCGGCGCGACACCCTCGCCCGCGCACACGCCGAGGCGGCACGCGTGGGCGACCTGGCCACCGACGACGCCGGGCTGGTCGAACGGGCCGGCGGGCAGGTGGTCGTCGTCCCCGGCGCCGACGAGGCGTTCAAGGTCACCCGGCTGGTCGACCTCGCGTTCGCGGAGTCCGTCCTGGCCACCCAGCGGAGCGCCCGTGGCCGGTGAGCCGCCGGTCCTGCCGCGCGTCGGGCTCGGCCTGGACGTGCACCCGCTGACCGACACCAAGCCGCTGTGGCTCGCCGGCCTGCACTGGCCGGACGAGCCGTACGGCCTCGCGGGCCACTCGGACGGCGACATCGTCGCGCATGCGGCGTGTGACGCGCTGTTCTCCGCGGCCGGGCTCGGCGACCTCGGCGCGCAGTTCGGCACCACCGACCCGAAGTGGCGCAGCGCCGCGGGGTGCACGTTCCTCGAGGAGGCGGCGCGCCGGGTGCGCGAGGCCGGCTACGTCATCGGCAACGTCGCCGTGCAGTTCGTCGGCGAGCGGCCGAAGATCGGGCCCCGCCGGGCCGAGGCGGAGAAGGTGCTGAGCGAGGCGCTCGGCGCCCCGGTGACCGTCGCCGCGAGCACCACCGAGGGCCTCGGCCTCACCGGCCGCGGCGAGGGCCTGGCCGCGATCGCGACGGCCCTCGTCTGGCCCGCGTAGCCGCCGCTCTCGGCGGCCGGCCCTTCCTCTGACGTGGGTACGTTGCCGTTGCTATGGCCGCAGTAACGCCACCACCATGATGTGGGACCACCTCACGTGGGTACGTTGCCGTGGCTATGGTCACTGGGATGTACCCACGTCGACATCGCGGCTGGCAGACTGGCGACGGAAACCAAACGGCGGTGGCGGTCGTCGTAGCCGCCGTCCGGTACCCGACCTGGGGGATGGTTCATGCCCGACGCCGACTCACCGCTGATCGCGAGCCTGCGCACCGCGGTCGCCGCCGCACCTGACGACGTACCGCTGCGCGTGCACCTCGCGGAGCTGTTGCTCGACGCGGGCGACACCAGCGGCGCGGTCGAGCACGCGGCAGCGGCGCTGCAGCGGGATCCGGCGTCCGGGCCGGCCCGCGACGTGATGGGCCGCGCCGTCGCCGCCCCGCAGGCCACCACCCCACAGGCCACGGCCCCGTCCGAGCCCGAGCCGGCACAACCACCCGAGCCGCCCCGGCCGGCGCAGCCCACGAACGGCCCCGCCGAGGCGCGACCGCGCGACGACGCGCAGGCCGGGCACGACGCGCAGGCCGAGCACGACCGGCAGGACGAGCAGGGCAACCGGAACGGCGGGTTCGACTGGCAGCGGATGGAGGACGAGTTCCGCGGCGTCGTCCCGCCGATGTACGTCGACGAGGACGGCAACGAGATGCCGGCGGAGTCCGCGTACGACGTCGAGGAGGCCGGCGTCCGGCTCGCCGACGTCGGCGGCCTGCAGGACGTGAAGGACCGGCTCGAGGTCTCGTTCCTCGCCCCGATGCGCAACCCCGAGCTGCGCAAGCTCTACGGCAAGCAGCTGCGCGGCGGCCTGCTCCTCTACGGGCCACCCGGCTGCGGCAAGACGTTCCTCGCCCGCGCGGTCGCCGGCGAGATGGGCGCGCAGTTCATCTCCGTCTCGCTCACCGACGTCCTCGAGATGTGGATCGGGTCGAGCGAGAAGAACCTGCACGAGCTGTTCGAGACCGCACGCCGCAACACCCCGTGCGTGGTGTTCCTCGACGAGCTCGACGCCATCGGCCAGAAGCGCAGCCACACCCGCAACTCCGGCATGCGCACCACGGTCAACCAGCTGCTCACCGAGCTCGACGGCGTCGCCAACAACAACGAGGGCGTGTTCGTCCTCGGTGCCACGAACGCGCCGTGGGACGTCGACCCGGCGCTGCGTCGTCCCGGCCGGTTCGACCGCGTCGTGCTGGTCCTGCCGCCGGACGGCCCCGCGCGCGAGGCGATCGTCAGGTACCACCTGCGCGGCCGCCCGATCGCCGGCGTCGACGTACGCCGGATCGCCAAGGCCACCGACGGCCTGTCCGGCGCCGACCTCGCGCACCTCTGCGACACCGCCGCCGAGAAGGCGATGCTCGACGCCGTCCGTTCAGGCCAGACCCGGATGATCGAGATGCGCGACTTCGAAGCGGCGATGCGCGAGGTGCGCCCGTCGATCGGTCCGTGGCTCGACGTCGCGAAGAACGTCGCGATGTTCGCCAACGAGGGTGGCGCGTACAACGATCTGCTGCACTACCTGAAGAAGCGGAAGATGGTGTGAGTACGCCTGGCGCCGAGAGCGCGGGCGTCGGTCCCGACCCGGTGATCACGCGGATCCGGATCCTGATCGAGGCGGGGCGCCACGACGAGGCACGGGTCAAGCTGGAGTCGGCACTCGCGACCGACCCGGGCGACGGCGGGCTGTGGTGCCTGTACGCGCTGTGTCTCTGCCGGCTCGACCGGCACGTGGACGCGCTGAAGGCGGCCGGCCGTGCTGCCGCCCTCGAACCGGAGGAGGAGTGGCCGCACCGGCTCGCCAGCATCGCGCTGTGCAGCCTTCGTGACTACCCGCGAGCGGCCGAGGCGGCGCGGGTGGCCGTGCGGCTGGAGCCGGGGCTCTGGCAGACGCACGCGCAGCTCGCGCTGGCGCTGCACGAGATCAAGAACGTCGACGCGATGGACGAGGCGTGGCAGGCGGCGTCGCACGCGGTCTCGCTCGCACCGGACGAGGCCGAGACGCACTTCGTGATGGGCGTCGTGGCGCAGGAGCGCGGCGCCGCCCAGGCCGCCGAGGCGGCGTACCGGCGGGTGCTCGCGCTCGATCCCGCGCACGCGGCGGCGATGAACAACCTGGGCCTGCTGCAGCTCAAGCGCGGCCGCCTGCACGAGGCCGCCGAGGGCTTCACGTCCTCGCTCCGCAACGACCCGAACCTCGGCGTGGCACGAGCCAACGTGGACGCGGTCGGCTGGCGGCTGATGACCATCGGCTACTACATCGCGTTCGGCGGCTTCTGGGTGCTGCGCTTCCTCGTCGCGGCCGACGCGCCGTACGACTACGTGCTCCGCGCCGGGATGGGCGTGGTGCTGCTCGGCGTGTGGATCACCGTCGGCCTGCGCATGCTCGGCCGGCTGCCGGGCCCGGCACGCAGCTACCTGGCGAGGCTGCCGCGCCGCAGCGTGGGGTTCGGCGTGATGGCGGGCGGGGTGACCCTCTGCGTGCTCGGGTCGTTGTTCGCCGCGTTCGCGCCGGGTTCGGTGTGCGTCATCGGGCTCCTCGCCGCCGGAGTCGGCATCTTCGTCAGCTTCGTGACGTCATGGGTCGTCACCGTGCGGAACTGGCGGTCCCGCAACCGCAGCCGGTGACGGCGGCCGGGCTGCTTTAACGGTGGGTAGAGGGCGCGTGAGCGTCCCGCCCAACTGCCGCCCTGTGCCCAGGCAGCTTTCTGTGAAATGCGCTGCCGGTCTCGGACGAGCGGGTACGTTCCCGATCCGCGGCCATGGTGACGGGACGGGTCACCAGGGCCCGATCGACGGTCGACCAGTGGTACGTCGCGTTCCTGGCGCCCCTCGGGAGCGCGGCGAAGACGGGGAGCCCCGTGAGCGCAGCATCCGTGGCGGTATGGCTGATGACGGCGGTACTGGGCGCGAATCTGCTGTTCAGATCGGGAGCGTTCCGTGGCGGGCCGAACGGTCGGTCGGCACGGCGACGGGCGTTGCTCGCGATTCACGTATTCACCGCGTGCAGCGCCCTCGTCGTGTGGATCTGGTTCGTGATCACGCCGACGCCGGCGCTGGGCCTGGCGTCGGTCCTGTTGCTGCTCGTCGCCGCGTTCCACGGCCTGCTCATGGTCCTGCGCTGGGCGCCGGGCTTCGGCCGGCACGCGCTGCGCGGGCCGCCGGTGCGGCGGCACGGCGGCTACTTCCCCGTGCACGCCGCCGCGATCCACGCCGTCGCGGCGGGCTCGACGGTGACCCTGGTGCTGCTCGTCCTGGTGCGCTTCTTCGCGACCTGACCCTGCCGCCCGGGCCCGTGATCATGAAAGGTTCGCGTCGCCATAGCCACTCGAAATCTTCATGATCATGGAAGAAGGAGGTTGACGTCGCCGAACTCGTGCCAGAGGTAGCCGCGCTCGAGTGCCTCCGCGTAGGTCCGGCGCAGGACGCCCGGTCCCGCGATCGCCTGCAGCATGAGCAGGTGCGACGCGCGCGGCTCGTGCAGGCCGGTGAGCAGGCCGTCGACGGCGCGGACGCCGCGTTCGGGCGTCACCACGAGGTCGGTCCAGCCCGAGGCCGCGGTGATCCGGCCGTACACGTCGGTCACGGACTCCAGCGCCCGGACCGCAGTCGTGCCCACCGCGATCACGCGGTTGCCCGCCGCCCGCGCCTGGGTCACCAGCCGGGCCGTCGAATCGGGCACGGCGAACCACTCCGGGTACGGCTTCTCGTGCGCCTCGGGGGATGCGACGCCCGTGTGCAGGGTGATCGGCGCGACGACGACGCCGTCGCTGACGAGCCGCGTGACGAGCTCGTGCGTGAACGGCCTTGCGGCGCTGGGCATCTCGGCGCTGCCCGGCCGGGTCGCGAACACCGTCTGGTACGCCTCGAGCGGCAGCGGCGTCGGCACGTATCCGTACCGGATCGGCCGTCCGTGCGCGTAGAGGTAGGTGTGCACGTCGGGCACGTCGACCCGGGCGAGCCAGAGTCGGTCGGGCGAGTACCGGGCTCGCAGGGTCAGCCGGACGCCGCCCGGCAGGTCGACGACGTCGCCGACCTCCCCGCCGGTGTAGCGCTCGCCGTCCGCGCGCAGCTCGACGACCCAGCTGCCGTCGTCCTGCTCGGTGGAGAAGTGCACGGTGAGCGCCGACGCCTCGACCGCCGCGGGCAGCGTTCCGGAGTTGTTGACGACGAGCACGTCGCCCGCCGTCAGCAGCTGCGGCAGCTGCCGGAAGTGGTGGTGGCTCGTGGCGCCGCTGCCGATCCGCGAGACGAGCAGCCGCACGTCGTCGCGCCCGGCGCCGCGTAGCTCCGCGGGTGCGGACGCCTCCAGCTCGACCGGCAGCTCGAAGTCCATCACCGGCTCCTGCACCGCGACCGGCCCGCTCATGTCGTCGCCTCCGCCAGCAGGTCGGCCGCCCGGTACCGGCCGCTGGCGGGCCGGTCGGCCACCAGCCGCAGGAACGCGGGCACCGCGGTCTCGGGCAGCGGCCGGTCGGAGATGTCCTCGCCGGGGAACGCCTCCTGGTGCATGCGCGTACGCAGGTCGCCCGGGTCGACCCACCAGACCCGCAGGCCCGGTTCCTCGGCGGCGAGGATCGCGGACACCTGCTCCAGCGCGGCCTTGCCCGCGCCGTAGCCCGCCCAGCCCTCGTACGGCTCCACGGCGGCGTCCGAGGTCACGTTCAGCACCGCGCCGCCGTTCCGCTTCAGCGCCGGGTACGCGCGCTGCAGCAGCGCCCACGGCGCGACCAGGTTGGCCTCGAGCACCGAGTGGAGAACCTCCAGCGGGTACGCGACGACGCCCGGCTGCGGGCTGGGCCCGAGCACGCCGGCGTTGTTGACGAGGAGCGTGAGCGGGCCGATCTCCTCGGCGGCGCGGACGAGCCCGTCGCGATGGTCTGGTTCGGTCACGTCGCCGGGCACCGCGGTGACGCCGGGGACGTCGCCGACCGCGGCGTGCAGCGTCGTGGCGTCGCGGCCGTCGACGACGACCTGCCAGCCGTCGGCGGCGAGTCCTCGCGCCAGCGCGAGCCCGAGCCCGCGGGAGGCGCCGGTCACGATCGCCACCCGGCTGGGATTCCGGGTGTGGCGGAGTGGTGGTCGGTTGTCTGTCATGCCTCCGAGTCTTGGCCGCTCGCCGTCCCGGCACAGCGGTCGCGGAACCGATCCCCCCTCGGCCGTTGGTCCTAGGCCCACGATCCGATGACGCGGCCGCGCGCCGCGGGTAGCCTGCGGCCATGACGAACGAGCAGGCGCCCGAGCTGCACGCGCTCAGCGCCGCCGTGCTCGCGCTAAACCAGCACCTGGACGTGCGCGAGGTGCTGCGCATGATCGTGTCGTCCGCGCGGACCCTGATGGGTGCGCGCTACGCGGCGTTCGCGGTGCCGGACGAGGACGGGGCGTTCGCGGAGTTCGTCGCCGTCGGCATCACCGACGCGCAGTGGGAGGCCATCGGCCCGCTACCGCGACAGCACGGGCTGCTGAGCGTGATGATGCAGGACCCGCACCCGCAACGGCTCGCGGACATCCGCGCGCACCCGCAGTTCGCGGGATGGCCGAAGGCGCACCCGACGCTGAAGGACTTCCTCGGCGTGCCCGTCCTCGCCGACGACGAGATCGTCGGCGCGATCTACCTCGCGAACAAGAGCGAGCCCGGAGGTTTCACGGCGGAGGACGAGGAACTGCTCGGCGTCTTCGCCGCCCACGCCGCGATCGCGTTGACCAACGCGCGGCTGTACGAACGCAACCACGAGCTGTCGGTCGTCGAGGAACGGCACCGGCTTGCGCGTGAGCTGCACGACGCGGTGTCGCAGAAGCTGTTCTCGCTGCGGCTGTCCGCAAGCGCCGTCGCGACGCTCGTGACGACGGACCCGGATCGCGCCCGGGAGGAGCTGAAACGCGTGCAGGAACTGGCTTCCGAGGCGCTCGGCGAGCTCCGCTCCGTGATCTGGGCGCTGCGTCCGGCCGAGCTGGCCGACGACGGGTTCGTCGCCGTGCTCAAGCAACACGTCCAGGTGCTCGACCGCATCCACGACCCCGAGGTGCTGTGGTGTGCCAGGTGCGTGCCGCACCTGGACGACGAGCGGGCCGCGGTCGTCGTGCGGATCGCGCAGGAGGCGTTGCACAACGCGTTGCGGCACGCGCAGCCGAAGCGGGTCACCGTCACGCTGTCGTGCCGTGAGGGTGGCGGTGCGCTGCTCGAGGTGGCCGACGACGGCGTCGGGTTCGACGTCGCCGAGGTCGAGCGGACGTCCCGGCGGCTCGGGCTCGGCTCGATGCGCGACCGTGCGCGCGACGCGGGCGGCGAGCTGACCATCCGCTCGATTCCCGGCAGGGGGACCACGGTGCGACTGGAACTGCCCGGCAGGCACGGGGGCGGTCGTGGCTGACCAGATCAGGGTGCTCGTCGTCGACGACCATCCGGTGGTACGACAGGGATTGCGGGTCTTCCTCGACCTGCAGGACGACCTCAACGTCGTCGGCGAGGCGAGCGACGGGTCGGAGGTCGTCGGGCTCGTCGACGAGCTGCGTCCGGACGTCGTGCTGCTCGACCTGAAGATGCCCGGTGTCGACGGCGTCGAGACGCTGCGCATGCTGCGGGACCGGCCGGACCCGCCGCGCGTCCTCGTCGTCACCAGCTTCACTGATCCCGCCAGCGTGGTGCCCGCGATCCGTGCGGGCGCGGCGGGCTACGTCTACAAGGACGTCGCGCCTGAGGCGCTCGCCCAGGGCATCCGGTCGGTGCACGCCGGGCATGCGCTGCTCGCACCGGACGTGGCCACGTTGCTGGCGTCGGGAGAGCCGCAGGACAAGGGACTCTCCGGCCTGACCGAGCGCGAGCGCGAGGTGCTCGCGGAGCTCGCCCGCGGCCGGTCGAACCGCGAGATCGCGCGCGGGTTCGTATTGTCGGAGAAGACCGTGAAGACCCACGTCTCCAACATCCTGATGAAGCTCGGGGTCGCCGACCGCACCCAGGCCGCCCTGTACGCACAGCGCCACGGCATGGGCGACGACTGACCCGCCGCAGGCTCGACGACGCCCGCGAGGCGACGCGAACTCTCCCTTTCGGCTGAGACGGCTGGCTCTTTCGAGGGAGTCGGCCGGCGGTTCTCCGCACCAGGCTTGTGGTCATGAGCTACACGGCACGCGACGCCCTGGCGTCGCACACGGACCCCCCACCGGAACCGACTCGCCGACCGGCACCGCCCGGCCGGTTCGTCACCCTGGTCGGGTGGCTGCTGGCACTGTGGTGTCTCGGTTTCGCCGTCGTCAACGTCGTCTTCGAGCTCACCGGCCGTTTCGCCGACGGGCCGCTGGCGGCGTACGCGCCCGGCGTCACCGTGATGGACTGGACCGTCGCCGGGCTGAAGGTGCTCGGGGCGGTGGTGGCCCTGCTGGCTGTGGCCAGGCGACGCATGCCCGTGTCGCCGGCCGCGCTCACGGTGCTGGTCTGGGGAGCCTTCGCGCTGCTGGGCGTCTACGCGCTGGGCAACGTGGTCGAGGCGGTGGGCATGGCCACGGGCGTGGCGGGCAGCCCCGACCAGATCACCGTCCGGAACATCGCCTACGTGTCGTTCTTCCTGCTCGGCGCGGCGGGTTACGGGGTGGTGGCGATCTCCTATTCGCTGCGCGCCGGGTTCCGCAGGCGGTACGCCCTGCTGGGCGCGCTCGGCGGCCCGTCGGTGATCGCCCTGCTCCTGGTGGCCGTCCCCGCGTTGCTCACCTGGCTCGGGCTGCTGCCGACGGCGTAGGCCCGTGGTCTCGCCTGCTCCCGCGGGGCTCACGCCTCGCGGGAGCGGATCTGCTCGAAGGCGTAGTAGAGCGCGATCAGGAACTGCACGGCGAGGGTCACCGGCGCGGACACGAACGACAGCCCGATCGTCGCCCCGTAGACGAACGTGCCGACGGAGAAGCGCAGGATCGACGCGCGCTCCGGGCCGGGTGCCATCGGCCGCGCGAGCAGCCGGCCGCCGCGGACGGCATGGACCCAGATCAGGCTGAACGCGATCGCCGCGAGGGTGAGGTTGGCGCTGTAGAGGGCGGCGGCGACGTGCGCGTCGGTGCCGCCCCTGCCCAGGTACTGCGAGACCAACGCCGTCGGGAACGGCAGCACCGCGGTCCAGAGCAACAGCAGCAGGTTGAGGAACATCAGCGCGCGGTCGGCCCGGACGATCTGGTTGAACATCGAGTGGTGGTTCACCCACATCACGCCGATGATCGCGAAGCTGGTGAGGTACGCGCCGAACTGCGGCCACTCCGCGCGCAGGTGTTCCCACAGCGCACCGCGCGCGATGTCCTCCGCCGGTGCCTTCAACTCCAGCACGAGCAGCGTGATCGCGATCGCGAAGACGCCGTCGCTGAACGCCTCGATGCGCGAGGTCTCCAGGTCCTGGCGGGCGCCCTGCCCGGACGCGGGCTCACTCACGTGGCAGAGCTTGGCACATCAGCCGTCATCGCGTTGTCGAGTGCCGCCGAGAGCGCCGCGTCGGTCTCGGCGGCCACCGTGAGCGTCGCCAGCAGGTGACGGGCGAGCAGGTCCTCGACGTCGTCGCGGCCGAGCTCGCGCCCGGCGAGCCAGTCGAGGGTGAGCCGCTCGGCGAACGAGACCCACGCGGCACAGCTCATCCGGAGCATCGGAGACGGCAGGTCGAGGCCGAGTGTGTGCGTGACGAGATCGAGCACGCGCCGCCGGACGGTCTCGACGACGCGGCGGACTTCGTCCGCCTCGCCGTGGGGCGCGCCGCGCAGGATCGCGAGGAAGCCCTCGGCGTGCTCGTCGGCGAACGCGACGTACTGCCCGACCGAGTGCCGCAGCTGCTCCAGCGGCGGGCGTTCGCTCGGCGCCAGCCGGGCGAGCAGTTCGCCGGCGACGGCGCGGACGGCGGCGACGTGCAGGGTCTCGCGGTCGCCGAAGTAGTGGTACACGAGCGCGCGGGAGGCGCCCGCCTCCGTGGCGACCTGGCGTAGCGAGAACGCCTCCGGCCGGCCGAGCAGCCGTACCGCGGCGGCGACGATCTCGTCCCTGCGGTCGGCAGCGGGCAATCGGCGACGGGTGGACCGGTGTGGCACGGCACGTTATTGTACATGGCGTCTAATTAGGGAGGTCCCATGCACGACACGGCCGTCCGCACCGGGTTCGCGACGCTGCATGCCGGTGGCCTGAACTGGGACGCACTGCCGCTGCGGTTGTTCGACAAGGGCAACCGGAGGTTCTGGCACCCGGGGGACCTCGACTTCGGCCAGGACGCGCTGGACGCCGAGGAGGCGGGCGAGGCCGAGAAGCGTGCGTCGGCGATCCTCTGCGCGATGTTCGTGGCGGGCGAGGAGGCGGTCACCGAGGACCTGCAGCCGTTCCTAGCCGCGATGGCCGCCGAGGGGCGCCTCGGCGACGAGATGTACCTGACCCAGTTCTGCTTCGAGGAGGCCAAGCACACGCAGGGCTTCCGGCTCTGGCTCGACGCCGTCGGCCTGACCGACGACCTGTCCGGCTACGTCGAGGACAACCCGGGCTACCGCAAGATCTTCTACGAGGAACTGCCGGCGTCGCTCCGCGCGCTGCACGACGACCCGAGCCCGGCGAACCAGGTGCGCGCGAGCGTCACGTACAACCACGTCGTCGAGGGCACGCTGGCGCTCACCGGGTACTACGCCTGGCACAAGGTGTGCACGATGCGTGGCATCCTCCCCGGCATGCAGCGACTGATCCGGTACATCGGCGACGACGAACGCAGGCACATGGCCTGGGGCACCTTCACCTGCCGCAGGCACGTCGCCGCGGACGACGCGAACTGGCAGGTCGTGCAGGACCGGATGGGCGAGCTGCTGCCGCACGCGCTCACCGCGGTGCAGTGGATCTGGGACCAGTTCGACGACATGCCGCTCGGGCTCGACGTCGACGAGTTCATCGGCTACGCCGCCGATCGCGCCCAGCGTCGGCTGGGCGCGATCGAGTCGGCCCGCGGGAGGCCGGTGGAGAGCATCGACCTGGACTACTCTCCCGAGACGCTCGAGGACCAGTTCGGCGCGGAGGACGAGGCCGCGATGGCGGCGGCGGCCTCCGCACGCCCGGACGCTCCGGGCGATTCGGCGTGAGCCTCGCGACCCCGGGCGGGAGCCTCAGGCCGTCGCGCGGCGGAAGACCCGCAGCCCGGCGTGGTGCCCACCGTGGCGCACCCGGTGCCGGCGTGGCCGGCCCTGGTACGCCTTGCGGTCGGAATCGGCCTCGGCGCGCATCTGGCTTATCCGCTCGTGCACCTGCTGCTCGACGATGTGGTAGTTCATGATCCGTCTCCTCGGGTTTCGGCCGGTTCGCCTCTCTCGGCTGCTACGTCGGAGCCGCCGGCCGCGTCTCGACACGCTCTGTTCGTTCTCTCGCGAGAAGCATGCCTCCCGGCACTGACACTCACATCGGCCGCGAGGCGGGACCTGGAGACGGACCCGAGGCCTAGGCCGTGGGACGGAGCCGACCGGCGTAACGGATGCCGTTCGCCCGGATCCGCCCGGCGTCGATGGCCTCCTGCTCGTCGGCCTCCGTGACGCCGTCGAGCTCGGGGAAGAAGTAGGGGGCGTCGAGGACGAGCGAGGGCTCGAACCGCGTGTCGAGCGCGGCGAAGATGTCGCCGCCGGTGTGCAGCCTCTCCTCCTCCGCCCATGCGTCGCAGTACCGCTGCCACGGCTGGTCGGACTCACGCCAGCGATCCCTGTGCCCGTGCAGCCAGCCCTGTTCCTCCTCGTCGCGCTCCGGCAGCCGGGCGAAGCACCATTGCGCCGTGGCCTCGTCGAAGCGCTCCCTCGCCCACTCGACGACCACCAGCCGGCCGCCCGGGACGAGGGCGGACGCCATCCAGTCCACGACCTCGCGCAGGTCCGCCACGTGGTGCAGCGACGTGGCGGCCACGATCGCGTCGACCCGCGCCGGTGGCTCGTACCGCTCCACCTCGACCTGCCGGTACGCCGGCCCGTCGGGAGCCTCCGGATCGACGCCGACGACGTCGTAGGCGAGTGCGAGCAGGTCCGGCACGAGACCGCCGAGCGTGCCGCAGCCGATCTCGACCACCCGTGCGGGCGCCGGCGGGATGTGCGCGCGGACGAAGGGCAGGGTGGAGGCGAACCAGCGTTCCTTCGGTGTCATGGCTACGAGTGTGACGTGCGCGACCGGCGTCCGTGTCGGCCCCGGGCCTTGACGTGCCTCGCGTGATCCGGCCGCGCGGTCACAACCGCAGCGCGTGCGCGGGGGTTACGTGAGCGGGAAAACCCTTTGCTCCCAGGAGCCTCCGCTTCGTAGCGTTGGCCGGTTGCTGGCGCGTGGCATGCGGAAGTAGGGGGTGTGGCGTGAAGCAGCTTCCCGTGCCGGACCCCGGCAATCCCGACGTGCGTTCGCCCGCGCGGTTCCTCGCGTGGGTGGGTCGCAAGCAGTTGCTCACTCTCCTCGGCGGGTGGGCGTTCGGCATCGTCTGGATGGTCGCGCAGGCGATGATGCCGGCGATCATCGGCCGCGGCATCGACGCGGGCATCAGCCGCGGCCACACCTCCGCCCTGCTGGGCTGGGGAGGTCTGCTGCTGCTCGCCGGCGCGGTGCAGGCCGCGGCCGGGATCGTGCGGCACCGGTTCGCGGTCACGAACTGGCTCGCCGGCGCGTACCGGACCGTGCAGGTCGTCGTCCGCCACTCCACGCTGCTCGGCGCGACGCTGCCGAAGCGGGTCGCCACGGGCGAGGTCGTGAGCATCGGCGCCACCGACATCGCCTACGTCGGCAACGCGCTGGAGGTGACCGGCCGGCTCGCCGGCGCGGTCGTCTCGTTCTTCGTGGTCGCGGTGATCCTGATCAGCTCGTCGGTCACGCTCGGCGTCGTGGTGCTGGTCGGCGTGCCCGTGCTCGTGACGCTGCTGAGCCCGGTGCTCCGGCCGCTGCACCGCCGCCAGGCCGAACAGCGCGAGCTGGGCGGGCGGTTGAACACGATCGCCACCGACATCGTCACGGGCCTGCGCGTGCTGCGCGGCATCGGCGGCGAGAACACGTTCGCGCGCAGGTACCGCGACCAGTCGCAGGACGTCCGCCACGCGGGCGTCCGCGTCGCCCGCGTGCAGTCGCTGCTGGACGCGCTGCAGGTGCTGCTGCCCGGCGTGTTCGTCGTGCTCGTCACCTGGCTGGGCGCGCGGTTCGCGCTGTCCGGGCGGATCAGTCCCGGCGAGCTGGTGGCGTTCTACGGGTACGCCGCGTTCCTCGTGATGCCGCTGACGACGGCGACCGAGACGGTGCACAAGGTGACGCGTGCGCTCGTCGCGTGCCGCCGCGTGATCGACATCCTGCGCATCGAGCCGGAGATCGTCGAGCCCGCCGAGGCGGTGTCGCCGGCACCCGACTCGCCGCTCGTGGACGTGGCGTCGGGCGTGCGCATCGAGCCGGGTGCGCTCACCGTCCTGGTCGCCGCGAACCCCGCGGAGGGCGCGCTGCTCGCCGACCGTCTCGGCCGATACGTCGACGGCGACGTGCGGTGGGGCGGAGTGCGCCTCTCGGATGTCGCCGTGGCCGAGGTGCGCCGCCGGATCGTGGTGAACCACACCGACAGTCAGCTGTTCACCGGGACACTGCGCGACGAGCTGGACGTCACGGGCAGGGCGCCGCGCTCGCGCGTCCTCGCCGCGATCCACACGGCGTCGGCCGAGGACGTTCTCGAGGCGCTGCCCGACGGGTTCGACGCCGAGGTCGAGGAGCGCGGCCGGTCGTTCTCCGGCGGCCAGCGGCAGCGGCTGGTGCTCACCAGGGCGCTGGTCGCCGACCCGGAGGTGCTCGTGCTCGTCGAGCCGACCTCCGCGGTCGATGCGCACACCGAGGCGCGGATCGCGCAGCGGCTCCGCGGTGCGCGGGAGGGTCGCACGACGGTCGTCGTGTCCACCAGCCCGCTCGTGCTCGAGCACGCCGACAGGGTGGCGTTCGTCGTCGACGGACGTGTGGTGGCCGAGGGCACGCACCACGAGCTGCTCGCCGGCTCGGCGGCGTACCGGCGCGTGGTGACGAGGGACGAGGACGACGAGGACGACCGGGACGTGGAAGGAGACGTGGCGTGAGCGAGCGCCAGCGAGCGAACCATGTGCGCTGCTCGTCACGCGTCCACCGGACCAGCGCAAGACGGATCGTGACGCACAGGGCGGCGGAGGTGGCCGCGTGAAGCTGCCGGTGGCAGACGGCGTCGCGGTACGCAGGTACGCGAGGGCGCTCGCCCGGAGGCACCCGCGTGAGCTCGGCCTCGCCGTCGCGCTGCACGGGTTCGCCGCGCTGAGCGGCCTGGCCGGGCCGTACCTGCTCGGCCGGCTGGTCGAAGGCGTCGTGCACGGCATCACGCTCCGCGAGGTCAACCTGTTCGCGATCGTGCTGGCGGCGTTCCTCGTCGTGCAGACCGTCCTCACCCGGCAGGCGAGGTACGCCTCGCTCGCGCTGGGCGAGGCGGTGATGGCGGAGCTGCGCGAGGAGTTCGTGTCGGGCACGCTGGCGCTCCCGCTCGGCACCGTCGAGCGGGCGGGCACCGGTGACCTCACGACGCGCTCGTCGCGCGACGTCGAGGCGCTGGCGCGCAGCGTCCGGTACGCCGTGCCCGAGACGCTGATCGCGGTCGTCACGATCGTGTTCACGCTCGGCGCGCTGGTGGTCGTCGGGCCGTTGCTCGCGCTGCCGTGCCTGATCGTGGTGCCGCTGTTGTGGGTGAGCACGCGCTGGTACCTGCGCCGTGCGCCGGCCGGCTACCTCCGCGAGGACGCGGCGTACGCCGAGCTGAACGCGGGCCTGGCGGAGAGCGTCGAGGGCGCGCGCACGGTCGAGGCGCTCGGCCTGCAGCGGCGGCGCATCCGGCGTACCGACGACGACGTCACCGAGTCGTACTCGGCCGAGCGGTACACGCTGTTCCTGCGCTCGGTGTGGTTCCCCGCGGTCGAGGTGTCGTACGTCGTGCCGGTGGTCGCCACGCTGCTGGTCGGCGGGCTGTTCCACGCCCACGGCTGGGCGACGGTCGCGCAGGTGACGTCGGCGACGCTGTACGTGCAGCAGCTGATCGACCCCGTCGACCGGCTCATCTCGTGGCTCGACGAGTTCCAGGTCGGCGCGGCGTCGCTCGCCCGGCTGCTCGGCGTGCGCGTCGTGCCGGACGACCGGACGCCGACCGGGCGCAGGCCCGCGGGCGACCAGCTGACGGCGTCGGGCGTGCGGTTCGCGTACAACGAGGGCCGCGACGTGCTGCACGGCGTCGACCTGCGTGTGCGCACCGGCGAGCGGCTGGCGATGGTCGGGCCGAGCGGTGCCGGCAAGTCGACGCTCGGGCGGCTGCTCGCGGGCATCCACCCGCCGCGCGCCGGCGCGGTGACGGTCGGCGGCGTCGGGCTCACCGAGCTGCCGCTGGACGACCTGCGGCGGCAGGTGGCGCTCGTGACCCAGGAGCACCACGTGTTCGTCGGCACGGTGCGCGACAACCTGGTGATGGCGAGCCCGGACGCGTCCGACGAGGACGTGCGCAGGGCGCTGGCCGCGGTCGACGCGCTGCCGTGGGTCGACGCGCTGCCGGACGGGCTCGAGACGGACGTCGGGGCCGGCGGCGAGACGCTGACGCCCGCCCAGGCACAGCAGCTCGCGCTCGCGCGGCTCGTGCTGGCCGACCCGCACACGCTGGTGCTGGACGAGGCGACCTCGCTCATCGACCCGCGCGCCGCGCGCCACCTGGAGCGCTCGCTCGCGGCGGTGCTCGACGGCCGCACCGTCATCGCGATTGCGCACCGGCTGCAGACCGCCCACGACGCCGACCGCGTCGCCGTCGTCGAGGACGGCCTGATCACGGAGCTGGGCAGCCACGATGAACTCGTCGCCGCGGACGGCGCGTACGCGGCGCTGTGGCGCTCCTGGCACGGCGAGCCGGACGTGAGCGCGGCGAGCCCCTCGGCGCGCTGATCCAAATGATCACGGTATGTGAGTTTCCAGGGCTTACCGAGACGAGCACCTACTTCTCCCGTGCTGCAGCACGGGAGAAGTAGGTGCAACCTGACATACCGTGATCATTTGGGGAAGCGCCGGTCCCGTGGCCGGTCACCCGTGATGTGTGAGGGTGGGGGGATGGAACTCATCGTCTTCACCGAGCCGCAGCAGGGTGCCACGTACGACGACCAGCTGCGTGTCGCCAAGGCCGCGGAGGAGCTGGGCTTCGCCGGGTTCTTCCGGTCCGACCACCTGATGCACATGGATGGGCGGGGTCCGGGACCCGGCCCTACCGAGTCCTGGACGACGCTGGCCGGGCTGGCCCGCGAGACCAGCGGGATCCGGCTGGGGACCCTGGTCAGCTCGGCGACGTTCCGGTATCCGGGCGTGCTCGCCGTCCAGGTCGCGCAGGTCGACCAGATGAGCGGTGGCCGGGTCGAGCTCGGCATCGGCGCGGGTTGGTACGAGGCGGAGCACGAGGCGTACGCCGTCCCGTTCCCCGACGTGCGCGAGCGGTTCGACCGGCTCGAGGAACAGCTCGCCGTGATCCTCGGCCTGTGGCAGAGCCCGGAGGGCGAGCGGTTCGGCTACCGCGGCAGGTACTACGAGGTGGACGACTCGCCCGCGCTGCCGAAGCCGGTGCAGCGGCCGCACCCGCCGATCATCATCGGCGGCAAGGGCAAGCGGCGCACCCCCGAGCTCACCGCGGCGCACGCGGACGAGTTCAACGCGGGCTTCACGTCGCTGGAGGACACCACCCAGCAGTACGCGCGGGTCACCGAGGCCTGCGGCCAGGCGCACCGTGACCTCGCGTCGTTGCGGTTCTCGGTGGCGCTCACCGTCTTCTGCGGCAAGGACGACGCCGCGGTACGCCGCCGCGCCGACGCGGTCGGGCAGGGCTCGATCGACCCCGACGCGGCGCTCATCGGCACGCCCGCGCACATCGTCGACCGGATCGGCGCGTACGGCGAGGCCGGCGCGTCCCGGGTCTACCTGCAGGTGCTCGACCTGTACGACGCCGAGCACCTCGAGCTGATCGCCTCGGAGGTGCTCCCGCAGGTCCGTTGACGCGAGGCCGGCTCAGTCGCCGGCCACGAACGTCGACTCGAGCAGCACGCCCATGTGCTCGGCGAACCGGCGCTGCGACCAGCGCCGGTCGACGATGAGTCCCTCCACGACGTCCGACGAGGCGAGTACGTACATCATGTCGGTGGCCGACTGGACGGTCCACGGCGCGGCGAGCCGGCCCTCGTCGTGCAGCCACGTGACGAGCCGGCGGCAGTTGCCGCGCTTCGCCGAGAGCACCCGGCGGTGGTGCGCGGCCGCCGCCTCGTCCACGCGGCGGACGCGATCCACGGCGCGGTCGACGGCGAGCACGCGCACGTGGTACTCGGCGAGATGCGTGGCCCATGCCCGCAGCGCGGCGACGGCGTCGGGCGCGGCCCAGACCCGCGCCATCGAGCCGTCCAGGTTCTCGGCCTCCGCCACGTAGTCGAACAGGGCGTCGACCAGTTCGGTGGGCGAGGCGAAGTGCAGGTAGACGCTCCGCCGGGTCACGCCTGCCCGTTCCGCGACACGTCCCATGGTCAGCGCGTCGAAGCCCTCCTCCTCGAGGATCGCCCGCGCCGCCCCGAGCAGTGCCTCCCGGGTGCGTCTGCTCCGCGCGTTCTCCGGCTCGCCGATGATGGCCATGACGCGGTCCCTTGCCACAGAAGTACACAGCATGTGTAGTTTGGTCTCAGCTACACAGCAAGTGTAGTTCCTGTGTCGCCAGGGAGACCGCGTGAACGGTGCCGAACGAGACCGGTGGTCGCTGGTCGTCGCGGCCGGGCTCTGCGTGTTCATGGCACAGCTCGACACGACGATCGTCACCGTCGCCCTGCCCGCGATCCAGGACTGCCTGTCCGTGCCGACGGCCACGGCCGCCTGGGTCGTGCTCGGGTATCTCGTGCCGCTGATCGGTCTCGGCCTGCTCGCCGGGCGGTGGCAGGAGACGGTCGGGCACCGGGGTGCCCTGGCCCTGAGCGTGGTCGGGTTCGCCGCCGCGAGCGCTCTCGCCGGACTCGCGCACGTCGCCTGGCTCCTCGTCGCCGCCCGCGTGCTGCAGGGTACGTTCGCGGCGCCGCTGCTGGCGCTCGCACCGGTGCTCGCGGTACGAGCCCTGCACGCGGACCGTCGGGGCAGGGCGCTCGGCGTGGTGTCCACGCTCGCGCCGCTCGGCGGGCTCACCGGCCCGGCCCTGGGCGGCGTGCTGGTGCAGACGCTCGGCTGGCCGTGGATCTTCTACGTCAACCTCCCGGTCGCCGCACTGGTGCTGGTGATCGGTCGATCCCGCCTGCCCGCGGGCGAGCGGCTGCGTCCGCCGCGGGCCGGCTGGCTCGGCGAGGCGGGGTTGTTCGGGACGGCGGCCGTCGCCGTGCTGCTGGGGATGTCGCTCGCGGTGAGCCGGCACGCCGCCTGGCTCGTCCTCGCCCTGGTGGCGGTCCCGCTGCTCCACGCCTGGCGGCGGACGCGGGGCAGCCGGCCGGTACGCCGACTGCTCGCCGTGCCCGCGGTCGCCCGTGCGCACGTCACGCTCCTGGCGTCGTACACGGCGCTGCTGCTGATGCAGTTCCTGCTGCCGTTCTACCTGCGCCGCGTCGCGCACCTCTCCCCGGCGGCCACCGGCCTGACCCTGCTCGCCTACCCGGCCGGCGCCATGCTGGCCGGTCCGGTCTCCGGATCGCTCTCCGACCGGTACGGACCGCGCCCGGTCGCGTTGCTCGGCGGCGGCGTCGTCACCGGCGGCCTGGCTCTGCTCGTGCCGCTGGGCGGGGGCTGGGGCCCGCTCGACGTGGCATGGCGACTGCTGGTCGTCGGGATCGGGTTCGGGTTGTTCGGCACGCCGACCCAGGCGTCGGCGATGTCCTCGAGCCCGGCGGGACTGCTGGCGACGACGGCGGCGACGACGAACCTGGCTCGCCAGGTCGGCATCGCGCTCGGCCCGGCGCTGGCGACCGCCGCCTGGGCGCTCGGGGGATACCGGCCCGCCGGCATGCGCCTCGCGCTGCTCGTGGCCACGGCGCTCGGTGTCGTCACCGCCGTCGCGCCGGTCGCGGGAACCGCGACCCGCCGCCTCACCGGGGCGGGCCGCTCCATCCGGAAGTCATCGAAGGAGGTTCGAGAATGTCAGTGAACATCGCGGTCATCTGCTACTCGGCAACGGGGAACGTGCACGCGCTCGCCGAGTCCGTCGCCGAGGGCGCCGAGAAGGCCGGTGCGGACGTACGGCTGCGCCGCGTGGCCGAACTCGCACCCGACGACGCGATCGACAGCAACCCGCAGTGGCGCGCCCATGTCGACGCCACGGCCGACGTCCCCCTGGCCACCCACGACGACCTCCGCTGGGCCGACGGGTACGCCTTCGGCACGCCGACCCGGTTCGGCAACGTCGCGTCGCAGCTCAAGCAGTTCCTGGACACGACGCCGCCGCTCTGGGCGGCGGGTGAGCTGGCGGACAAGCCGGTGACCGGCTTCACGTCGGCGATCAACACCCACGGCGGCAACGAGTCGACGCTGCTGGCGCTCTACAACACGATGTACCACTGGGGTGCGATCGTCGTGCCCACCGGTTACACGGCCGACGAGTTCCGCGCGGCCGGCGGCAACCCGTACGGCACCGCGCATCCGTCGCAGGCGGGGGAGCCGGGCGACCGGGTGATCGCCTCGGCGCGGGCCCAGGGCGAGCGGCTGGCCCGCTTCGCCGCCGCGCTGAACGACCTGAGGGAGGCCGCATGAAGACGTCGCGGGCAAGCGTGTTCAGCGACGCCGAGCGGGAGTACCTCGGGCCCGGGGAACGCCGTCTCGCGCGGGTGGCCACGGTCGGCGCGGACGGGATGCCGCACGTGGTCCCGACCGGGTGGGCCTACAACGCCGAGCTCGACACCGTCGACCTCGGCGGCACGGACCTGACGCGGACGAAGAAGTACCGGGACGTGCTGCGCAACCCCGTGATCGCGCTCGTCGTGGACGACGTGCTGCCGCCGTGGCAGCCGCGCGGCATCGAGATCCGCGGCCTGGCCGAGGCGATCGGCGGGCCCGAGCCCGTCATCCGGGTCCGGCCACGGCGGATCGTGAGCTGGGGACTCGACGGCGACGCCCGCAGCGGCCGCGACGTCGGTGCCACCTGAGCCGGTCAGGTGGAGGCCGGCGGCGCGTAGCGGGACAGGCCGAACAGGTCGTAGAGCCGCCGGCCCGGCTCGTCGCGGTCGGCCAGGACGTGCCGGGTCCGTGGCCGCCCACCGGTCGACGGGTAGCGCAGCGCCGTCTCCTGCACGCCGCCGAGCGCGTCGAACAGCTCTCGCACCGAGAGGTCGAGCCCGGCGCGCTGCGCACGGTGCCGCATCAGGTGCATCACGGTCGTCGCGAGCACGGTGACCAGTGCGTGGGCGGCGACGTCGCCGTCCGCGACGACGTCGCCGCCGAGATAGCGCAGCGTCGACTCCAGGTGGTACCGCGCCCGGTACGCGGTGATGACCTGCGGGACGGGCCAGTCGTCGTGGTCCGTGGTGAGCAGCTGCTTGCCGAACAGCTCGGACCGCAGCCGCGCGAGCGCCCGCTCGTCGACGTGCCAGCCCAGCTGTACGCGCCCGTCCGCGTCCGTGGTCAAACGCGTGCTGAGGACGCGGTCGCCCCACCGGAACCTCGTGATCCGGCCGACCTCGGCGGCCGCGTCGGCCCGCGACCAGTGTCGTGAGCCGGACCGCAACGCCGTCGCCAGCTCGTCCAGCCGCCGTGTCGCGTGCGCCAGGTCCCTTGCCAGTGCCCGGCTCTGCGCCGCCTGCAGGTTCGCCGAGTGCACACAGACGATGCGGCGTTCCGTCCCCGCCACGCGGCCCCGGCCGTCGAGCGCCGTGACGCCGGGCAGGCGGCGCGGGTCGACCGGGCGCCGCACCGTGAGCCGCGCGGCGATGAGGTCCGGGTGGTCGCTCGGCGGCAGCGGCCCGACGAAGTGCCGGTCGGCGGGTGCGAAGCGGCCGGCGGGCGTGTCCTGGCCCGCGCCGGCGACGACCGTGACCGCTCCGCCGCCGGTGAGGTCGTGATAGCGGCTCGCCAGGTCGGGGAGCTCCACGCCGGCGTCGTCCCCACGCAGGTACGGGCGCGCCAGCAGCGGCACCGTTCCGTCCAGGCTCACGACGAGCGCGAGGCCGGCGAGGCGGGTGGCCGTCGCGTCGCCGCGTTCCGCGTACGTCACGAAGTCCGGGATGTCGACCACGAGGCCGTGCTCGTCCCCGCCCAGGAGTTCTCTCACGCGACGGAACAGCGCCGCTTCGATCCGCGGGAGGCACTCGCCCGTGACGCGGGCGAGCACGCGCCGCATCCGCTTCGCAGCCAACGCCTCCGTCGACACCCGTGGCCGCACGAACCGCGCCGCGCTCGTGGTCGGCCACCATTGCGGGAGGTCCGTCGACGCGGGTGCGGCGATCCGGTGCAGCACGGCGATCGCGAGCAGGCGCCCGGCCGACACCGTCGCCCGCCGGCTCCCGACCGCCTCGTCGACGATGTCGGCGAGCCGCAGCTCGTTCAGCGTCTGCCAGGCCGCGGCGACGTCGCCGAACGGCAGGTGCGACGTGCTCACCGGCCCACCGGTCGGTGAGGTGACGGCGGCGGCGATCTCGTCGGCGCTGCCCAGGTAGCGCTGCGACACGATGCGGGGCCGGCCGGACACCCGTGCCGAGCTCGCCAGGTAGTAGTACGTCCGCCCGTTGACGCGCTTGCCGACGATCGAGGCCATCTTTAGGTAATACCGGCCCGGCGGATCGTTCGGCAAACCTGAGCAGGACGAACGCGGATTCGCGGGCGGCCTGTGGTCCCCGCCCTGGCAGGTGCGCCCGCCTGCTGCCTAACGTTCCCAACCGTGACCGATCCCGATCATCCCGGCCCGTCAGTGTCGACTCCGCCGCACCCGGGATCCCCGCCGGGCATGCGCCGCGCGCTCGCCCGTGCCCGCTACGGCAAGACGCTCGACGTGGACGAGGCGGCGATCCTGCTGCAGGCGCAGGGCGACGATCTCGACACGTTGACGGCGTACGCCGGCCGGGTGCGCGACGCCGGCCTGGTCGCCGCGGGTCGCCAGGGCGTCGTGACCTACAGCAGGAAGGTGTTCATCCCGCTCACCCGGTTGTGTCGGGACCGTTGTCACTACTGCACTTTCGTCACGGTGCCGGGCCGTGTGGAGTCTCCGTACCTGAGCCCGGACGAGGTGCTCGACATCGCCCGCAGAGGGGCGGAGATGGGCTGCAAGGAGGCGCTGTTCACGCTCGGGGACCGGCCCGAGGACCGCTGGCGTGCCGCCCGCGAATGGCTGGACGAGGCCGGCTACGACGACACGCTCTCGTACGTCCGCGCGATGGCGATCCGCGTGCTGGAGGAGACGGGCCTGCTGCCGCACCTCAACCCCGGGGTGATGTCCTGGCGCGACCTGCAGCGGCTGAAGCCCGTCGCGCCGTCGATGGGCATGATGCTCGAGACGACCTCGCGCCGGCTGTTCACCGAGCGCGGCGGCCCGCATTTCGGCTCGCCCGACAAGGATCCGGACGTCCGGCTGCGGGTGCTGGAGGACGCGGGGCGTTCCGCGGTGCCGTTCACCACCGGCATCCTCATCGGCATCGGCGAGACGCATCTGGAGCGCGCCGAGTCGCTGTTCGCGATCCGCCGGGTCGCGAGCCGGTACGGCGGCATCCAGGAAGTCATCGTGCAGAACTTCCGGGCGAAGCCGGACACGAAGATGCGCGCCACGCCGGACGCCGAGCTGGCCGAGCTCGCCGCGACGATCGCCGTCGCGCGGCTCGTGCTCGGGCCGCGCATGCGTATCCAGGCGCCGCCGAACCTGATCGACGACGAGTACGACCTGATGCTGCGGGCGGGCATCGACGACTGGGGCGGCGTCTCGCCGTTGACGCCCGACCACGTGAACCCGGAACGTGCCTGGCCGCAGATCGACGAGCTGGCCAGGCGGACCGCGGCGGCCGGGTTCGAGCTGCGCGAGCGGCTGACCGTCTACCCCGAGTACGTCCGCGCCGGCGAGCCCTGGCTCGACCCGAGGGTGGCCGGCCACGTCGCTGCGCTCGCGGATCCCGCCACCGGGCTGGCGCGCGACGGCGTCCGCGTCGAAGGACGGCCGTGGCAGGAGCCGGACGGCGGCTGGCCGGCGGATTTCGGCACCGGCCGCACCGATCTGCACGTCACCGTCGACACGACCGGCCGCACCGAGGACCGCCGCGGTGACTTCGACTCCGTCTACGGCGACTGGTCCGAGCTGAGGACGAGGCTGCCGGCGGCGCCCGTCCGGCTCTCCGCCGACGTGCGCGGTGCGCTGCGCCACGCCGAGCGCGACCCGGCGGGGTTGAGCGACGCGGACGCGCTCGCGCTGCTGCACGCCGACGGCGCCGACCTGGACGCGCTGGCGAGTCTGGCGGACGGGCTGCGCCGCGACGCGGTCGGTGACGACGTGACGTTCGTCGTCACGCGGAACATCAACTTCACCAACGTCTGCTACACCGGTTGCCGGTTCTGCGCGTTCGCGCAGCGGCGTACCGACGCCGACGCGTACACGCTGTCGCTGCAACAGGTCGGCGACCGGGTAGACGAGGCGTGGCAGGCGGGCGCGACCGAGGTGTGCATGCAGGGCGGCATCCACCCCGACCTGCCCGGCACCGCGTACTTCGACCTCGCCGCCGAGGTGAAGCGGCGGCAGCCGGGCATCCACCTGCACGCGTTCAGCCCGATGGAGGTCGTGAACGGCGTCTCCCGGACGAACCTGCCGATCAGGGAGTGGCTGACCCGGGCGCGCGAGGCCGGCGTCGACTCGCTGCCGGGAACGGCGGCGGAGATCCTCGACGACGACGTGCGGTGGGTGCTCACCAAGGGCAAGCTGCCGACGGCGAGCTGGGTCGAGGTGGTGACCACCGCGCACGAGCTCGGCATCCCGACGACCTCGACGATGATGTACGGCCACGTCGACGAACCCGCGCACTGGGTCGCGCACATCAAGCTGATCGCGTCGCTGCAGCGGCAGGCGCTCGAGCGCGACGGCCGGCCGGGCTTCACCGAGTTCGTGCTGCTGCCGTTCGTGCACACGAGCGCGCCGATCTACCTGGCCGGCCTCGCGCGCCCGGGCCCGACGCCGCGGGAGAACCGCGCCGTCCACGCGGTGGCGCGGATCCTGCTGCACGGCCTGATCGACAACATCCAGTGCTCGTGGGTGAAGCTCGGGTCCGAGCTGTGCCGGTCCGTGCTGGCCGGCGGCGTCAACGACCTCGGCGGGACGCTGATGGAGGAGACGATCAGCAGGATGGCCGGCGCGGCCAACGGCTCGTACAAGACGATCAGCGACCTGCGCGCGATCGCCGACGCCGCCGGGCGCCCCCTGCGGCAGCGGACGACGGGCTACGGCGTCCCGTCCGCGGAACGCCTGGCCGCGGCGGAGGCGAGCGACGGGGTCTGCACCTCCGTGCGCAACCTGCTGCCGCTCGCGTAACTAGCCGGGATCGCGCCCGGACGCCGCCTCGATCACGCCGTCCAGGACGGCGCGGGAGTTGGTGAGGTCGCGGATCATCCGGTCGATGCGGTCGCGTTCGGCGGCGAGGTCGGCGGCCAGCTGCGGGGTGGCGATCTCGGACGGGCCGCCGTCGGCGTCTCGCATGCACGGGAGCAGTTCGGCGATCCGTGAGCTGTGCAGTCCGGCGGCGTACAGCTCCTGGATCCGGATCACGCGGTCGACGGCGCGTTCCGGGTAGTCCCGATGGCCACCCGGAGTCCGGTCGGACGCCAGCAGCCCCTGTTGCTCGTAGTAGCGCAGCGACCGCTCGCTCACGCCGGTACGCCGGGCCAGCTCACCGATCCGCATCTTCGCCTCTTTCCCGGGCTTGAACCTGACACCGGTGTCAAGTCTTACCTTCCGGGTATGACGAACACAACCGAGCATCTCCCGTTCGACTACAGCCCGATAACCGAACGCCCGCCCATCCACTGGCCGGGCGGCGCGCGCGTCGCCGTCTACGTCGGCCTCAACGTCGAGCACTTCCTGGTCGACCGCCCGTCCACCAGCATCTGGCCGGGCACGGCGGATCTCGTTCCCGACGCCCTCAACTACGGCTGGCGCGACTACGGAGCGCGCGTCGGCGTCTGGCGCACGATCGAGAGCCTGGACCGGCACGGCATCAGGGCGAGCGTGCTGCTGAACTCGGACGCGGCCGAGCACCATCCGCAGATCGTCAAGGCCGGCCTGGACCGCGACTGGGCCTGGCTCGCACACGGGCGGACCAACTCGGTGCTGCACGCGGGCATGACCGAGGAGGAGGAACGGCGTGTCCTCACCGAGGTCGTCGAGACCGTCGCCGGCGCCACCGGGCGGCGTCCGAGCGGCTGGATGGGCCCGGGGCTGACCGAGACCTTCCACACGCCCGCGCTGCTCGCCGAACTCGGGCTCAGCTACCTGCTGGACTGGACGAACGACGACCAGCCGTACCGGCTGACCGTGCCGGGGATGATCAGCGTCCCCTACTCGGTGGAGCTCAACGACCTTGGCCTGTTCGGCAAGGGCGTCAGCGGGCCGGAGTTCGTCCGGATCGTGCGCGACCAGTACGAGCAGCTCCGCGCGGACTCGGCGCACAGCGGCCGGGTGATGTCGCTGGCGCTGCATCCGTTCGTCACCGGGCAGCCGTTCCGGGCGAAGTACCTGGACCAGGCGCTCGGGTTCCTCGCCGCGCAACTGGACGCCTGGCTGACCACCAGCGACGAGATAGCGGCGCACTACGCGAGCACGACGGACGAGCCGTAGCGTTCGCCGGGAGTCGCGGTCAGCGGCGCGCGGGCTCGACCCGCCCGGCCACCTCGCCCAGGGCGATCCGCCCGCCGCCCGCGCCCCGCGCCGTCGCGGTGATCACGACCTCGTCGCCGTCCTGCACGAAGGCGCGGGTGCTGCCGTCCGCGAGCACGAGCGGCTCGGCGCCGGCGCGGGTCAGCTCGACGAACGAGCCCCACGTGCGGGGTTCCGGGCCGGACACCGTCCCGGAGGCGTACAGGTCGCCGGTGCGCAGGCTCGCGCCGTTGACGGTGAGATGGGCGAGCATCTGGTCCGGCGTCCAGTACATCGCGGTGTACGGGGGCCGGGAGACGACCTCGCCGTTCAGCCGCAGCTCGAAGGCTATGTCGAGGCCCCAGTCGCCGCTGCGCCGGAGGTACGGCAGCGGCTCGGGGTCCTGCACTGGGCCGTGGACGCGCGCCGCGGTGAGTGCGTCCAGCGGCACGACCCACGGCGAGATGCTGGTGGCGAACGACTTCGCGAGGAACGGCCCGAGCGGCCGTTGCTCCCAGGCCTGCAGGTCGCGCGCGCTCCAGTCGTTCACCAGCACGACGCCGAACACGTGGTCGGCGAACGCCGACGTCGGCACCGGCTCGCCGAGCCGCGACGGCGTCCCGACGACGAAGCCGAGCTCGACCTCGACGTCGAGGCGTTCGGCCGGGCCGAACCCCGGCGCGGCGGCGTCCGGCGGCTTGCGCTGCCCGCACGGGCGCACCACCGGTGTGCCCGAGGGCACGACGGTGCCCGACCGCCCGTGGTAGCCGATCGGCAGGTGCTTCCAGTTCGGCACGAGCGGCGGCTCGTTCGGGCGCAGGATCCGGCCGAGGTTCGACGCGTGGTGCTCCGAGGCGTAGAAGTCGACGTAGTCGGCGACCGTGAACGGCAGGTGCGGCGTCACCTCGGCGAGCGGGCGGAGGTACGGCCCGGCCTCGCCCGCGCCCACGAGCTCCGTGAGCCGGCGGCGTACGAGTCGCCACCTGTCCGGGCCGGCCGCGAGGAAGGGGTTCAGCGAGCCGGTGGCGAACGTCTCGTCGCCGAGCGCGCGGGCGACGTCGAGGACGTCGTCGCCGACCGCGACCCCGACCCGTGGCGCGTCCCCGGGGAGCGAGTAGACGCCGTACGGCAGCGTGGCGGCGTCGAAGCTCATCTGCGACCTCCGGCAGTGCTTCACACGACAACAATGACGGCAACGGCGACTTCACACGGCGAACGGTGGCTCCACACGATGCAGGACCCGTGTGGAGTACCCGTCGATCACGTTAACGTGATCGACGGGAGCCCCGACAACAGCGTGGCCGCGCAGCCGTCCGGGCGATGGGCGTGGGCGCCGGGCATCGGGCGGAGGTCATCGGAGCAGGCCCAGGCGTTCCAGGTCCTCGACCGGCTCGAGGATGCTGCAGGAGCCGAAGCCGTGGAACGCCTCCCGGACGGCGCGCACCTCGTCGGCGTCCTGCGGCAGCGCCGCCACCGCCCGCACCGCGGAGGTCTGCTCCAGCAGGTCGACCAGCTCGTCGGAGGACGCGCCCTGCAGCGCGGCGGCGACGGCGCCGAGGATGTTGACGAAGCCGTGGTGCCAGCCGAGCACGGGGTCCTGCCACCGCACGGCGCGGTGCAGGCCCGCGGTGCACTTGAACGGCAGCGAACGTTCCACGCAGCCGACGATGAACGCGGCGACGCCCGCCGCCGGGGGGATGTTCTGCGGCGCCGGGCCGCCGGTGCGCAGCTTGGCGAAGCGGCGGTTCTCGGCGAGGGCGTCTAGGGCGTCCCGCCAGCCGGTCTGCCGGGCGACCTCCACGTACGCGGGCAGCTCGGGGAGCGCGGCGGCGATCCGGCGCGCGGCCCGCCCGGGCTTGGCGACGTTGCCGGGCAGCGCGACCTCGACGGCCTGCGGGACGAGCGTCGGCGTCCGCGACACGAAGTCCAGCGCCGCGTCGACCTCGGCCGGCTCGCCCTTGGCCACCACGCCGATGCCGAGGCGCGCGTCCGGGCCGGTGACCTGCGCCGCGCACTCGGGCAGCCGGGTGGCCGGGCAGAGGAACCGGCCGACGACGGCGGCATACCTCGTCCCCGCGTGCCGGACGTGAGCACGCACCGCTGCCGGCATGGCCGCGTTCCCCGGTGGGAATACCGCCGCGTCGTCGATGAGCCCGTCGAAGAGCATGACGCTGACGGTAGCCTGCCGGGAAGCGCGACCGTGATCCGGATGCGCAGGAAACGGGAGGATCCATGCCGTACTACCGTTCCGTCGGCGAACTGCCGCGTAAACGCCACCAGGTCTTCCACAAGCCGGACGGCGGCCTCTACAACGAGGAGCTGATGGGCGAGGAGGGCTTCTCCTCCGACGCGTCGCTGCTCTACCACGCGAACCTGCCCACGGCGATCGTGAAGTCGGAGGCCGTCGACCGGCCCGCCGAGCTCGACGCCGCCGTGCCCAACCGCCCGCTGCTGCCGCGGGGGTACCGGACGCAGGACCTGCCCGTCGGCGGTGACGTCGTCGGCGGACGCCGGCTGCTGTTCGTGAACGAGGACATCCGCATCTCCTTCGTCGCGGCCGACCGGCCGAGCGAGCTGTACCGCAACGCCGTCGGCGACGAGATCCTCTACGTGCAGAGCGGGTCCGCCCGGTTCGAGAGCGTCTACGGCGCCATGGACGTGGGCGAGGGCGACTACGTCGTGGTCCCGGCGTCGACGACGTACCGGTTCGTCCCGCTCGGCGGCGGTTCCGGGAGTGGCGGAGTCGGCTCCGACGACGTGGTGCGCGTGATGACGTTCGAGTCGCGCGGTCACGTCCGGCCCCCGAAGCGCTACCTGTCGCAGTACGGGCAGATGCTCGAGCACGCGCCTTACTCCGAGCGCGACTTCCGCGCGCCCACCGAGCCGCTCGTCGTGGACGAGGGCGAGACGCCGGTGCTCGTGCTGCACCGCGCCGGGCTCACCCGGCTCACCTATGCCGCACACCCGTTCGACGTGGTCGGCTGGGACGGCTACCTGTACCCGTACGCGTTCAACATCAACGACTTCGAGCCGATCGTGAAGCGGTTCCACGCGCCGCCGCCGGTGCACCAGACGTTCGAGGGCCCGAACTTCGTGCTGTGCTCGTTCTGCCCGCGCACGCTCGACTTCGACGAGACCGCGATCCGCGTGCCGTACAACCACGCCAACGTCGACTCCGACGAGATGATGTTCTACGTCGGCGGCGACTACTCCGCGCGCAAGGGGTCGGGCATCGACATCGGCTCGATCTCCCTGCACCCGAGCGGCGTGACGCACGGCCCGCAGCCGGGCAGCGTCGAGGGCTCGATCGGCAAGCCGTCCACGGACGAGATGGCGGTCATGGTCGACACGTTCCGGCCGCTCGACCTCGGCCCGGCCGCCCGCGCCTGCGAGGACACGTCGTACGGCACCTCGTGGGCGCGCAACCAGCAGGCCAGGCAGCTCGGCGACACCGAGAGCGGCCCTGGTCTCACGGCCTGAAGTCGGCTTCACCCGCTCGGTTACCCTTGCAGGCGTGAGCCTTCGCCTGTACGACACCAGCACCCGCAGCGTGCGCGGCTTCGAGCCGCTCGACCCGCCCAAGGTGACGGTGTACCTGTGTGGCGACACCGTCTACGCGCCGCCGCACATCGGCCACGCGCGCAGCAAGGTGATCTTCGACGTGCTGTGGCGGTGGCTCGAGCGGTCCGGCTACGACGTCGTGTTCGTGCGCAACATCACCGACGTCGACGACAAGATCATCACCCGGGCCGCCCAGGAGGGCGTCCCGTGGTGGCAGGTCAGCCAGCGGGTCATCCACCAGATGGAGCGGGCGTACGAACTGCTCGGGCTGCGGCCGCCCACCGTCGAGCCGCTCGCGACCGGGCACATCCCGCAGATGGTCGAGCTGATCCAGCGGTTGATCGACCGCGGCCACGCGTACGCCAGCGGCGGCGACGTGTACTTCGACGTGCGCTCGCTGCCCTCGTACGGCTCGCTCTCCGGCCAGCGGCCGGACCAGATGGCCGAGACGGAGAAGACCGACCCGGACCGACCGAAGCGCGACCCGCTCGACTTCGCGCTGTGGAAGGGATCGCGGCCGGGCGAGCCGTCGTGGTCGACGCCGTGGGGCCCGGGCCGGCCGGGCTGGCACCTGGAGTGCTCGGCGATGGCGACGACGTACCTCGGCCCCACGTTCGACATCCACGGCGGCGGCACCGACATCGTCTTCCCGCACCACGAGAACGAGCTGGCGCAGTCCTGCGGCGCGGGCGACGGGTTCGCGCGGTACTGGCTGCACAACGGGCTGCTCAACCTCGGCGCGCAGAAGATGAGCAAGTCGATCGGCAACACCTTGCTGATCACCGAGCTGGCGGAGCGGTGGCGTCCGGTCGAGCTGCGCTACTACCTGGTGGCGCCGCACTACCGGTCGACCGTCGAGTACGCCGAGGAGGCGCTCGACGAGGCCGCCGCGGCGTACCGGCGCATCGAGGGTTTCGTGACCCGTGCGGTAGAGGTGGCCGGCATCGTGCCGCCCGCGGCCGAGGTGCCGGAGGCGTTCCGCGAGGCGATGGACGACGACCTCGGCACACCGCAGGCGCTCGCCACCGTGCACGGCTGGGTGCGCGACGGCAACGCGGCGCTCGCCGACGGCGACAAGGACGCGATCGTCCGGATCCTGGGTGAGCTGCGCGCGATGCTCGACGTGCTCGGGCTCGACCCGCTCGCCGAGCCGTGGGCCGACCAGGCGGGCGCGAGCGACGAGTACCGGGACGCGCTCGGCAAGCTGGTGGACGTGACGCTGGAGCAGCGGCAGCTGGCCCGTGCGCGCAAGGACTACCAGACCGCCGACGCGCTGCGGGACGGTCTGGCCGCGGCCGGCGTCGTGGTCGAGGACACGCCGCACGGGCCGCGCTGGTCGCTCGGCAGATGAGCCCGTCGCGCGCCGGAAAGCGCGGCAGGGAAAGGGATTCCGACGACGTCGTTGCCGGCCGTAACCCTGTGGTCGAGGCGTTGCGTGCGGCGGTGCCCGCTCGCGCCCTGTACGTCGTGGACGGCGGCGACGACCGCGTCGCCGAGGCCGTCCGGCTCGCCAGGAGCGGCGGCGTCGAGGTCCGCCGGGTCGACCGGCCCGAGCTGGACCGGCGTGCCGGCGGCGTCCCGCACCAGGGTGTGCTGCTGGCGGTCCGGCCGTACGCGTACGCCGACCCCGACGACCTGCTCGACCACGCCGGTGGTGCCGCGCCGCTGGTCCTCGCGCTCGACGGCGTCACCGACCCGCACAACCTGGGCGCGATCGTCCGGTCGGCGGCGGCGTTCGGCGGCCACGGCGTGGTGGTGCCGGAACGCCGGTCGGCGGGCGTGACCGCGGCGGCGTGGAAGGCGTCCGCCGGCACGCTGTCGGCTGTGCCGGTCGCACGGACGGTGAACCTGGTGCGGCAGCTGGAGCGCTACCAGAAGCGGGGCGTGTTCGTCGTCGGCCTGACCGGTGCGGCCACGGCCGAGCTGGCCGCGTCCAGGCTGCTCGCCGAGCCGCTCGTGCTCGTGGTCGGCGCCGAGGGTCGGGGCCTGTCGCGGCTCGTGCAGGAGACCTGCGACGAGCTCGTCTGCATCCCCCTCGCGCCGCGCGCCGAGTCGCTCAACGCGAGCGTCGCCGCCGGCGTCGCCCTCTACGAGGTGGCCCGCCACCGGCCCCGTTAGCCGTACCGCACGTCACTCGGCCCGTGCCCAGTCCACTGGCCGCTGCCCACTTCACTTGGCCCGGGTCGAGTCCACTTGGCCGCTCGGGTTCCAAACCAGGACAAAGACGGGCAGACGGACAGGAGCGGCCAAGTG
>DASUWX010000205.1:0-10635 GCA_036378185.1 Streptosporangiales bacterium | reverse complement strand
CAGGTCACCGGGCCGCAGGAACGGCAGGTCGCCGGCGAGCAGCGCGGCGCGGTCCGCCCGCACCTCGGCGAGCCCGGCGCGTATCGCGGCGACCGGGCCGCTGTCGGGCGGGTCCTCGCGCGTCCAGTGCACGGGGCGTTCGACCTCGGTCTGCGGGCCGACGACGACCAGGCGCACCGCGTCGACGCACGCGTCGAGCACCCGGTCGAGCAGCCGCCGGCGGCCGACCTCCAGCAGGACCCTCTCCGGACCGGTCATCCCCCGGCCACCGCCGCCGGCGAGCACGACCGCGTCCCACACGGGCTAGCCGCCGATCGCGGACATGGGGCGATCGGGTTGCAGGAAACCGGGGTCGTCGATGCCGTGGCCGGGCTTCTTCACCCACATCGCGGCACGCCACCGGCTCGCGAGCAGCTCGTCGGTCGCGCCCGTGCGCAGCGCGGTGCGCAGGTCGGACTCCTCGCGGGCGAACAGACAGTTGCGCACCTGGCCGTCCGCGGTCAGCCGGACGCGGTCGCACGCGCCGCAGAACGGCCGGGTCACCGACGCGATGACGCCGACCCGGGCCGGCCCGCCGTCGACGAGGAACCGCTCCGCCGGAGCGCTGCCGCGGTCGTCGTACGGGTCGGGGGTGAGCGTGTACCGCTCGGCCAGCCGCGCGTGGATCTCGTCGGCGGTGATCATGGTGTCGCGCTGCCAGCCGTGCTGCGCATCGAGCGGCATCTGCTCGATGAACCGCAGCTCGTAGCCGTGCTCGAGGCAGAACGCGAGCAGGTCGCACGCCTCGTGGTCGTTGACACCGCGCATCAGCACGGCGTTCACCTTCACCGGCCGCAGCCCGGCCTCGTGCGCCGCGGCGAGCCCGTCGAGCACGTCCGGGAGCCGGTTGCGCCTGGCGAGCTGCTTGAAGGTCTCGTCGGACAGCGTGTCGAGCGAGACGTTGACGCGGTCGAGCCCGGCGTCCCGCAGCGGGCCGGCGACCCGGCGCAGGCCGATGCCGTTGGTGGTGATGGAGACCTCGGGACGCGGCTGGAGCGCCACGGTGCGGGCCACGATGTCGACCAGCCCGCGGCGCAGCAGCGGCTCGCCGCCGGTGAAGCGCACCTCGGTGACGCCGAGCTGCCGGACGGCGATGTCGACCAGCCGGACGATCTCGTCGTCGGTGAGCAGTTCGGGCTTGGGCAGCCAGTCGAGCCCCTCGGCGGGCATGCAGTACGTGCAGCGCAGGTTGCACCTGTCGGTCAGCGAGACCCGAAGGTCGCGTGCGACCCGGCCGAACGAGTCGACCAGCTGACCCCCGGACCGTTGATCCAGCGTCATGCGTGCCCGCTCTCTCGCTCGCCTCCGGCAGCCGCCGCGACGGTGTCCGCTCTGCTCACGGTTGTCATCGCGGCCCGTACCTCCCGGCTCGCCGGCTCAGCTCCTGCGCCATGTCAGCCCAGGCTAACGCCTGCCGGTGTCAATGGCGGCCTGTGCGAGCTGAGCCACACGCGCGAGGTTCACGCCCCAACCCACGCCGAACGCGTGTGGTGTGAGGATCGCCTCGTTGTCCGGGTCCCACCACTCGGCCAGCACCCGCTCGCCGGTGACCGGCCACCGGAGGTCGTACGGCACGAGACCGCCGACCCGGCCGGTCCAGGTCCGCTCGTCCGCCGGCTTGCGCAGTTCCTGCACGACCGCCCCCACCGTCAGCCCGACGGCGGCGAGGGTGACCAGCCGCCGCAGCGGACTGCGCCTGCGCTCGTGTCGTTCGTGTCGTTCGTCCCGTTCCCCTCGGCCCATCTCCGGACCTCCCCTCTCACCTGGCGAAAGACTACGACCGGCCGCGTGCACCGCCGCCCGCGCACCGGGTTCGCGTCCTTCCGACTCCGGGCCCGGCGTGCGAGGCTTGATCGATGGGACGCGTCACGGACCGCCGCCGCGTCGTCCGGCTCGACGGGACGACACGGGCCACCCGGCCGGACACACTGGTCGTCGAGGAACCCCTCGAGATCCGGGTGGACGGCCACGCCGTCACCGTGACCATGCGCACACCCGGCGACGACTTCGACCTCGTCGCCGGCTTCCTCACCACCGAGGGCGTCGTCACCGAGCCCCACCAGCTCACCGCGCTGCGTTACTGCCTCGGCAAGGACGAGCGGGGCAGGCACACCTACAACGTCGTCGACGCCGCCCTCGCCGCCGGCGCCACCGGACCGTCGCTGGACGTGACGAGGAACTTCTACACCACCAGCTCCTGCGGGATCTGCGGCAAGGCCAGCCTGGACGCCGTCCGCCTCGGCCAGCCCTACGACGTCGCCGCCGACCCGGTGCGGGTCGAGGCACCCACGCTCGCGGGCCTCCCCGACGCGCTCCGGCACGCGCAGCGCGTGTTCGACCGCACCGGCGGCCTGCACGCCGCCGGCCTGTTCACCCCGGACGGCGAGCTCGTCTGCCTCCGCGAGGACGTCGGCCGCCACAACGCGGTCGACAAGGCGATCGGCTGGGCGCTGCGGGAGCACCGGCTGCCGCTCGCCGGCCACGTGCTGATGGTCAGCGGCCGGGCGTCGTTCGAGCTCCTGCAGAAGGCGTTGCTCGCCGGCATCCCCGTACTGGCGGCCGTCTCGGCCCCGTCGACGCTCGCCGTCGACCTCGCCGCGGACGCGGGCATGACCCTGGTCGGGTTCCTCCGCGGCGAGACGATGAACGTCTACGCCGGCGCCGAGCGCGTGATCGAGACGTGAGCGAGCGCCAGCGAGCGAACCATGCGCACTGCGGTCAGCTCGTCAGGTCGCTGAGGTCGATCCCGACCACCGACGGGTACCGCTTCAGGCACTTGCTCAGCGTCGCGATGTCGCCGTCGGTCGCGTCGTCGACCCGGTACTGGATCTCGTTGTAGCGCGCGTTCGTCCGGTCGTCCGGGCCGATCGGCTCCGGGTGTACGCGCGGCGCCGTGCAGCCGCGCTGGACGCGCAGGCGCTCGGCGTAGGACGTGCCGTTCTTGAAGTGGACGGTGGCATAGCGCTGACCGAGCACCGAGAAGCCTTTGGAGAACGTGGTCAGCAGCGCGATGCCGACGACCGCGACGAGCGCGACGACGACCACGATGACGACCCGCTGTGGAGCGGGTGAGCGGCGTGCTGGCACCCTGTCAGCTTACGGGCCTGACCGAGCCGGGCGTCGACGGGAGGGGCGAGGATGCCGCTGCGGATCGAGGACTACGCGCTGATCGGCGACATGCAGAGCTGTGCGCTGGTCGGCCGGGACGGGTCCATCGACTGGCTCTGCCTCCCCCGGTTCGACTCCGGCGCGGTCTTCGCGGCGCTGCTCGGCGACGAGGAGAACGGGCGGTGGCAGATCGCCCCGGCGAGCGGTGGGTTCGCGACCCGGCGCCGGTACCGCAGCGACACACTCATCCTCGAGACCGAGTGGGACACCCCCGAAGGTTCCGTGCGCGTGATCGACTTCATGCCCAACCGCGACGTCGCCCCGGACGTCGTCCGCATCGTCGAGGGCGTCTCCGGGCGGGTGCAGATGACCTCCGACCTGCGGATGCGGTTCGACTACGGCCGCATCGTCCCGTGGGTGCGGCACGTCGAGGGCCAGACGGCCGGCATCGCCGGTCCCGACTCGATCTGGCTGCGCACCCCGGTGCACACCTACGGCAAGGACTTCCGCACCGTCGCGGACTTCTCCGTCGAGGCCGGCCAGAAGGTCCCGTTCGTGCTCACCTGGCACCCGTCGCACGAGCCCGCCCCCATGCCGGCGGACGCCGGCGTCGCCCTCGCCGAGACCGAGGACTTCTGGCGCGACTGGGTGAGCCGTTGCTCCTACCAGGGCAAGTACCGTGACGCCGTCGTCCGCTCGCTGATCACGCTGAAGGCGCTGACCTACGCGCCGACCGGCGGCATCGTCGCCGCGACCACCACGTCGCTGCCGGAGACCCTCGGCGGCGAACGCAACTGGGACTACCGGTTCTGCTGGCTCAGGGACGCGACCCTGACGCTGGAGGCGATGCTGCGCGGAGGCTACACCGAGGAGGCCGCGGCGTGGCGCACCTGGCTGCTGCGCGCGATCGCCGGCAGCCCGCAGGACATCCAGATCATGTACGGCGTCGCGGGCGAGCGGCGGCTCACCGAGTACGAGGTGGAGTGGCTGGCCGGGTACGAGGCGTCCCGCCCGGTGCGGATCGGCAACGCGGCGTCGGAGCAGGTCCAGCACGACGTCTTCGGCGAGGTGATGGACGCGCTCGACCTCGCCCGCCAGGGCGGCCTGCCGCTGGACGACGACGCGTGGTCGATGCAGCGGGCACTCGTCAACTACATCGCCGACCGGTGGGACGAACCCGACCAGGGCCTGTGGGAGACGCGCGGCGCCCCCCAGCACTTCGTCCACTCGAAGGTCATGTCCTGGGTGGCCCTGGACCGCGCCGTCAAGACCGTCGAGCGCACCCGGCTGGAGGGCCCCCTCGACCGGTGGCGCGCGACGCGCGACCAGATCCACGCGGAGGTCTGCGAGCACGGCTGGAACGCGGAGAAGGGCGCCTTCACGCAGTACTACGGCAGCGACGACCTCGACGCGTCACTGCTGCTGATCCCGCAGGTCGGGTTCCTGCCACCGAGTGACGAGCGGGTGCGCGGCACCGTCGAGGCGATCCGGCGCGAGCTCACCCACGACGGCTTCGTGGCGCGCTACTCGACGGGACGCGAGGAGGGCGTCGACGGGCTGAGCGGCCGCGAGGGCTCGTTCATCATGTGCAGTTTCTGGCTGGCCGACGACCTCGACCTCGTCGGGCGCACCGACGAGGCGCGGGAGCTGTTCGAGCGCCTGCTCGAGGTGCGCAACGACGTCGGGCTGCTCGCCGAGGAGTACGACGTCGCGCACCGGCGGATGGTCGGCAACTTCCCGCAGGCGTTCAGCCACATGACCCTCGTCCGGACCGCGTACAACCTGTCCGAGCACGACATGCACCTGCGCTCGTTCTCCCGCAGGAACAACCACGGCGGCGCACACGCGCGAGCCTGAGCCGCGGTCAGCGGGCGGGCGGGAAGCTCAGGCACAGGGCGTCGGCGTCGAGGTGCGCACGCGCGCCGAGCGGCACCGTCCGCTGCGGCACGTCGTGCCCGACGTCGAGGCCCGCGAGGACGGGGACGCCGAGCGGGCCGAGCCGGTCGGCGAGCACGCCGCCGGGTCGCCCGCAGTCGAGCCAGCTGCCGAGTGCGATGCCGGCGACGCCGTCGAACCAGCCGGCGTCGAGCAGTTGGGTGAGCATCCGGTCGACGCGGTACGGCGCCTCGCAGACGTCCTCGAGCAGCACGATCGCGCCGGCCGCGGTGGGCCCGGCGTACGGCGTGCCGAGCGCGGCGGCGAGCAGCGACAGGTTGCCGCCGACGAGCGGGCCGTCGGCGACTCCGGGTGCCAGCCGGTGGGTACCGGGCAGCGGCGGCACCTCGCCGTCGAGCCACGCGCCGCGCAGCGCCGTCCACGACACCGGCTCCGGCTCGCCCTCGGCCAGCACCAGGCTCGCCGGCATCGGGCCGAACCAGGTGCGTACGCCGAGCCGCGCGGCGAACGCCGCGTGCAGCGCCGTGATGTCGCTGGACCCGTGCAGCAGCTTGGGTCCGGCGGCCGCGAGCGCAGGCCAGTCGAGCAGCGAGAGCAGCCGGGTGGCGCCGTAGCCGCCGCGGGCGCAGGCGACTCCGCGCACCGACGGGTCGCACCAGGCCCGCTGCAGGTCGCCGGCGCGGTCGGCGTCCGTGCCGGCGAGGTAGCCGTTGCGGTCGTAGGCGTGCGCGCCGACGACGACGTCCAGGCCGAGCGACCGCAGCAGGTCGGCGCCGCGGTCCAGCCGCCGCGGTTCGACCGGCCCGCTCGGCGCCACGAGTGCGACCCGGTCGCCGGCGCGGAGGGTGGGCGGCATGCCGCCGGTCATAGGTGTCTCCCTCACGTGTTCCCGCCGACCTTCGCACGACGAACGGGGTCTTCACACGAGTCCTGCGTCGTGTGAAGTCACCGTTGATCACGTTAACGTGATCAACGGGTCCCTGGACGGCGCGGGCCGTCCTGGCGGGTGAAAGGTCCCTCGGTCGGACGTGTGAGGGGCACCCTGGTCACGTCATGGTGGGACGAGGGTGCCCCTCACACGCTGCGTCGGGCCGCTGGGAGCGGCGGTGGCGTCCAGCGGGTCCACCTGCTGTTCAGCCGGCGCCAGGCGCGGTCCGGCAGCCGCCGCGCGGCGAACCGGACCAGGCCGAGCCGGAAGCCGTGGTCGGCGGAGTTGAGCGCGTTGTTCTGCCGCGCCGCGCGGCACATCGCCTGGGTGCGCGGCCTGCGCCGTTCGTCGTAGGCGGCGAGTGCCGCCGACAGGTCCGGCTCGCAGCCGAGGCAGGACGCCAGGGTCACGGCGTCCTCGAGAGCCTGGCAGGCGCCCTGCCCCAGCTCGGGGAGCATCGCGTGGGCAGCGTCGCCGAGCAGCACGGTGCGACCGCTGACGTACTCCCCGACCGGGTCGAGGTCCCTGAAGTCGTGGTGCAGCACGGCCGCCGGCGGCGTCGCGGCGACCAGCTCGGGGATCGGCGAGTGCCAGTGGCCGACCCGGCGGTCGACCTCCTTGTGCTCGTCGCCGAAGCGAACGCCCTCCTCGGCGTTCGCGACGAGGAACCAGTACACCCGCTCGCCGCCGATCGGCACCACGCCGAACTGCTCCCCCTCCCCGAGGGTGATCGACGCCTCGACCGGCCACACCGACCCCGGTTCGGTCACGCCCCGCCAGACCGTGCGGCCGCGGAAGACCGGCTCGGCGGTGTCGCGCCACAGGCTGCGCCGCACGAGGCTGTCGATGCCGTCGGCGGCGACCACGACGTCGCCGCACAGGTGGTCGGCCGTCCCCTCGTGCTCGAACCGCACGGCGACGTCGACGTCGCACTCGCGTACGCCGGTGACCTCGGCACCGGTACGCAGGACGCCGTCCGGCAGCGCCGCGGCGAGCACCCGGTGCAGGTCGGCGCGGTGCACCGCCACGATCCGCTCGTCCTCGGCCGTCACGCGACGCAGCCAGGTACCCGAAGGCTCGCGCAGGCTGCCCCGGGTCGTGGTGCTCACGCCGACCTCGCGCACCGCGTCGCCGACGCCGAGCGCGTCCAGGGCGCGCATGGCGTTGGGCCACAGCGACAGCCCCGCCCCGACGGCCTCGACGGCCGGCGCCCGCTCGAGGACGTGGGCACTCCAGCCGATCCGGCTCAGTCCCAGCGCCGTCGCGAGGCCACCGATGCCGCCTCCGACGATCACGGCCGACCGCGCTGTCACCTCATCACCTCTCCGGCTCGTCAGGTGTCAGCCCCCGACGAGGAAAGGATGCACCACGGTCGCCGCCCGCGTCGCGCGGCCCATGCGTCCTCGTCGACCGACGACCCCGGCTGCCGCCCGGTCGAGGAGGACGAGGGGGACGGCCGCGAGGACCGGCGTGCTGCTGATGCCGGACGGACGCGGGCCCGTCGTCTCGTCAGGGCCGGAACAGCTTCCAGTGCCCCTCGGAGACGACCTGGACGGTGCCGTCGACCACCCTGATGGCGGTCTCGTCGTCGATCGCGTAGGTCGGTGCAGGAATCCGTGCCGCCCACCTCTCTGCGTTGGCCAAGGAAGCGTCGGGGTGGTCCGCGTGCTCCAGATGCGGGATCACCGCGAAGTCGACGAGTCCCGCTCCCTGTCCCGTGACCAGGACCCGGTCCACGTCACCATCCGGCGTGGCGAAGACGATCTCCTCCCAGTTCAGCGATCCATCGTCCCCGCGGGGCGGTTCGAGGTAGGTCTCGGCGAAGGTGGAGGTGGCAGCGATGCTCCCGGCGCTCACCCCCACGTAGACCGCCTCGGAGCGCAGCGTCGGCAGGAGACCGGTCAGACCGGAGCGCCGCATCCAGTCGGCGAGAAACAGGGGGTCGCCGCCCCATACCAGCAATGCGTCTGCGTCCCGGACAGCCGGCACCCAAGCGGCCTCCTCGATGCTCGGCAGCGCCGTCAGCTCCAGGACCCCCAACGATTTCCAACCCAGCTCACACAACGGGGACGAAGCCTTGCCGCAGATCGCCCGCCACGCCATGCCGGGCCCGCCGGGAAAGGGGTAGACGGCGGTCGGGATGAACAGGGCGTCGGACTCGGCGATCGGTTTGTCCAGCAGGTCGACCAGTGCGCCGTGAATGCTGCTGTTCTTGATCCCGGCCGATGTGAGTAGAGCTCTCATGCTCCCATCTTCGTGAGTTGCGGTCTCGTGCCGGCCGCGGCGCGTCACGGATCACTGGCCGACGGCGCGGAGGTCCTCCTCGATCAGCTTCGCCGCCTCGCGCAGCCGCGGCAGGATGCCGGTGCGCACCGACTCGAGCGTGCCGCGACTGGTGTGGGTTGAGACGTTCATCGCCGCGATCACGCCGGACTCGTCGCGGATCGGCACCGCGACCGAGCGCAGGCCGTCCTCGAGCTCCTGGTCGACGATCGCGTAGCCGCGGGTGCGCGTGCGGTCGAGCGCCTCACGGAGCCGCTCCGGCTCGGTCAGCGTGCGGCGGGTCAGCGCCGTGAACGCCGTCTTGGCGAGATATTCGTCCAGCCACTCGGCTGGCTGGTTCGCCAGCAGTACCCGGCCCATCGACGTGGCGTACGCGGGAAACCTGGTGCCGACGCTGATCGCGACCGTCATGATGCGTTTGGTCGGGACCCGCGCCACGTAGACGACGTCGCCTTCGTCGAGGATGCTCACCGAGCACGACTCGTGCACCTGCTCGACGAGCGCCTCCATGTGCGGCTCGGCGACCTGCGGCAGGGTGAGGCTGGACAGGTAGGCGTAGCCGAGCTCCAGGATGCGCGGCCGGGGCGCGAACATCCGGCCGTCGGTGCGCATGTAGCCGAGCTCGACGAGCGTGTGCAGGAACCGCCGCGCGGCCGCCCGCGGCAGGCCGGTCGCCTTCGCCACCTCGCTCAGGGTCCGTTGCGGGTGCTCGGTGTCGAACGCGCGGATGACGGCGAGACCGCGTTCCAGCGACTGCACGAAATCCGAGCCGTGCCGTTCAGCTGCCATCGTCGTCCCCTTCCGACCCCGCCGGGGGTCCATTCTCGCGCAGCACCTCCCGCGCCACCGCGAACGCCGCGTTGGCCGCGGGCACACCCGCGTAGACGGCGACGTGGAGCAGCACCTCGCGGATCTGCTCGAGCGGCACGCCGTCGCGCACGGCCGCGCCGACGTGCATCGCGAGCTCACCCTCGCGTCCCAGCGCGGCGAGGATCGCGGTCGTGACGTGCCGGCGGGTGACGCGGTCGAGCCCGTCCCCCGCCCACAGCTCGCCCCACGCATACCGCGTGACGAGGTCCTGGAAGTCGGCGGTGAACGCGTCCGTCCGCGCGACCGCACGGTCCACGTGCGCGTCCCCGAGGACCCGCCTGCGCACACCCGTGCCGCGGGCGTACGCCGCCGGGTCGGCGGCTCCGCGGAAGTGCCCGGCGAGCAGCCCGCGGACGGCGTCGGGCCGCTCCACGCAGGACAGGTGTGCCGTGCGCGGGACGGTCTCCAGCCGCGCCCCGGCGATCCCGTCGGCGAGCGCGGCGGCGTCGGCGACCGACACCACGGGGTCCTCGTCGCCGGTGACGACGAGGGTGGGTGCCGTGACCGCCGCGAGCCGGGTGTGCAGGTCGGCAGCAGCGAGTGCCTCGCAGCAGCCTGCATAGCCCTCGGCGTCCACCGCGGCGAGGGCGTCGCGGTGCTCGGCGACGAGCCGGGGTTCGGCCGCGACGGTTCCGGCGGCGAACCAGCGCGCCACGATCCCCTCCGCGAGCGGCGGCAGGCCCCGCGTCCGCACGGCCGCGGCGCGCTCCCGCCAGCCCTCCGCCGTGCCGACCCGGGCCGCCGTGTTGAGCAGGGCGAGCCGGTCGACGCGCTCGGGCACCTCGGACGCGAGCCAGACGCCGACGAGCCCGCCGACGGAGACGCCGGCGTAGGCGAACCTCACGACGCCCAGTTCGTCGACCGATGCCAGCACCGAGCGCCCGAGCCGGTCGATCGAATACGGCCCGGGCGGGGCCGGCGCACCGGTGTGCCCGGGCAGCTCGTACCGGACGACCCGGTGGGTGCGGGCGAGGACGCCGAGCTGTGCCTGCCACAGCCGGCTCGTGGTGCCGAGCGACGGCCCGAGCACGAGCACCGGCGCGTCCTCCGGCCCGCGCACGTCCGCGACGGTGACCAGCCCGCTCATCGGGTGCCCCTCACCCGTCCGGAGCGCGCGCCGTGCGCGGCCAGCGCACGGTCGACGAACTCGCCCGCGGCGCCGAGGTACGCCGCCGGGTCGAGCGCGGCGTCCAGGTCCCCCGCGTCGAGCACGGCGGTGACGGCGTCGTCGGCGAGCAGCACGTCGCGCAGCGACCGGCCGGTCCCGCGTACGGCCTCGGCGGCCCGCTGCACGATCTCGTTCGCCCGCGGCCGGCCGAGCCGGTCGGCGAGCCGGGTCGCGACCGCCTCGGCGAGGACGAGACCGTCGGTCAGGTCGAGGTTCGCGCGCATCCGCGCGGCGTCCACGTGCAGGGCCGCGAGCGCCGCGCCGGTGGCGGCCGCCGCGCCACCCGTGAGGTGGACGAGCTCGCGCAGCGGCTCCCACTCCGCCTGCCACTCGCCGGCGGCCC
>DASUWX010000204.1:0-9584 GCA_036378185.1 Streptosporangiales bacterium | reverse complement strand
CCGGCATCCCGGAGTTCATGCGCGACGCCGCCGTCCCTTCCGCCGACGTCGTGACGCCCAACCAGTTCGAGCTCGAGTACCTCACCGACAGCACCGTCGCCACCCTCGACGACGCGCTCGGCGCCGCGGCGACGCTGCGTGCGCGCGGGCCTGAGGTCGTGCTGGTCACCAGCCTCGCCCGCGCGGGCGGCGCCGAGGGCGAGATCGAGCTGCTCGCCGTCGACGGGCAGGCGGCGTACCTCATCGCCACACCCCATCTCGAGCTCTCCGTCAACGGCGCCGGCGACATGACGGCCGCACTGTTCCTCGCCCACTGGCGGCGCACCGGCGACGTCCGGCTCGCGCTCGAACACACCACGAACAGCGTGTTCGCCGTGCTCGAGGAGACCGCACGCACCGGCTCCAGAGAGATCCGGGTCGTGGCGGCACAGGACGCCATCGCGTGCCCGCCGGGACGCTTCCGCGCAACCCGGGTAGCGTGAGGCGGTGGCCGAGGTGGACAACGGGTTTCAGGCGTTCGGGCGCGGCGCGCGCGGTGACAAGGTGCGGGTCGTGCACGAGCGGCTCGCGGCTCTCGGGTTGGTCAGCGAGGAGCCCGCGACCGACGGGTCGGTGCCCGTCTACGACGAGTCGCTCGAGACGGCTCTGCGCTACTTCCAGCAGTCCAGAGGCCTGACCGTCGACGGCATCGTCGGCCAGGAGACGTTCCGTGCGCTGGAGGAGTCGCGCTGGCGGCTCGGTGACCGGGTGCTGTTCTACAGCCCCGGCCGGCTGATGACCGGCGACGACGTCGACGAGCTGCAGCGCCGGCTGCTGGAGCTGGGCTTCGACTGCGGCAAGCCGGACGGCGTGTTCGGCGCCGACACGGCCGCCGCGCTGCGGGACTTTCAGCGCAACACCGGGCTGCAGGTCGACGGCACCTGCGGGCCGCGGACGTTCAAGGCGTTCGACCGGCTGGCCCGCACCGTCGTCGGCGGCCAGGCGCACGCGCTGCGCGAGTCGGCGCGGCTGTACCGGAACGGGCACCAGCACGCGGGCAGCATCGTCGTGCTCGATCCGGGGCACGGTCCGGCCGACCCCGGCGTGGTCGCTGACGGGCTCACCGAGGCCGAGGTGGTCTGGGACATCGCGGCGCGGATCGAGGGGCGGCTCGCCGCGATCGGCGTGCAGGCCTACCTGTCGAGAGGCCGGCACGGCGACCCCGACGACGCCACCAGGGCCGGCTTCGCGAACACAGCCGACGCGGACGTGTTCGTCTCCATACACGTCGACGGCCATCAGAACCCGGCGGCGTCCGGCGTGGCGACGTACTACTTCGGCAGCCCCGTCACGGGGCAGCACTCCGCGCTCGGCAAGCAGTTCGCCGAGCTCGTCCTGCGGGAGATCGTCGCCCGCACCGACCTCGTGAACTGCCATGCCCACCCGAAGACGTGGGACCTGTTGCGCGGCACGCGTATGCCGGCGATCCGCATCGAGGCCGGTTATCTCACCAATCCCGGTGACCGGGAACGCTTGCGCAGCGCGGAGTTCCGGGATGCGATCGCCGAGGCCGTCTGCGCAGCGGTGCAGCGGTTGTTCCTGCCGCCGGACCACGATGCACCAACCGGCACATTGCGTATTCCCGCGGCACTGCGAGCGGGTTAGAGTTTCCAGGATGGCCCGCAGGATCGCTCACGTCACGCTCGACAACCTCGACGACCTCCCGTTGAGGTGCCGGCGGTGCGTCTTCTGGGAGCTCGACCCGGTGAGCGCCGACCGGGCCCAGGTCGCCGGCACCACCGAGCTGGAGAAGGAGGCGTGGGTCTCCGCGGTCCTGCTCGACTGGGGTAGCTGTGGCGCCATCGCGTACGTCGACGACGTCCCGGCCGGGTACGTGCTCTACGCGGCGCCGGCACTCGTGCCCCGGTCCGTCGCGTTCCCGACCAGCCCGGTGAGCATGGACGCCGTGCTGCTGATGGTGGCGCACGTGCTGCCGGACTTCGCCGGCGGCGGGCTCGGCCGGATGCTCGTGCAGAACGTGGCCAAGGACCTGATGCGACGTGGCGTCAAGGCCATCGAGGCGTTCGGTTCGGCCGAGTGGTCGGCCCCGGCCTGCCTGCTGCCCGTCGACTTCCTGCTCTCGGTCGGGTTCAAGACCGTGCGGCCGCACCCGCGCTTCCCCCGCCTGCGGCTCGAGCTCAAGACCGCGCTCAGCTGGCGGGAGGACGTCGAGGTCGCGCTCGAGCGGCTGCTCGGCTCGTTGCCCGCGCGGGACCGGGCCTTGCGGCCCATCTGAGATGCGACTTCAGTCGACACGTCGATTTGTCGACAAGTCGCTTCGTCGACCGGCTCGCGTCCACAGAGCGGATATGTGCTGAGCATCGCCGCGGCCGGCAGGTAGGCTCTGGCGGGATCCGCCAGTTCCTTCCCCGCGGAGGCACCACGTGACCACCGAGCGCCGGCCCCACCATGTCACCGTCGACCCGTACGTCGAGCGGTACGCCGCCCGGGCGCGCGGCATGGTCGCCTCGGAGATCCGGGCGCTGTTCGCGGTGGCGTCGCGGCCGGAGATCGTCAGTCTCGCCGGCGGCATGCCGTACGTCTCGGCGCTCCCGCTCGACGCCGTCGGGGACATCTTCGACGACCTGGTGGCCTCGCGTGGCGCCGTCGCCCTGCAGTACGGCAGCGCGCAGGGCGACGCCGGGCTGCGCGAGCAGATCTGCGAGGTGATGTCGCTCGAGGGCATCAACGCGCACGCCGACGACGTGGTCGTCACGGTCGGCTCGCAGCAGGCACTCGACCTCATCGGCCGGATCTTCCTCGACCCGGGTGACGTCGTCCTCGCCGAGGCGCCGTCCTACGTCGGCGCGCTCGGCGTGTTCGCCTCGTACCAGGCCGACGTCGTACACGTGCCGATGGACGACGACGGGCTCCAGCCCGAGGCGTTGCGCGAGGCCATCGCACGGACCGTGGCGTCCGGCCGCACGCCCAAGCTGCTGTACACGGTGCCGAACTTCCACAACCCCGCCGGCGTGACGCTGGCGCCGTCGCGGCGAGCGGAGATCGTCGACATCGCGCGCTCCGCCGGCGTGCTCGTGCTCGAGGACAACCCGTACGGTCTGCTCGGCTTCGACCAGGAGCCGATGCGGGCGCTGCGCGCCGAGGACGACGACGCGGTCGTCTACCTGGGCAGCTTCTCCAAGACGTTCGCACCGGGACTGCGGGTCGGCTGGGCGCTCGCGCCGCGCGGCGTGCGTGACAAGCTGGTGCTCGCCGCGGAGGCGGGCATCCTCAGCCACTCCGTGGTCTGCCAGCTGGCGCTGAGCCAGTACCTCGCCAACCATCCCTGGCGCGACCAGGTCAAGGCGTTCCGCGAGCTGTACCGCGAACGCAGGGACGCGATGCTCGGCACCCTGTCGGCGGTCCTGCCGGACGGTTGCGCGTGGACCCACCCGACGGGCGGGTTCTACGTGTGGCTCACCGTTCCGGACGGCATCGACACCAAGGCGATGCTCCCCCGTGCGGTCGGCGCACGGGTGGCGTACGTCCCCGGCAGCGCGTTCTTCGCTGACGGCGCGGAGGGGGCGCGGCACATGCGGCTCTCCTACTGCTACCCGGAGCCGGACCGGATCCGTGAGGGCGTGCGGAGGCTCGGGGGCGTCCTGGAGGCGGAGATCGACGTCCGCGACACCTTCGGCACCACCGGCACCCCTGCGCGCGGCATAGACCGGCCGCCGCCGGACCTCTGAGCGCAGGAATGAGCGAGCGAGCCGGAGGTAGGGGCTGCGGATACCGACCGAGACCAGAGCGGCGCTGCCCGCGGCACCTGCCGGAGGGGAGCGAGTGAGGGTGCGCGCATGTTACTGAGAAAGGCGTGTGAATGGCTGACGTGACCGGCCCGGTGGTGGTGCTCGCCGGAGGGCTCTCGCACGAGCGGGACGTCTCGCTGCGGTCCGGGCGCCGGGTCGCCGACGCGCTGCGCGAGGTCGGCGTCGACGTCTACGAGCGGGACGTGGACGCGGAGCTGCTGCCCGCACTCGCGGCTGACCTGCCCGCCGCGGTGTTCCCCGTGGTGCACGGCGCGGCGGGTGAGGACGGAGCCGTCCGCGAGGTGCTCGAGCTGCTCGACGTGCCCTACGTCGGCGCGCGCCCGGACGCCTGCCGCCGCGCGTACGACAAGCCGGTCGCCAAGACCGTCGTGACCCAGGCCGGGATCGCGACTCCGCCGTCGGTCACGCTGCCGCAGGCGACGTTCCGCGACCTCGGCGCCGGCGCCGTGCTCGACCGCATCGTCGCGCGGCTCGGAGTCCCGCTCGTGGTCAAGCCCGCGCGCGGCGGCAGCGCGCTGGGCATGCACGTGGTCCGCGACGTCGCCGACCTGCCCGCGGCCATGGTCGGCTGCTTCTCCTACGGGGACACCGCGCTCGTCGAGCGGTTCGTGGCCGGCAGCGAGGTCGCCGTCGGGGTGGTCGACACCGGCACCGGCCCGCAGGCGCTGCCGCCGGTCGAGATCGTGCCGGCGGACGGCGTGTACGACTACGCCGCGCGCTACACGGCCGGCCAGACCGAGTTCTTCTGCCCGGCGCGGCTCTCCGTCGACGCGATCAAGGCGGCCCAGGACGCCGCGGTGCTGGCCCACCGCGCACTCGGCCTGCGGGACATCTCCAGGAGTGACCTCGTCGTCGACGAGGACGGCGAGGTGCAGCTGCTCGAGGTGAACGTCGCTCCCGGCATGACCGAGACCAGCACGCTGCCGATGGCGGTGCTGGCGACCCAGCACGATTTCGGAGCGCTGTGCCGCGACCTGGTGGCCGCGGCGATCAGCCGTTCGCGTCGCTGACGCCGCGCGTCGGCAGGTTCGGCGCCATCAGGCCGACGATCCGTTCCAGGTCCTCCAGGGACGCGAACTCCACGACGATCTTCCCCTTGCGGGTGCCCAGATCGACCCGCACCCGGGTGTCGAAGACGTCGGAGAGCCGGTCGGCGAGATCCTGCACGCCGGGTGCGGTCGGCCGCTTCTTCGACTTCCGGCGCGGCTTGTCCGGCTCCGGCTCCCCGATCGCGACGAGCTCCTCCACGGTGCGGACGGAGAGTCCCTCGGACACGATCCGTCCGGCCAGCCGGTCCTGCGCGGCACTGTCCTCGACGGCGAGCAGCGCCCGGGCGTGACCGGCCGACAGCACGCCGGCGGCCACCCGCCGCTGCACGGGGGCGGACAGCCGGAGCAACCGGAGCGTGTTGGTGATCTGTGACCGGGACCGGCCGATCCGCTGCGCGAGCTCGTCGTGCGTGCTGTCGAAGTCGTCGAGCAGCTGCTGGTACGCCGCCGCCTCCTCCAGCGGGTTCAGCTGGGCGCGGTGCAGGTTCTCCAGCAGCGCGTCGCGGAGCATCGCGTCGTCGCCGGTCTCCCTGACGATCGCCGGGATGCGCTCCAGACCGGCCTCCCGGGACGCGCGCCAACGACGCTCCCCCATCACCAGCTGGTAGCGACCGTCCCCGAGATGGCGGACGACGACCGGCTGCAGCAGGCCCACCTCCTTGATCGAGGCGACGAGCTCGGCGAGCGCGTCCTCGTCGATCACCTGCCGCGGCTGGCGGGGGTTCGGCTCGATCGAATCGAGCGGCACCTCGGCGAGCCGGGCTCCGGGCACGGCGGCCGGCTGCGTGCCGTCCGGTGCATCCCCGTTCGCGGACTCGACTCCCTGCTGCGGCCCGGTCGGGATCAGGGACGCGAGGCCGCGGCCCAACCCTCTGCGCGGCGCCTCGTTCACCTGACCCCCTCCGCCGACTCGATCCGCTGGGCGAGCTCCTTGGCCGCCTCCAGGTACGAGAGCGCACCGGTGGAGCCGGGGTCGTAGGTCATCACCGTCTGTCCGTAGCTCGGCGCCTCGGAGATCCGCACACTGCGCGGCACGACGGTGCCCAGCACCCGGTCACCGAAGTGCACCCGCACCTCGTCGGCGACCTGCGCGGAGAGCCGGGTGCGACCGTCGTACATGGTCAGCAGGACGGTCGAGACGTCGAGATCCGGATTCAGCTGCGACTTGACCAGATCGATGTTGTGCAGCAACTGACCGAGGCCCTCCAGTGCGTAGTACTCGCATTGGATGGGAATGAGCACCTCACTGCTGGCGACGAGCGCGTTGACCGTGAGCAACCCGAGTGACGGCGGGCAGTCCAGGAAGATGTAGTCGAAGCCGCCCCGCTCGATCACCTCGGCAAGGGCACGCTTGAGCCGGCTCTCCCGGGCGACCATCGGCACCAGTTCCACCTCGGCGCCGGCCAGGTCGATCGTCGCCGGCACGCAGGACAGCTGAGGGACGTCCTGCACCGGCTGTGCCATGTCGAGCAGTGAGGCGTCACCGATCAGCGCGTCGTACACGGACGTGACGCCCGAGCGGTGCTCGATGCTGAGCGCGGTGGAGGCGTTGCCCTGCGGGTCGAGGTCGATGACGAGGACGCGGAGCTTGTTGAGCGCGAGCGAGGCGGCGAGATTCACCGTCGTCGTGGTCTTGCCGACCCCGCCCTTCTGGTTGGCGACCACCATGACCCGCGGCCGGGGCGGGCGCGGCCAGTTGCCGCTGCTGACCGCCGCGCGTCCCCGTAGGACCGCCTGCGTCTCGCGGGCGATCGGGGTGTCCATGAAATCGTCCAGCCCACTCGAGCCGGCGACGATCGCCGATGCCGTCGGCACCGTCAACGGCGATGTTTCACGTGAAACCTGCGGGTCGTCGAGGGGGCCGGACCCGGCCGAGGTGTCCATCGCGCTCCTACTCTCCCCACCGGGCGCGGAGGTTTCACGTGAAACATCCGCGCCGCGGTCCTGTGCCTGCGGCCACCCCACGGATACGGCGGCCGAATCGAGATCCTCCCGACGCCGATCGCCGTGGCTGTAGACCCGGTACTCCCGAGGCTCGTCCGGCCAGCCGAGCTCCGACCTCATCGGCGCTCCCTCTGACCGGCACCTCGCATCCGTACCCGGACGGCGGTCGTCGGTGGGTCGATCATGCCGTATCCCGCCGTCACCACGTCGATCGCGTCCACACCCTGGCGCCGGAGCGCGGTCGGCACCGTCAGCCCGTTCTTCGCTCGACGCACGTCCAACTCCGCGAGCTCGTCCATCACGGTCTCCCCCTTGACTGCAAGAACGCTACCTCCTGGGCGGCACAACGAAACGGTCAACGCGACGAGTCGCGGCAATCGCGCCACCGCCCGTGCCGTCACGACATCAGCCGTCACGACTCCGGCGAGGTCTTCGGCCCGGCCCCGTCGAACCGACACGTTCGACAGGGCGAGCACGGCGACACACTCCTCGAGGAAGGCACACCGACGCTGCATCGGCTCGAGCAGGGTGACCACGAGATCGGGTCTGGCGATCGCCAGCGGAATGCCGGGCAGTCCGGCGCCCGAACCGACATCGAGGACGGACGCGCCCGCCGGGACGAGCTCCGCCAACGCGGCCGACGGCAGCAGGTGCCGGTCCCAGATTCGCCCGGCCTCGCGAGGGCCGAGCAGACCGCGCTCGATACCCGCCGTGGCGAGTAGGTCGGCGTACCGCTCCGCCAACGGCGTCCGGTCGCCCAGCAGCCGGTGCGCGACCTCGCTGCGGCGCGCCACCGGTGGCGTCAGGCCGGCAGCACGACGACGCGTCGCTCCGGCTCCTCGCCCTCCGACTCGCTCGTCAGGCCCGCCGCCGCGACGACGTCGTGCACGCACTTGCGCTCGAACGGGGTCATCGGCGCCAACCGCTTCGGCTCGCCCGACTTGCGGACCTCCTCGACAGCCTCGGACGCGAGCTCGGCGAGCTCGGCACGGCGCCGGCTGCGGAAGCCGCCGACGTCGAGCATCAACCGGCTCCGCTCCCCCGTCTGCTGCTGCACGGCGAGCCTGGTCAGCTCCTGCAGCGCCTCGAGGGTGCGGCCGTCCTCGCCCACGAGGTCGTCGAGGTCCTCGCCGACGACCGCGACGACCGCCCGCGTGCCCTCGACGTCCATGTCGATGTCGCCGTCGAGGTCGGCTATGTCGAGCAGGCCCTCGATGTAGTCCGCCGCGACGTCGCCCTCCTCCTCGAGCAGCTCGGTGTCACTCGGCTCCGGCTCGTCGTCCGCCGGCGACTCGTCGGTCTCGGCCGACTCGGGCTCGAGCGACTCGACCGGCTCGGCAAGGGTGGACTCGGTGGACAGGTCGGACATGCCGGGCTCCTTCACGACAGGTGCGTACTACGGACAGCAGAAGGCGTACCGTCAGCTCTTCTTCTGCCCGGTGGTCTTCTTCGGGGCGGGGCGGGCCGTCTTCTGGCCCTGGCCGGACTTCTGCCCACTGCGCTTCTTGCGCGGCGTACGGGTCGGCTGGTTGCGGACGACGCGGGCGGCGGGGACCGGTTCGGGCTCCGCCTCGGCCTTGCGCTTGCGCTTGAACAGTTGGCCCGCGACGCCGTTGCCGCCGGAGTCGCTGCCGTTGCGCGTCGCCACCTTCGCCGGCGTGCTCTTCGCCGCAGCCGACTTACCGGACGTGCCCGACGCGGCCGGCGTGGACGTGGCGGGCTTGGCCCCGTCCTTGGCCTGGACCGGCTGGTGCGGGTGCCGGTGCAGCACATAGAACTGCTGGCCCATGGTCCACAGGTTCGACGTCGTCCAGTAGACGATCAGGCCCATCGGGAAGAAGAAGCCCCAGACGAGGAACATCGCCGGGAAGATGAACAGCATGATCTTCTGCTGCTGCTGGAACGGCGTGCTCTGACCGGCAGCCTGCTGCTGCGCGGTCTGCTTGAGCATCAGCTGGCGCTGCGCGATGAACGTCGTCACGGCCATGATCACGACGAAGACGATGATCACGATCCGGCACAGGGTGGGGTTGGCGCCGAGTGCGGCCATCTTCTCGGCGCTGTCGCGGAACATCAGGCCGATCGGCACGCCGAAGATCTTGGCGTGCGCGGCCGAGTCGACGAGTTGCGCACTGAGCCCGTACTTCGCCTGGTCCCGGGAGATGGCGTTCAGCACGTGGTACATCGCGTACAGGAACGGCGCCTGCGCGATGATGGGAAGACAGCCCGAGAGCGGGTTGGCCCCGTTCTCCCGGTACAGCTTCATCATCTCTTCCTGCAGCTTCTGCTTGTCGTCCTTGTACTTCTTCTGCAGCTCCTTGAGCTGCGGCTGCAGGACGGCCATCGCGCGCTGGCTGCGGATCTGCTTCACGAACAGCGGGAAGATGACCAGGCGGACGAGGATCGTCATGATGACGATCGACAGGCCCCAGGCCAGGCCACTGTCGGGGTCGAACACGTTGCCGATCAGGTCGTGGATGTGGATCATCACCCACGCGAAACCGGTGTACAGCCAGTCGAGGCTCAGATGCACGAACGCTCCTTAGGCGCGGACGAGATCGTCGCCCCCGCGCTCTTTCTCTCACGTCTCGGTGGCACCGGGTCGTAGCCGCCCGGGTGGAACGGCTGGCAGCGCAGCAGCCGCCAGATGGTCAGTCCGACGCCCCGCAGCGCGCCGTGGACCCGCAACGCCTCGATGGCGTACGCGCTGCAGGACGGATAGAACCGGCAGCGGGGGCCCAGCAGCGGGCTGATGAATCGACGGTACCCCGTTATCAGCCAG
>DASUWX010000203.1:0-20653 GCA_036378185.1 Streptosporangiales bacterium | reverse complement strand
CGACCGGCCGCCCGATGCCCCACCTGCCCGAGCCGCAGCAGCTGACCGGGCACGGGCCGGCGCGCGTGGTCTCGATGACCAACCAGAAGGGCGGCGTCGGCAAGACCACGACGACGATCAGCCTCGGCGCGACACTGGCCGAGTTCGGCCGCAAGGTGCTGCTGGTCGACTTCGACCCGCAGGGCGCCCTGTCGGTCGGTCTGGGCGCCAACCCGCACGAGCTCACCACCACCGTCTACAACCTGCTCATGGAGCGCGAGGTCCGGTTCGCCGACGTCGTCCGCCCCACCGGCATCCCCGATCTGGACCTGCTGCCGAGCAACATCGACCTGTCCGCGGCCGAGGTGCAGCTGGTCGGCGAGGTCGCCAGGGAGCAGGTGCTCGCCAGGGCGCTGCAGGACGCGATCCCGCACTACGACGTGATCCTGATCGACTGCCAGCCGTCACTCGGCCTGCTCACCATCAACGCGCTCACCGCCAGCCACAGCGTCATCGTCCCGCTGGAGTGCGAGTTCTTCGCGCTGCGCGGCGTCGCGCTGCTGATGGAGACCATCCACAAGGTGCAGGAGCGGCTCAACCCGGACCTCACCATCGAGGGCGTGCTGGGGACGATGTACGACTCCCGCACCCTGCACACCCGCGAGGTGCTGGCCAGGCTCGTCGAGGCGTTCGGCGACACGGTGTTCCACACCGTCGTCAACCGCACGGTCCGGTTCCCGGACGCCACCGTCGCCGGCGAGCCGATCAACATCAACGCGCCGAACTCCAACGGCGCCAAGGCGTACCGGAACCTCGCGAAGGAGGTGCTCGCCCGGTGGCACGACGAGTGAGCCTCCCCGGCGCGGAGGAGTTCTTCCGGCACGCGTTCGCGGCTCCGGCCGCGGAGGCCGCCGGCGCCGAGGGCGCGGCGCCGGTCCGGCTGGTGCCGGGGGACGGGCCGACCGACCTCCGTCCCGCCGAACGCATCCCGCCGGCCCGCCGGGGCAGTGGCAGGCAGAAGCACGACGAGAAGATCACCGTGTACGTCTCGGCCGACGAGCTGTACGACCTGGAGCACGCGCGGCTGGTGCTGCGCCGGCACCACGGCCTGTCGGCCGACCGCGGCCGGATCGTGCGCGAGGCGGTCGCGGCCCTGCTCGAGGACCTCGAGCAGCACGGCGACGACAGCGTCCTCGTGCAGCGGCTGCGGAACCGGTGACCGCGCCGCCGCAACCGGTGACTAACGTACTGAGGGTGAGCGAGGACCTCGACCCGACGACCGTGCCGGCCGGCACGCACGGGGACGACCCCGCCGTGCCGCTGGCCCGGCCGCAGTTCGAGGTGCACCTCGACGTCTTCGACGGCCCGTTCGACCTGCTCCTCGGCCTGATCGCCAAGCACAAGCTGGACGTCACCGAGGTGGCGCTGTCGAAGGTCACCGACGACTTCATCGCCTACATCGAGGCGTTCGGCTCGGAGTGGGACCTCGAGCAGACCACCCACTTCCTCGTCGTCGCCTCGACCTTGCTCGACCTCAAGGCGGCGCGGCTGCTGCCGCAGGCCGAGATCGACGACGAGGAGGACCTCGCCCTGCTCGAGGCCCGCGACCTGCTGTTCGCGCGGCTGATGCAGTACAAGGCGTACAAGCAGGTCGCGGCCGAGTTCGCCGGCCGGATGGCCGAGGCGGCGCGGATGTTCCCGCGCAGCGTGACGCTGGAGCCGCGGTTCGCCGACCTGCTGCCCGAGGTCGTCATCGCTCTCGGTCCGCAGGAGCTCGCGCGGCTCGCCGCCGAGGCGCTGCGGCCCAAGGAACCGCCGACGGTCCCGGTCGACCACATCCACTACCCGCGGGTCAGCGTCCGCGAGCAGGCGGCGGTCCTGGTCGACCGGCTCCGTGAGGTCCGGCAGGCGAACTTCCGCAACCTCACCGCCGACTGCACCGTGCCGATCGAGGTGATCGCCCGATTCCTCGCGCTGCTCGAGCTGTTCCGCGAGGGCGTGGTCGCGTTCGAGCAGGTCGCGCCGCTGGGCGAGCTGAACATCAGGTGGACCGGCAGCGACGAGAGCACCGTCGAGGTCGCCGACGAGTACGACGCGCCCCCGCCGGACGAGGCGGGGGAGCAGCGAGCGCAGGAGACGACGGACGAAGATGACGAGCAGTGACGACGGGCCGGTCGAGCCCGGCACAGCGCCCACGGACCGGACGGAGCGGACCGCACCGGCCGGTGACGCGGACGCCGCACCCGGGTCCGCGCCGCAGGATCCGACCACGCCCGACCCCGTGCCCCCGAACCCCACCCCGCCGAACCCGACACCCGACCCGGTGCCGCCGAGCCCGACCCCGCCCGACCCGACGCCGGAGCCCGTGCCGCCGACACCGGGCCCGCCGGACCCGGTGCCGCCCGAGCCGTCGCCCGACCCGGTGCCGCCGGCCCCGCCGCAGCCGGAGCCGCCCGCGCTCGACGTCCCCGCGCTCAAGACCGCACTCGAGGCCGTGCTGATGGTGGTCGACGAGCCGATCCCGACGGTCTCGCTCGCCCAGGTGCTGGAGACGCCGCGGACCGACGTCGACGCGGCGCTGCGCGAGCTGTCCGCCGAGTACACCGAGCAGGGACGCGGGTTCGACCTGCGCGAGGTGGCCGGCGGCTGGCGTTTCTACAGCCGGCCGGAGTGCGCGCCCGTCGTGGAGCGGTTCGTGCTGGACGGCCAGCAGGCCCGGCTGACCCAGGCCGCCCTCGAGACGCTCGCCGTCGTGGCGTACCGGCAGCCGGTCAGCCGCGCCCGGATCTCCGCGATCCGCGGCGTCAACTGCGACGGGGTCGTTCGCACCCTGGTGAGCCGCGGGCTGATCGAGGAGGCCGGCAGCGAGGACAGCGGCGCGCTGCTCTACCGCACCACGAACCTGTTCCTCGAACGGCTCGGCCTGCAGAGTGTCGACGACCTGCCGGAGATCGCGCCCTACCTGCCGGAGATGGACGAGCTCGCCGACACCGAGGACGTCTCGGCCTGACGTCGCCGAGCGAAGGAGCTGACGTGGGATCCGGAGGTAGGGGCCACGGCCGCATCGAGTGCCGGTCGCGGGCGTCGGCCGTGGCACCTGCCGAAGGGGAGCGAGGAAGCGGTCGCGCATGATGCCGAGCGAAGGAGCTGACGTGCGAGCCGGAGGTAGGGGCCACGGCCGCATCGAGTGCCGGTCGCGGACCTCGGCCGTGGCACCTGCCGGAGGGGAGCGAGGAAGCGGTCGCGCATGATGCTGAGTTGACGGACATGGAGACCGGCGAGCGGGTACGCCTGCAACGCGTGCTCGCGCAGGCGGGATTCGGCAGCCGGCGGTCCTGTGAGGAGCTGATCGCGGCGGGCCGGGTCACCGTCGACGGCGCCGTCGCACAGCTCGGCGACCGCGTGGACGTCGACAGCGCCGTGGTCCGGGTGGACGGGCTGCGCATCCCGTCCGCGCCGGCGCTCGCGTACCTCGTGTTCAACAAGCCGGCGGGCGTCGTGAGCACGATGGACGATCCGCAGGGACGCCGTACCCTCGCCGACTACGTCGCCGACCGGCCGGAGCGGCTGTTCCACGTCGGCCGGCTCGACGCCGCGACCGAGGGGCTGCTGCTGCTCACCAACGACGGCGAGCTGGCGCACCGGCTCGCGCACCCGCGCTACAGCGTGCCGAAGACCTACGTCGCCGAGGTGCGCGGGAGCGTCGCCAAGGGTCTCGGTGCCCGGCTGCGCGACGGCGTCGAGCTCGACGACGGCCCCGCGGCCGTGGACGAGTTCACCGTGCTGGAGCGGGCCCGGGGCCGGACACTGGTGCGGCTCACCCTGCACGAGGGCCGCAACCGAATCGTCCGGCGGATGCTGGCCGCGGTCGGCCACCCGGTCGAGCGCCTGGTCCGCACGACCGTGGGCCCGGTCTCGCTGGGTGACCTGCCGCCCGGCTCGCTCCGCGACCTGACCACCCAGGAGGTAGGCGTGCTCTACCAGGCGGTGGGCCTGTGACCACGGGGTCCACCAACGGCGACGTCCCCCACCGCGTCCTGATCGTCGGCGCCGGGCTGATGGGCACCTCGCTCGGGCTCGCCGCGCGTGCCGCCGGGTGCGAGGTGTGGCTGTCCGACCGCGAGCCGGAGCACGTCCGCACGGCGGCCGAGATGGGCGCGGGCATCCCGTACGCCGAGGGGGAGCGCGCCGATCTCGCGGTGCTCGCCGTGCCGCCGCACGCCATCGGCGCCGAGCTCGCCGCCTGGCAGCGACGCGACGCGGCCGTCGCTTACACCGACGTCGCGAGCGTGAAGGCGCGACCCCGCCGCGACGCCGCCGCGCTCGGCGCCGACCTCAGCACGTATGCGGGCGGCCATCCGCTCGCCGGGCGCGAGCTGTCCGGCCCGAGCGCCGCCGTCGGCGACCTGTTCCTCGGCCGGCCGTGGGCGGTATGCCCGGGCGACGCCCGGCCCGGCGTGGTGCGGGCCGTGCTGTCGCTCGCCCGCGCCGTCGGCGCCGACCCGCTGCTGATGACCGAGAGCGAACACGACGTCGCCGTCGCGTCCGTCTCGCACGCGCCGCACGCGCTCGCGAGCGTCATGGCCGCACAGCTGGCGGCCGCCGACACCCGGCTCGCCGGGCAGGGCGTACGCGACGTCACCCGCGTCGCCGACGGCGACCCGGACCTGTGGACCTCGATCCTCACCGGCAACGCAGCGGCGGTGGCCGACGTGCTGGACGCCGCCGGCCGCGACCTCGCCGGCGCGGCCCGGGCGCTGCGCTCGGTCGCGGACGGCGACGCCGATGCCGCCGCCGAGGTGCGCAGCCTGCTCGAGCGGGGCGTCGCGGGCCGGCTCGCCCTCCCCGGCAAGCACGGCGGCCCGACCCGCACCTACGCCGTCGTCACCGTCGTCCTGCCGGACCGCCCGGGCCAGCTCGCCCGGCTGTTCCGCGACGCCGACGCCGAGGGCGTCAACGTCGAGGACGTGGCGTTGGAGCACTCACCGGGCGCGCCGGTCGGCGTCGTCGAGCTGAGCGTGCGGCCGGAGAGCAGGGAGCAGCTCACGAAGGGACTGCGGAAGGCGGGATGGACGGTCGCCGGGTAACCTCGGATTGGCATCACGGCGTCCCGCCTGCTGCCGCCGCCGATCCCCCCTGAACGGAGCGTGCCTTGTCGCAGCGGGAGAACATCGTCGTCGCCGTCGACGGGCCGTCCGGCAGCGGGAAGTCGAGCGTCTCGCGCGCCGTCGCGAGCAAGCTCGGCTACCGCTACCTCGACACCGGTGCCATGTACCGGGCGATGACCTGGTGGATGCTGCAGCACGGTGTCGCGGTGGACGACCCCGCCGCCGTGGCCGCCGCCGTGTCCCGGCCGGAGATCCGGGTCACCACCGACCCGGCCGAGCCGGGGATCACCGTCGACGGCACCGACGTCGCCGAGGCGATCCGCACCCGCGAGGTGACCACGGCGGTGAGCACCGTCTCCTCCGTACCCGAGGTCCGCGCCCGGCTCGTCGCGCTGCAGCGGGACCAGATCGGCGCCGGCGGCATCGTCGTCGAGGGGCGCGACATCGGCACGGTCGTGGCACCGGACGCCCCGGTGAAGGTGTACCTCGTGGCCGACGAGGCGACCCGCGCGGCGCGGCGTACCGCGGACAAGCAGTCCCGGCTCGGCACCTCCGTCGACGTCACCCAGGCCGACCTCGCCCGCCGGGACCGGATCGACTCCACGCGGGCGGCGTCGCCGGCCGGCAAGGCGGCCGACGCGGTGGAGATCGACTCGACGGCGCTCAGCCTCGCCGAGGTGATCGACCGCGTGTTCGACCTCGTGCGCGAGGCCACCGGGTGAACTCGGCGCCCGAGACACCCGAGGTCGGCCTGCCGCTGCGCCAGACCGAGCATCCTCGTGCGGTGCGACCCGGCCGGCTGGTGGCCAAGGCGCTGTCCGCCGGCATCTACAACATGCGCGTGCACGGCCGGCAGCACGTGCCCGCGAGCGGTCCGGTCGTCCTCGCGATCAACCATCGCAACATCCTCGACGGCCCGGTCGTCTTCGGCGCCTGCCCGCGGCCGGCCCGGTTCCTCGTCAAGGCGGAGATGTTCAAGGGGCCGCTGGGCGCGGTGCTGCGCCAGTTCGGCCAGATCCCGATCCGCCGCGGCACGCCCGACCGCGCCGCGCTGATGACCTGCCTGAACTGGCTGCGCCGCGGCGAGGTGCTCGGGGTCTTCCCCGAGGGCACGCGCGGGGCCGGCGACTTCGTCCAGGTGCGGCACGGCCTCACCTGGCTGGCGCTGCGGGCGCGCGCACCGGTCGTGCCCGTGGTGTGCTTCGGCATCGTCGAGTCGATGCGCGGGCGGAAGGCGCCGAAGCTCCGGTCCAAGGTCGACGTCGTGTTCGGCGCGCCGTTCCACGTCTCCGCCGACGGCGACCGCGCGTCCCGCCGCGTGCTGGCGAACGCGGCGGAGGAGGTGCGGGCGCGTCTGGTGGAGCACCACGTGGCCGCCGTCGAGGTGGCCGGGCTGTCCTCGGCCTGACCCGCCGATCGCCCGTCGATCACGTTAACGTGATCGACGGGTACTTCACACGACGCAGGACTCGTGTGGAGGCACCGTTCGTCGTGGGAAGCTCGCCCACGGAAGACAAGCACGGGAAGACGACATGACTGTGGCCACGACAGAGGATGCCGCGACCGAGACGGGTACCGGCTGGGCGCCGGTCGTCGCCGTCGTCGGGCGCCCGAACGTCGGCAAGTCGACCCTGGTGAACCGCATCCTCGGCCGGCGCGAGGCGGTCGTGCAGGACGTCCCCGGCGTCACCAGGGACCGGGTCGCCTACGACGCCGACTGGCGCGGCCGGCGGTTCGTGCTCGTCGACACCGGTGGCTGGGTGCAGGACGGCAACGGCCTCGCCGCGCAGATCACCGAGCAGGCGCGGCTCGCCGTCGACGCGGCCGACGCCGTGCTGTTCGTCGTCGACACGCTCGTCGGCGCCACCGAGGACGACGCAGGCGTCGCGCGGCTGCTGCAGCGGTCGGGCAAGCCGGTCGTGCTCGTGGCGAACAAGGTGGACGACAGCCGGGCGGAGGCGGACGCCGCGACGCTCTGGAACCTCGGCCTGGGCGAGCCGTACCCGGTGAGCGCGCTGCACGGGCGAGGGAGCGGCGACCTGCTCGACGCCCTGTTCGAGGCGCTGCCGGAGCCGCCGGCGTTCACCGGCGACGAGGACGAGGGCGGCCCGCGCCGGGTCGCGCTCGTCGGCAAGCCGAACGTCGGCAAGTCGAGCCTGCTGAACCGGCTCGTCGGCAGCGAACGGGCGCTGGTCGACGCGGTCGCGGGCACCACGCGCGACCCCGTCGACGAGCTCGTCACGCTCGACGGCCGCACCTGGCGGTTCGTCGACACCGCGGGCATCCGACGGCGGGTGCGCGAGGCGACCGGCAGCGAGTACTACTCGTTCCTGCGCACGGAGACGGCACTGGAGTCCGCCGAGGTCGCGGTCGTGCTCGTCGACGCCAGCGAACCGCTGGCCGAGCAGGACCTGCGGATCATCTCGATGGCGGTGGACGCCGGGCGCGCCGTCGTCCTGGCGTTCAACAAGTGGGACCTGCTCGACGAGGACCGCAGGTACCGGCTCGACCGGGAGATCGACCGCCAGCTGAGCCGCGTCCAGTGGGCGCCGCGGGTGAACATCGCGGCACGCAGCGGCTGGCACGTGCGGAAGCTCGCCGCGGCGCTCGACACCGCGCTGGCGGGCTGGGAGACCCGGGTCACGACGGGACGGCTCAACGGTTGGCTGAGCGAGGTCGTCGCGGCGACACCGCCGCCGGTGCGCGGCGGCAAGCAGACGAAGGTGCTGTTCGCGACCCAGGCCGGCACGAAGCCACCGCAGTTCGTCCTGTTCACCTCCGGGCCGCTCGAGGCCGGCTACATCCGCTTCCTGGAGCGACGGCTGCGCGAGGAGTTCGGCTTCGAGGGCTCGCCGGTGCAGATCAGCCTCCGCATCCGGGCCAAGCGCCGGTCCCGCTGAGAGGCCTCTGAACGCCGCGGGACGGGGACGTCCTACCGCCGTACCTTCGGCACTGTGACAGTTCCCAGACGGCGGCTGTTCTGTGGTCTTGCAGCGGTGACGCTGGCCGGCGCCTGTACCGGCCGGCCACGGGCGACGCCGGCGAACCGGTCCGCCACGCCGACCGGGGCCCCGTCGCCCTCGGCGTCGGCGAGCCGCCCGCAGCCGCGGGGCGGGCCCGGCCACGCGAAGGAGATCGCGCACGGCCCGCGGACCGTCCCGCGGGTCGCGCTCACGTTCCACGGCTCCGGTCCCACGGCGCTGGCGGAGGCTGCTGCGGGAGGCCGAGCGACTGCACGTGGAGGTCACCGTCCTCGCGGTCGGCAGCTGGCTCCGGCAGCAGCCCGCGATGGCCGCGCGCATCCTGCACGGGGGACACGAGCTCGGGAACCACACGCTGCACCACTACCCGATGCGCACCCTCGGCCGCGCCGAGACGTTCAGCGAGGTACGCGGTTGCGCGGACGTGCTGCGCCGGCTCACCGGGACCGGCGGGCGCTGGTTCCGCGCGTCCGGCACGCGACACACGACGGCGCTCATCCGCTGGGCGGCCGGACGAGCCGGGTACGGCACCTGCCTGTCGTACGACGTGGACACGCTCGACTACCAGGATCCCGGCGCCGCCGCCGTCGTCCGCAACGGGCTTCGGGCCGTGCGGCCGGGTTCGATCCTGAGCCTGCATCTCGGGCATCGCGGTACCGTCGAGGCCCTGCCCGATCTCGTCCGGGGACTGCGGGCGAAGGGCCTGACGCCCGTCACCGTCAGCGATCTGCTCGCATGACCGGGCGTCTGCGCGGCCCATGCCGGCTCGCGATGGTCGTGGTCGCCGGCGCGCTCCTCGTCGCGTGCCAGAGCAGCGCCCCGAACGGCGACCGCAGCGCCTCACCCTCGCGGTCGCCGGTACGGCCGGCCGCGACGACGCCGGCGAGCAGTCCGGTGGCGTCGTCACCCGCGCGTCTCCTCCCGGGCATGCCGCCGCCGTTGCGCGCCGACGACGTCTGGGCCGCCGACCGGCCGGGCCGGCTGGCCGCGGCGGTGCGGCACGACCCGTACCGGATCTACGTCCCCAACAGCGGCAGCGACACCGTCAGCGAGATCGACCCGCGCAGCCACAAGGTGATCCGCACGTTCCGGGTCGGTCGCCAACCGCAGCACGTCGTCCCCGCCTACGACCTCCGCATGCTGTGGGTGAACAACGACCTCGGCAACTCGCTCACCCCGATCGACCCGCGGACGGGGCGGCCCGGGCGTCCGGTGCACGTCACCGACCCGTACAACCTCTACTTCACCCCGGACGGCAGGTACGCGGTCGTGATGACGGAGGCCAGGCACCGGATCGACTTCCTCGATCCGCACTCGATGCGCCTGGAGCGCTCACTCCACGTGCCCTGCGGCGGCGTCAACCACGCCGACTTCTCCGCCGACGGCCGGTACTTCCTGGTGAGTTGCGAGTTCACCGGACAGTTGCTCAGGATCGACACGCTGACCAGGCGGATCACCGGCATGCTGCGGCTGAAGCCCGGTTCGAAGCCGCAGGACGTCAAGCTGTCGCCGGACGGGCGGACCTTCTACGTCGCCGACATGGTCGCGAACGGCGTCTGGCGGGTGAGCGGATCGCCGTTGCGCCTCCAGGGCTTCGTGCACACCGGCAAGGGCGCGCACGGGCTCTACGTGACCCGCGACTCACGCCGCCTGCTGGTGACCAACCGGGACGCGGGCTCGGTCTCGGTGCTCTCGTTCGCGACCGGCAAGGTCGTCACCACCTGGCACATCCGTGGCGGCGGCAGCCCGGACATGGGCAACCTCTCGCCGGACGGGCGCAGCATCTGGCTGTCCGGGCGCTACAACGGGGTCGTCTACGAGCTGTCGACGAGCACCGGCAGGCTGCTCGCGAAGACCAGGGTGGGCAGCGGGCCGCACGGGTTGTGCGTGTGGCCGCAGCCCGGCAGGTACTCGCTCGGGCACACCGGCATCATGCGGTGAGACGGAACGCACTGCGCATCGACGCCGCGGTCCTGGCGCAGCCGAGCGGTGGCAGCGCGAGCAGCTCCTCGATGGTTCGCAGCACCGAGCAGTGGGTGAAGTGCCCGGCCGAACGAATGTGTCCGCTACGTGGCGAGACCACGATGGCGGGGACGTGGTTCGACTCCTTGCTGCCCTCGTCCCACGTGGTGATCACGGTGAGCTTGCCGCTGCGGTAGTCCGGGCCGTCGAGCACCATCGGCAGCCAGTCGTGCAGCCACTGGTCGCCGTGCTCGACGTCGTCGCCGAAGCAGCCGACGCCGCCGTGCATCTCGTGGCAGACGTCCGGCGTGACGAAGGAGAATGCCGGCAGCCGGCCGTGCGTGACGTCCGTGTGCAGCGCTCCCGAGAGCCGCGTGCCCATCGGCACGTCCCACTGCGCGCAGTGGTCCTGCGCTGTCACGTAGTACGGCGCCGGCGCGTGCCGGACCACGTACGTGCCGGCGTCGGACCGGTCGCACGGCGTGGGCATCGACTGCGCGTACCCGCGCCACTGCCGCCCGGACGCGGCGACCTGCGCGAAGACGTTGGGCCCGCGGACGCGGTGGTGCTCGGCGTCCTCGTCGTCGCAGATCCCGTGCCTCGAGCCGCTCGTCAGGAGCAGGTACGCGGGCAGTGAAGGGCAGTGCGTCGGGTACCCGGCGCCGAACGCCGTCGCCAGCCCGTACGTCGAGGCGAGCCGGTTCAGATACGGCGCCTCGGCGCTGCCGATGATCTCGCCGTACGACCTGTTCTCCTCGACGACGAGCATGACCTTGGGCCGCCCCGGCCGCTCGGTGGACGTGGCATACGGCCGCGTGACGCCGGACCGGCAGCCCACGAGCGCCACCAGGACGAGCGCGAGCAGGACTCCCACTGCCCGTCCGCCTCTCGCCATCCGCCCACCCTCGCACGACACGGCAACCGGGAGGCGTCCGGCCACACCGCTGCGCTAGGCTTCTCTCCATTCGGGCTGTGGCGCAGTTTGGTAGCGCACTTGACTGGGGGTCAAGGGGTCGTGGGTTCAAATCCCGCCAGCCCGACCAAGCAAACCTCGCGCGTATTCGGGGCTCAGTGGGTCGCCGTTGTTGACGTCCGCTCGTGGGCGATGCATGCGAATGGCGCAGGGGTGGTCTGAGTGACCAACTGGGGGACTGCGCCCTTGACTGTGTGAGCCCTTGGTCGGGTCCGGCTCGTGCCCAGCGGCCGAGGTTGAACACCCATGACAGGTCCAGCCCGCCGGCGCGGGAGCTTGAGGGCCGCGCCGAGTTTCGGTCGCGTCACAATTCGGCCGGACTCGTCGAGGTCGCGTTACGCGACGTCGCGCCCGTCGCGGTGCCCAGGCTCGCGCATGAGGCCGCGCGGGGGTCTGGTCCGGGACAGAGAATCAGAGAGCCTATAAGCAGACCAGATCATTGCCGAACAGTGTGACCGTTCCCTTGCCGTCACAGCAGAGGTCGCCCACGTTGTTGAGCGTCGGGTCGACGCAGATGCTGATGGCGGCGTCGTTGGTGGCGGCGTGAGCCGCCGGTGGTGTGGTCCACAGGCCGAGCCCAGCTGCGGCGGTCAGCACGCCCACCGCTATCGCCGCCGTCTGGTTGAGCATCTTGTGCATCCGTTACCTTCCAGTCGTAGAGCGACCGCTGTGAGCCCGACAGACGCGCGATCCGCGCCCAGAAACTGCGGCCAGGCCGGAGATCTTGCTGCACTTAACGTTACAGGTCAGTTACTTCTCGTGACAACCGCAGTGACGACCGTCCCGGACGACGGTGGACGGAGAAGCACATGGCAAGACGGGAACGGGGCGTTGCAGCGCATCCGAGCCGACCGGGTCACCCCCGCACATCCGGGTAGTAGGAGTGGGCGAGGAGGGTGACGACGTGTCGGCAGGTAGACGGCGCTGGTTGCAGTACCTAGCGGTGTTCACCATCGCTGCCGAGGTCGCACTCGGAATCATCGCCGTGTGGACCGGCCATTGGTTCGTTGCCGTGAGTCCGTTCGTCGCGGCCATCGGCATCATCGCTCTGCTCTTCATCGGCAGGCGGCAACGCAGTCGTCGCCAGAACTGGAGGCCGTAGTGACGAGCATGGCCGCGGTGGGCAGCGCTGGGGCCGTCCGCGATTGCCTTGGGCCGCGCCGTGCCCGCAGAAGGCACTTGCCTGATGACGACCGAACCGGAACGGATGAGGCGGGACGCGTCCGCAGTCCCGCCGGAGTGGCGAGGACGCGGCGGATCGGATCCGTAGCGGTCAGAGTGAGTCCAGGTCGACGGCGTGCGCCATCGCCTCGTAGCCGAGGGGGCTGGGGTGCAGGTGGTCACCCATGTGGTGACCGGCAGGGATGGAACCCGTTCCGTCGGGGTCGATGGCACGCTCGAAGTCGACGACGGAGTCGTACTCGCCGGAGGTGCGGACCCAACGGTTGAACTCCCTGCGCAAGGCATCGGCGTCCGGCGTCCAGACGGGAGCCGAGCCGAACGGCAGCAGCGTGCCGCCCATCATCTTGACGCCTCGCTCATGGGCGGCACGGATCAACGCGCGGTGCCCGTCGACGAGTCGTTCCAGAGTGATCGGCACGTCGTCGCGATCGATGCCGCACATCTGGTCGCCCGGCCGCAGGATGTCGTTCATGCCGATCGACACGATCACCGTCCCGGTGCCGGGCTGGTCGAGTACGTCGCGGGCGAATCGGGTCACGCCCATCTCGCCGACGCATGCCGAGTCGGCGAGCAGCTTGTTGCCCCCGATGCCGGCGTTCAGCACCGGCCGCGGCCGGCCCGCGGCGATGAGCCGCTCGGCGAGTGCGTCCGGATACCGGTCGTCGCCGTTCGGAGTGGAGCCGACGCCGTCGGTCGTGGACTCACCGAAGGCGACGATCGCGGGGAGCAGAGCCGGTCCGCCGACGACCTCGACACCTTCGATGTAGTACCACGCCCCGAGCAGCGGATCCGCCGTGTCGGCGAACGCAGTCTCGTCGGTGTCCCAGCGGTGGTCCCCGTGCGCCCGGTAGGTGGTGGTCATGGCGACGTGATGATGTGTCGCAGGACCGGTGGCGTCCCTGAGATACAGGGTCACGCTCAACCGGTCCAGCGAGCCGACGGTGAACTCCACGGGATCGCTCGCCAGAGAGGCACCGGCGGGAACCTCCGCCGAGGCACGGCCATCGAACCGCACCTCACGCATCGAGCCAGGCCGTATCGCGGCGGCGCCGGCGGCGTGGCCGACGGTGACGCCGGCGATTCGCAGCGGCCGTTCACCGTACCGGTTGGACACCCGGATACGCAGCCTCGTCCCACCGGCGGTCAGCCGGATCGTCTGCCTGACGGAGTGGTCGTCGAAACCCTCCATCGCCCACGTGCGATGCCACGGGGACGCGGCGGGCCGCATCATCGCAGCGGTCCACGCCCCGGTCCAGTCACGCTCACGCTCCACTGTCACAGCAGCCACCTTTCGCGGTTCAACGGCCATGACCCGCCAGGACGGAAGAATGTGACGCGTCGTCCCTACGCCGAGGCGGCAGCGGTCCGCATCCGGCGCAGCGGTGAGAAGTAGACCCAGAGGAACGAGCAGGTCATGCCGACTGCCGCGATGGCGAGGACAGCGCGGACGCCGAGCCGCGCGGCGATGCCGCCGCTGAGCAGCCCGCCGAGTGGCATGACGCCCCAGACGAAGAACCGCATCGTCGCGTTCATCCGGCCGAGCAGGTGATCCGGGCAGATCGCCTGCCGGAAGCTCACCTGTGTGATGTTGTAGACGACCACACCGATGCCGACGGCGAGTTGGGCGAGGGCGAAGGCGGCGAGCGTCCAGTCCCGCCGGACGAACGGCTGGGCGAGCAGCAGCGGTGACGTGGCGGCGATGCTCAGCCAGATCACCGTCCCCTCGCCCAGCCGGCGCGCTAGCGGCCGGGCGAGGAAGGCGCCGGCCACGCCGCCCAACGCGATGCCGGACTGTGCGGCACCGATGAGCCACGCGGAAAGGTGCACCGTGCGGGCGAGGAACACGACCTGCATCGGCTGGAGCGCCGCGAACCACAGGTTGCAACCGGCCGTGCATGCGGCGACGGCACGCAGCGACGGGTCATGGAGGACGAGCGCCACGCCTTCGCGTATCTCCGACACGAGCGGTCGGTTCGCGCGAGCCGGCCTCGACTCGGTGTGCCTGATCGAGGCCAGCCACGCTGCGGACCACAGGTAGCTCGCCGCGTCGACCGCGACCGCGATGGGGGCGGTGAGCGCCTGGACGAGGAGGCCGCCGAGGCTCGGTCCTGCCACCTCGGCCGCGGACTTCGTGCCCTGCAGTTTCGCGTTGCCCTCGACGAGCCGGTCCCTGCCGACGAGTGCCGGCAGGTAACTCTGGGCGGAGACGTCGAAGAACACGGTGAGGACGCCGGCGAGCAGGACCACGAGGTAGAGCTGCCGGATGGTCAGCGCGTGCGAGAGGGCGGCCATCGGCACCGTGCCGAGGACGGCGAACCGGCCCAGGTCGGCGACCACCATGACGCGGCGCCGCCGCATCCTGTCGACCCAGGCGCCGGCGGGGAGCCCGATCGCGAGGAACGCCAGGTACTGGAACGTCGTCAGCAGCCCGACCTGGAAGGCCGTCGCGTGCAGCAGCGTCACCGCCGTGAGCGGCAACGCCAACGCGGTCACCGAGGTACCGGCCTCGCTCAACGCGGTAGCCGACCAGAGCCGGAGGAAGTCCCGCTGGACGACGAGGCTCTCGGTACGGTGCACCGCTTCAGCATCAGGAAGCGATTGAATTTTGTCAATCACTTGTCCCGGCTACGCTGCCTCCGTGACCAGGGCAACCCGGCCGCCGGCGGATCCGGGAGATCGGGACGACCTGCCACGACGCCGCCGGGCGACGGAGGCCGAAGCGCAGGCGCTGGCCTCCGCGCTGCGCCTGCGCATCATCCGGCTCTGCGTGGGCGAGGAACTCACGAACAAGGAGATCGCCGAACGGCTCGGCCGCAATCCGGCGTCGGTCCTCCACCACGTCCGTCGCCTGGTCACCACCGGTTTCCTCGAGCCGCTGCCCGCCCGGCGTGGCAACCGCGGCGCCCGTGAGGTCCCGTACCGGTCGACGGGCAAGTCCTGGCGTGTCGACGTCACCGATGCCGGGCCGGCGCGGCTCTACGGCGAGCTGCTGCGCGCCTTCCTCGACGAGCTCGCCGACGCCGGCGGCCGGCTCACCGATGCGACCAGGTTCACCGTCCGCCTTCGGCCGGAACGGCGCCAGGAAATGCAACGCCGGATCGCCGAACTGCTCGACGAGTACCGCGCCGCACCCGACCCGGACGGCCGATGGTGGTCGCTGTTCGTCGGCATTCATCAGGACACGCGCGGGACAAGCCGAACCCCGGAGCCGTGAGGCCTGAGGATCCTTCGCCGAGCGCAGCCACGAACGCCACCCGCCACGAGGGCCGAGCGCGAGTCCCGACACGTCTCCCAGAATCTCGGACATCGTTGCCTTCGCCGCTGTCCTCGCGGCGTGGCGGCGAATACGTTCTCCAGGGCGGGGAGAGTGGGGCCCACGACGCGGCGAAGCTCCGCGGTCGGTCTGAGCCGACGAGTTTCGCAGGCGGTCCCGGTCTGTACAGCATCAACCGCGCTCGAGGAGGAGCACGATGACCGCGACCTACACTTTCGACGTCTTCTCCAGCCTCGACGGCTACGGCTCCCAGGACGGCGGCGACTGGGGCGGCTACTGGGGAAAGCAGGGACCGGAGTTGCTCGACCACCGCCTTGCCTTGTACGAGACGGAGCAGCGGATGGTCTTCGGAGCCAAGACGTATCGACAATTCGTGCGGCTGCTGGGCGAGAACACCGAGGAGACCGGCGTGGGCGACCCGTGGGTCGCTCGAATGAGGAGCATGCCGACCACGGTCGTGTCGACGACGCTGAAAGCACCTCTCGACTGGCCGAACGCGACCCTCGCGCGCGGCGACGCCGTCGACGTCGTGGCGCGACTCAAGGAGGAGTCCGAGGTGCCGTTGCGCTCGCACGGCAGCCTGTCGTTGAACTGGGCAGTGATGGCCGCCGGCCTGGTCGACCGTGTGCAGGTGACGCTGTTCCCCGTGATCATCGGTCGGACCGGGGCGGAACCGATCTTCGGGGGTGCGGCCGACTTCGACCTGGAACTGCTCGAGAGCCGGACACTCGACGGCCGCACTCAAGAGCTCGTCTACCGACCCACCCTCCATTGACCGGTGCGAATTCGAGGCGGGTCCGTCGCGCCACCGGACAGCATCATGACGTGGTACCGGCTCGGTCCGGTGCTACTGGTGCCGGCCGCGGAGATGAGGCCGGTCTACCGAAGACACAACCGTTCGGCCAACGCCCGCGCCGCGGGCAGGATCTCGGCGCCGGCGGGGAGCACCTGGACGGCGACCTGGTTCGCGCCCGCCGTGAGATGGGCGCGCAGTGCGGCCGCCACCGCGTCCACATCCCCGTGGACGGCGAGGGCATCGACGAGCCGGTCGCTGCCGGGGTAGGTGAGATCGCCCGGTTCGAAGCCGATACGACGCAGGTTGGCCACGTAGTTCGAGAGCCGCAGGTAGGGGCCGACGCGGGCGCGGCCCACCTCGCGAGCCCGTTCCGGATCGTCGTCGAGCACCACCTTCTGCTCGGCCACCAGCAGCGCCTCGGTGCCGAGTCGCGTACGCGCAGAGCGGGTGTGGTCCGGAGTCACGAGGTACGGCAGCGCTCCGGACGCGCGGGTACGTGCCAGCTCCAGCATGCGCGGCCCGAGCGCCGCCAGTGCCCGCCGCTGCGCCGGCACGCCACCCTCGTCGAGTGCGTCGAGGTAGTCGACCAACGCCTCGTAGGGCTTGCGGTAGTCCGCGTTGTTCTCCTTGTGCCCGGCGCCGATCCCGAGTACGAACCGCCCCGGGTGCCTGCTCTCGAGTCGGTGGAACGATTCGGCGACCGCCTCGGCCGCCGCCGTCCACACGTTGACGATGCTGGTACCGACGACCAGGCGCTCGGTGGCGTCCAGCAGCGGATCGACGACCTTCAGGTCAGCGGCGGGGGAGTCGCCCAACCAGATCGCCGAATAGCCCGACCGCTCCAACTCGCTAGCGACCTCCGGGCTCATGTCCGACCCGCGTGCCCAGATCCCGAACTCTCCTGGCATCTCCATCGCCGTGCCCTCCGAACCTCCGCCGGTCATGCGTCGTTCCCGCGAGCAAGCATCTCGTATGCCGAGCGGTGCTCGGCGGCTCCAGCGCCGGCCCGGAGTCCGAGCCGAGCGCGCACGTACGCCGCGATCATTGAGACGGCCTGCCTGCTCGCGTCGAGCTCGCCGAGCATGGTGAGGAAGCCGTGGATCATGCCGGGGTAGTCGACGTGCTCGACGTCGACGCCGGCCTCCCGCAGCCTCGTCGCGTAGCGGGCGCCCTCGGTGCGCAGCGGGTCGTACTCGGCGGTGACGACCAGCGCCGGCGGCAGGCCGGACAGGTCGGGTGCGAGCAACGGCGAGGCCAACGGGTTCGCGGCGTCGTCCTCGTCGACGAGGTAGTTGTCCCGGTACCAGCGCACCGAACGCTCGTTGAAGGGCAGCTCGTGCCCGCCGGGCGGGCCGGGTGGGTCGTAGGTCTGGTCGGTGTTCGGGTAGACCAGTACCTGAGCGGACAGCGGCGGCCCGCCGCGGTCCCTGGTCAGCAGCGCCGTGACCGCAGCGAGGTTCCCCCCGGCGCTGTCTCCGGCGACGGCGAGACGCGAGGTGCCCGCACCGTGCCCGTCGCCGTGATATGCGAGCCACCTCACCGCGGCGTAGCAGTCCTCGACGGCCGCGGGGAACCTGTGCTCGGGCGCGAGCCGGTAGCCGACCGCCACCGTGCGGCAGCCGGCAGCGTTGGTGAGCGCGCGGCAGACGCCGTCGGACGTCTCGAGCGAACCGAGGGTCCAGCCGCCACCGAAGAAGTAGACCAGGGTGGGGAACGGCCCGGTGCCGTGCGGCAGGTAGGTGCGGACCGGGACCGGCCCCGCCGGCCCGGGTATCTCGGTGTCCTCGACGGCGGCCACCGCTTCGACCGCGCCGCCGGCCGCCTTGATCGCGTCGATGTCGGCGGCGCGCGCCTCGGCCACGGACATGCTGTAGAGCGGCGGCGTACCGGCCGCGGCGCGGCGGTCGAGCAGTTCGCGCACCTGCGGGTCGAGCGGCATCTCAGGCGTCCTTCCGAATGCTCGAACGGTCGTGTGTCGCGAGGTCCTCGGCCAGCTGGACGAGGCTGCGGACCGGCGCGCCGGTGCCGCCCTTCGGCGTGTAGTCGCGCGCCTCCGTGCTCCACGCCGGGCCGGGGATGTCGAGATGCGCCCAGGGCAGCCCGTCCGGTACGAACTCCTTGAGGAACACGCCCGCGGCGAGCATGCCTGCCCAGCGGTGGCCCGGGACGTTGGCGATGTCGGCGACGTCGGAGTCGAGGGAACGCCGGACGTCCGGGGGCAGGGGCATCGGCCAGGCTCGTTCCCCGGCGCGTTCGGCGGCGGCGAGAACCTGGTCGACCGCGCCCTCGTCACCCATGACCGCGTAGTGGGTGTAGCCCAGCGCGACCAGCTGGGCGGCGGTCAGCGTGGCTACGTCCAGCAGCAGGTCGGGCCCGTCCTCGACCGCGCGGCCGATGGCGTCGGCGAGGACGAGGCGGCCCTCCGCGTCGGTGTTGAGCACCTCGATGGTGGTGCCGCCGTAGCTGCTGACCACGTCGGAAGGCCGCTGTGCCCCGCCGCCCGGCATGTTCTCGGCACAGGCGAGGTACCCGACGACGTCGACCTGGAGACCGATCCGGCTGATCGCGACGAGCGCACCGAGGACGGCCGCGGCTCCGGCCATGTCGAGTTTCATCGTGGCCATCGAGTCGTTCGGCTTGAGACTGAGCCCACCGGAGTCGAACGTGATCCCCTTGCCGCAGATCGCCAGCGTGGAGCGGGCCTCGGGATGGGTGTAGGCGATGCGGACCAGCCGTGGCGGGTTGGTCGATCCCTGGCCGACGCCGAGCAACGCACCGTACCCGCCGCTTGCGAGCGCGACCTCGTCGAGCACCTCGACCTCGAGCCCGTTCCGCCGCCCGGCCTCGACGGCGGCGTCGGCGAGGTCGACGGGACTCTGATCGCGGGGCGCGGTGTTGACCAGATCCCGCGCGAGGGCGACGCCGGCCGCGACGTGCCTGCTCCGCGTGAACGCCGTGACCACCTCCGGCTCACCGGCCGCGGGGGAGACGACGGTGATGCGCCGGACGGCGCGGTCCGCGGGCTTGTCGGTGGTCCGGTACCGGCCGAACGTGTACGCGCCGAGTTCGGCGCCGAGCGCGACGGCGGCGCAAGGCTCCGCCGTCTCGGCGGGCAGTGCGAAGACGGCGTGACCGACACCGGCGAGACTCCGGGCCGCCGCCCCCGCCGCTCGGCGCAGGATCTCCGGGCCGGTGGCGTCGTCCGAGCTGCCGAGGCCGACGGCAAGGACCATGTCCGCGGCCACGTCGGGCGGGGCCGGGATCCGGGTCGATGCGCCGACGTCCGTGCCGGCGCGGACGGCGGCGAGGCCGTCCTGAAGGACCAGGGCGTCCGTTCCCGCCGCCTCGAGCATGTCCCTCGTCGCGTCCGGCAGGGACAGGCCTGTCCCGTCGTCGAGGACGGCGACGACGAGCGCCTCGGCGGGCCCGGCGGCGGTGATCGACTCGGCCAGGTCGATATCGGTCGCCGGGGAGTCGGTGCTCGACGCCGATCGAGCCGCCCTGGCTGCTGACATAGGTCGTGCTCCTTCGCTGGCTGCAGGGACCGACGGGAAGACCGGCCGGGAGAGGGGTTTCGGGGATGCGCGTCCCACGATCTGACGAGACAGCGTCGCCGGCTGTGACATCCGAGGGACCGGCGCCCCGGCGCCTTGACCTCGAGTCCGGTTGAGGTGTGAACCTCGGCCCATGGCGACCTTCACGGAGAACGAGTACGCGTTCCTCCTCCACCAGAGCTTGGGCCGGCTGGCGACGACCGGCCCGAACGGCCCGCAGAACCATCCGGTCTGGTACCGGGTGAACGGCGACACCGGAACCGTCGACGTCGGCGGGATCAGGCTGACCGGCTCGCAGAAGTACCGCAACGTACGGGCCGACCCCCGTGTGTCCCTGGTCGTCGACGAGCCGGACCGGCCCGGCGAGAGCGACGGACGCGGCCTCGAGATCCGCGGCCGCGTCGAGATCGTCCGCCTCGCCACCCCGCTCTTCGACGGCTTCAGCAACGAGACGATGCGCATCCATCCGCGCCGGATCCTCGCCTGGAACCTCGACGGCCCCGGCTACAACATCCGCGACGTCAGGGCTTGAGGACGTATCGGCCGCGCACTCCGCCCTTGGCCACCGCCCGGTGGGCCTCGGCGACCCGGCCCAGCGGTACGACCGCGTGCACGCGCGCCGGTAGCTCTCCGGCGGCGGTACGGCTGAGCAGGTCGCTCAGCCGAGCGGCGTCGGGGTGCACCTCGACGACGTGCACCGCGATCCCGCGCTCCGCGGCGGGCCCGGCACCCGGCCGGACGCCGACGAAGGTCCCGCCGTCGCGGACGAGCGCGAGACCCTCCTCCTGCAGCATCGCGGCGTCGGCGACTGCGTCCCAACCCGGCTCGGCGTGCGTGGTGAACC
>DASUWX010000202.1:0-2813 GCA_036378185.1 Streptosporangiales bacterium | reverse complement strand
CGAGGATCCCGCTCTTGCGGGCGACCGTGGCGGCGTCACCGAAGCCGTGCCGGATGTCGGCGTGCTCGGCGGTGTAGCGCAGCGTCTTGCGCTCACCGCCTCCTCCGACGAGGACGGGGATGCGACGGGTCGGCGGCGGGTTGAGCCTGCCGAGCCGCGACTCGATCCGCGGCAGCGCCTCGCCGAGGTCGGCGAGCCTGCTGCCGGCGGTGCCGAACTCGTAGCCGTACTCGTCGTAGTCGCGCTGGAACCAGCCGGCGCCGATGCCGAGGATCAGCCGCCCGCCGGAGATGTGGTCGACGGTGCGCGCCATGTCGGCGAGCAGCTCCGGGTTGCGGTAGCTGTTGCACGTCACCAGGGAGCCGATCTCCACCCGCGAGGTGGCCTCGGCCCACGCACCGAGCATCGTCCACGCCTCGAAGTGCTTGCCGTCCGGCTCGCCGTAGAGCGGGAAGAAGTGGTCCCAGTTGAACAGGACGTCCACGCCCGCTTCCTCGGCCGCCGCGGCGCTACGCCTGATCGCGGTGTAGTCGGCGTGCTGCGGCTGGAGCTGCAGGCCGATGCGGACGGGCCGGTCGCCGTTGTTGATCACAGTCATCCCGGCAGGCTACCCAGACGGCGTTTAATGGGCATGTGGCGGTCAGGGACACGGTGCGGCTCACCACCGACCTCGCCAGGCAGCGGGCCGGCGCGTGGGTGCTGGGCCGGCTGCGCGGCGACACGCTGTGCCGGCTCACCCTGCGGCCGGGCCGGCTCGACCCGTACCCGCTCTACCGGCGGCTGCGCGCCGAGGGCGAGCTGACGTTCAGCCGCGCGGGCGCGTGGGTGACGCCGTCGCACCGGCTGTGCAACGAGATCCTGCGCGACCGCAGGTTCCGGGTGCGGCAGACGCCGTACGAGCAGGCGGCGTCCAGCTCGTTCGGCCACGACGAGGGCAGCGAGTGGGAGCTGTCGTTCCTCATGCTCGACCCGCCCGACCACACCAGGCTCCGGCGGCTCGCGATGCCGGCGTTCAGCCCGAAGAAGATCGCCGGCTACCACGACCGGATCGAGGCCGTGACGCACCGGCTGCTCGACGCGGCGGAGGCACGCGGGCGGTTCGACGTCGTCCGCGACCTCGCGGCGCCGTTGCCCATCACGGTCATCACCGACCTGCTCGGCATCCCGGACGCCGACGCCGCGCGCTTCGTCCGTTACGGCCGGGTCGTGGGCAACGCGCTCGACGGCGTCCGCACCCCGATGGACGCACGCCGGCTGCGCGACACGACGAAGGACCTCAACGAGCTGTTCGCCGACCTGGTGCGGCTCCGTACCGCGGAACCGGGCGACGACGTGATCAGCACCCTCGTCGGCGCGTACCAGGACGAGCAGCTCACGCCGCGCGAGCTGCTCGGCATCTGCCGGCTGCTGCTGATCGCGGGCTTCGAGACGACGGTCAACCTGATCGGCAACGGGGTGCACGCGCTGCTCACGAACCCGGAGCAGTGGGCGCTGCTGCGGGAGGCGCCGGAACGCGCGCCCGACGTCGTCGAGGAGGTGCTGCGCTACGACTCACCCGTGCAGGTGACGAGCAGGAACGCCGCGGAGACGATCGAGCTGGCCGGCCGTACGATCCGCCCCGGCCAGCAGGTGATCACGCTGCTCGGCGCCGCCGGCCGCGACCCCGAGGTGTTCGACGACCCGGACCGGTTCGACGTCACCAGGGCGCGCACCGCGGAACACCTCGCGTTCTCCGGCGGCCGGCACTACTGCCTCGGCGCGCCGCTCGCCCGGCTCGAGGGCGCGGTCGCGTTCCGGGCCCTGGCGGAGCGGCTGCCCGGCCTGGCCCCGGACGGGCCGGTCACGCGACGGGGCACCCTCACCATCCACGGGTTGACGCGCCTGCCGGTGCGGGTCACGGCACGTTCGGCGCCGGCTAGGTCCGGCTCGACCGCTCCGCTGCCGTGACCCGGTCGCGGTAGTCCCGGGCCGCGTGCCGCAGCGCCTGCTCGGGATCGACGCCATGCTGCCGGGCCTGTGCGACGACGGCGAACAGCAGCCCGCCGACGTCCGCGGCGTCGACCTCCTCGGGAGCCGGCACGGGCAGGTCGAGGCCGGCGCGCTCGGCGCGGCCGATGAGCTTGCTCGCCAGCGCGAGCGCGGGCTGGGCGAGCGGCACGCCGTCGACGGCCGAGGTGCGTCCCTTCTCCTGCGCCTTCAACTCGTCCCAACGGGCCTGCATCTGCTCGCCGACCGGCGCCTCGTCGTCGCCGAACACGTGCGGGTGGCGGCGGACGAGCTTGTCGACGATGTCCCCGGCGACGTCGTCGACGGTCCACGCCTCGTCCGGGTGCTCCATGGCGATCCTCGCGTGGAAGACCACCTGCATGAGCACGTCGCCGAGCTCCTCGCGCAACGCGGCGCGGTCGCCCGTCTCGACGGCCTCGGCTACCTCGTACGCCTCCTCGAGCAGGTAGCGCACGAGCGACTCGTGGGTCTGCTCGCGGTCCCACGGGCAGCCGCCGGGCGAACGGAGCCGGTCCATCACCTCGACGAGGTCCTGGAACCTGGCGCCCGGCTGGTCGTACGAGCCCGGCAGCAGCTCGACCTCGGGCGCGTTCTCCGGCGCGGTGGTCACCCGGGTGCCGAGGGCGCGGGCGAGGCCGGGGTCGCCGTCCTCACCGAGGCACCAGACGACGGTGCCGTCGATGCTCGACGCTCTCGCCACGAGCTCGGCTGCCAGCGCGGCGGGCGACGCCGCGGTGAGCGTCTCGGCGTGCACGTCGGCCTGGTCCAGCGCGGGCAGCAACGGGTGGGTGTCGTCGCCGGCGTAC
>DASUWX010000201.1:0-17510 GCA_036378185.1 Streptosporangiales bacterium | reverse complement strand
CGGGTAGAGGCGCTCGTCCGGTCCGGACACGTCGCGAGGGCCGAGGACCTGGTCCGGGTGTGCGGGCGCGGCGTCGAGGGATTCCGGCCCCGCACACCGCGCATCGCCTTGACGTCGAGCCGCGCGATCGTCGCGGGGGCGCTCGGCTCGACCGAACGTGCCGCGGCCCTCCACCGGCGCGCCGCCGAGGCGTGGGCGGCACTGCCGCGGCCGCTCGACGCCGTCCTCGCCCGCGAGCGGCAAGCGCTCTGCTTCCTCGGTTCCGGCCGTACGGACGAGGGCGTCGCGCTGTCGCTGGAGGTGTTCCGCGAGCTGTCCGCCCTGGGCGCGACCGTCCCTGCGGGCCGCGTCGCCGCCACCCTGCGCCGCCACGGTGTGGACGCGAGGCGGGACTGGCGCCGCGGCCGGCGCGGGTACGGCGACCGGCTGTCACCGCGCGAGGAGGAGGTCGTGCGGCTGGTCGCGACCGGCCGGACGAACCGGGAGATCGCGGCGGTGCTCGGCCGGTCGCCGAAGACGGTCGCGGGACAGCTCAACTCCGCGATGCGCAAGCTCGGGGTGTCGTCGCGGACGGCACTCGCCGTGCGGACCGTGGCGACGGACCCGGGCCGTGACTCGGCCTGAGCCGGTCGCCGACGGGGCCACGAGTTCTAAAGATTGAGTCATCCGGCTCGTTACAAGCCATCCGCGCCCCGACGAGACTCCCAGCATCCTGACAGCTGGGAGTGCAGATGACGAGCGAGCCGTTCGACCCGCGCCGGGACGACGGGCAGGACGCCGGCGACGAGCGCGAGCCGACCGTGCGACCGGACGCCGGGGACCCCGCGCTCCGCGACGCCGCCGACGCCGCTGAGGCAGAGCCGGGCGCCGACTACGAACCCCTGTAGCCAAGAACCAGGAGTCCTCATGACGCTGTCCCTCTTCACAACGGTGCTGCGGTCGGTGCGCTCAGGTACCGGCCGGCTCGGGCGGCTGCTCCTCGGTGTCGCCGTGGTGGCACCGGTCATGCTGCTCGGCGCGGGGTGTGTGAGCCTCGTCGCCTGTGCCAGCCCGGCCAGCGGGACCGGGACGGGACTGGCGGCGGCACTCGGACTGCCGGCGCGGGCGACAGTCACGCTGGTGACCGGCGACCGGGTGCGGGTCGACGTCGCGCCCGACGGGACGCCGACCGTGACGCCGCTGCTGCCCTCCGGTGCGGCCGCGAAGGACGGTGCGCGGTTCCTCGGGTTCGGCTGGGGTGCCGACCGGTACCTGGTACCGGACGACGCCGTGCCGTACCTCGGTACGCTGCTCGACCCGCGGCTGTTCGACGTCACGTACCTGGTGCGGGCAAAGCTGGACGACGCCCACCGTGCCACCCTGCCCGTCACGGTACGGGCCGCCAGCGCCAAGGCCGCCGAGAAGCTGCCCGCGGTGCACGTGACCGGCGGTTCCGGCGCGGCCGTGTCCGCGACCCTCAGCAAGGACGACGCGGGCGCGTTCGGCCGGTTGCTGGCCGACCACTGGCGGGCGGCGAGGAACGCGCGCTCCGCGCCGTACGCCGACGCACTGACCGGCGTCTCCGGCCTCGGCCTCGCCGTCGGCGCCGGCGCGCCGCCGCTGCCTGCGCTGCCCGCCGGGTTGTCCGCCGCGCCGAAGAAGGGCAGCCCGCACTTCCACACCCTCACGCTGAAGTTCGTCGGCATGGACGGGAAGCCGGCCATGGGCGTCGGCTGGGTGCAGAACGTCGACGACGCCCGGCTCAGCACCTTCCTCATCCCGCCGTACCAGACGGAGGCCGTTCAGTTCAACGGCAACCCCTCCGGCCGGCTGAGCGTCCCGGACGGCACGTACAGCCTCGCGTTCGGCGTGCTCACACCCCACCCCGGAACCCAGCTCGGCGTGGACTCGGCGATCGTGGCCAGGCCCGAGGTGCGGGTGGACGGCGACACCACGCTCACCTTCGACGCCCGGGACGCGAAGCCGTACCGGCCGAGCCTGGACCGGACGGTCGACGTACAGGCACGGCAGGACCAGATCACGCTCTCCCGCACCAGCGTCACCGGCGGCAGCTGCGGCGGGCAGGCCACCGCCGCGGTGCTCGGCGCCTACACCATCTCCGGCTCAGGGGTGCAGCCGTCGAACCTCTCGGTCACACCCACCGGCGACGTCGACAAGGGCCGGTTCGACTTCGACGCGATCTCGGTGCTCAACACCAGCCCGGTGTCCACCGCGGCGCCGACGGACGCCCCGCGCTACTTCCTCGACTTCCCGCACCGCGGCCGGATACCCGACCCGGCCGGGTTCCACGCCCGCACCGGCGACCTGGTCACGGTGCACGAGCACGTGTACACCGACCCGGGCGCGGAGAGCCCGCCGGAGCTGGCGCCGATCGTGTCCCACCCGTGGCGCGACCACGTCGAACCGGGGGCGTACAACAACGTGGTACCGGGCGACCGCACCGACTACTGGTACACCGGCGACCCGAAGCTGACCTACGCCGGTGAGCGCTACTTCCTCTCGACGGCGAGCTCCTACGACGCGGCGTGGCACACCCTCCGCCCCGGTAGCGAGCTGACCAACGTCTGGGGCAAGGCACCGCAGGTGCCGTCCGGGGCGGCGTTGCCGACGGCGATCACCTACGCGGCACAGCCGCTGCGGGCCGATCTCGACCAGACGGTCGTCGCCGCCGGCCGGCAGGACGACAACGCGATGCTGTTCATCGCCGCGGCCGGCGACTCCGACCCGGCGCACTACGGCAGACCGGTCAACACCGACCTCCGCTACTACCGGGACGGCACGCTGACGGCGAGTGGCGCGTCCCAGCCGGGCGGTGCCGGTCTGGGCACGGACGGCTTCGAGCTGCCGATGCTGCCCGGGAAGGCCCACTACCGGCTGGTCGTGAGCACCAGCGACGAGAGCGACGACGTTCCGGCCGACCAGGCGCGCAGGTCGGAGACGGACTGGTCGTTCACCTCCGGCCGGCACGACCCTGCGGCACGGCTGTCCAAGTCGCAGCTGTGCGCACCCGACCCGAGCCGGGGTTGCTCCTTCCTCCCGCTGCTGTTCGTCCGCTACGACCTCGCCCTGTCCCACCTGAACCAGGCGGAGCCCGGCGCGCCGTTCGACATCGCGTTCACGGTCGCGCACCAGCAGAACCAGCCCGCGCCGCAGGAGGTGTCGGCGACCGTGTCCGTCTCCTACGACGACGGCAGGACGTGGTCGAAGCCGCAGGACGCCGCACCGCGTGCCGACGGGACGCTCGCCGTCACGGTGAAGCACCCGCCGCTCGCAGACACCGACGGGTTCGTGTCGCTGCGGGTACGGGCGCACGACGCCGCCGGCAGCGCCGTGGAGCAGACCGTGATCCGCGCCTACGGGCTGGCCGGGTCGCAGACCGACAAGGCGGCCGGACGATGACCGGCAGGAGGGGATCGAGCATGCCCACCAGGACCAGAGCCCGCCGCCTCGCGGTGCTCGCCGCGGCCGGGGTCGCGGCGGTCGCGGCAATGGCGTCCGCGGCCCCCGCCGTCGCTGCCGGTCCCTCGGCCGGGCCGACGGGCACGAGCGTGACACCGCCGTCCGCGGCCCCGTCACCGGGGTCCCTCGGCACCGAGGCCGCCTGCGGGCTGCCTTCTGCGGGCCATGCCGCGTGCTTCGCCGTCCTGGACCGGAAGGTCCACTGGACGGGCAGGCGATGGGCGCTCGGCACGGCGCCGAAGACGCGGCCCAGGACGGCGCCCAAGGCGACGGGCGGCGGCCTGCACCCGTACCTGGCCGCGGACCTGCAGGACGCCTACCGGTTGCCGTCGGCGTTGCTCGGGGCGCGGCAGACGATCGCGATCGTCGACGCGTTCGACGACCCGAACGCCGAGCGGGACCTCGCGGTGTACCGCGAGGCGAACGGCCTGCCGCCGTGTGACGCGGACTTCCCGTGCTTCCGGAAGGTGGACCAGCGCGGCGGCACGGACTACCCGACGCCCGACGCGAACTGGTCGGTGGAGATCTCGCTCGACCTCGACATGGCGTCGGCGGCGTGCCCGAACTGCGAGCTCCTCCTCGTCGAGGCCGACGACAACGGCTTCGACAGCCTGATGGCCGCGGTCGACACCGCGGTGCGGCTCGGCGCCGACGTGGTCTCCAACAGCTACGGCGGCCCGGAGTGGCCCGGCACGAGCGACGACGACCTCGCCGAGATCGCGAAGCACTACGACCACGACGGCGTCGTGATCACCGCCTCGTCCGGCGACGCCGGGTTCGGCGTGTCCGTGCCGGCCGCCTTCGGCAGCGTCGTCGCCGTCGGAGGGACCTCGCTCTACCGGGACGGCGGCCGGCGCGGGTGGGCGGAGGACGCCTGGTCCGGTGCCGGCTCGGGCTGCTCCGCCTACGTCGCCAAACCGCCGTGGCAGCGCGACGGACTGTGCGACACGCGGACCGTCGCCGACGTGTCCGCCGTCGCCGACCCGACCACACCCGTCGCCGTCTACGACACGTACGGGCTCGAGGACGGGGGCGGCTGGGTCGCGGTCGGCGGCACGTCGGCCAGCGCGCCGCTCGTCGCCGGTATCTACGCGCTCGCCGGCAACGCGCGCGACATCGCGCCAGCACGGTACCTCTACTCCCACCGCGCGGCGCTGTTCGACGTCAGCAGCGGGTTCGAGGGCGGGCCCGGCTCGAACGGGTACTGCGGCGGCAGCTACCTGTGCACCGCGGTCCACGGCTACGACGGCCCGACCGGCAACGGCTCACCCAACGGCATCGGCGCCTTCTAGGAGACAACAATGGGACTGAGGAAGACGACGATCGCGCTGGCGGTCACGGCCTCGCTCGTCACCGCGGGCGCCGGCCCGGGCGCGCCTGCCCACGCCGCGGGGCCGGCGTGCACGCCCACGTGGCGGCTGGTGAGCACGCCGCCGCTGCCGGACGGGGTCTACATCTCGCCGCTGCCGCAGCCCGGTGGCTCGGATGTGGCGACGAGCACCGGCGGGACGGTCGACGCCGTGAGCGCGGTCGGCCGGGACAGCGTCTGGTTCACCGGTTCCCACGCCGGGTCGGCGACGTCGTTCGCCGGTCCCTGGCTGCTCCACGCCGACGGGCGGAAGGTGTCCCAACCGAAGGCGCAGGTCGTCCCGCCGCCGCTGCGCACCGGTTTCGCCTCGTCGGGGACGAGCTCGTTCGACTCCGACACCGACGGCTGGGCGTTGTGGTCCCTGCCCACCGCGTTCACCACGCCGTACGGGGAACGCTGGCACGACGGCCGCTGGACCTCGGTTCCGTTCGCGCCCTCTCCGGACGCGGCGAAGTACAACGTCCAGATCAACGACGTGGTGGCGATCTCTCCGACCGACGCCTGGGCGGTGGGCACGCGGTACGAGGCGGGCGTCGCGCTGGGCTTCTTCCCGATGGGGTCGGTGGTCGAGCACTGGGACGGCAGCAGTTGGAGCGTCGTCCCGGACCCCGCCGCAACCCGGGAGAACGCGGGGTTGAACGCCGTCGCCGTCATCGCCGCCGACGACGTGTGGGCGGTCGGCGAGCTGCGCACCGGCGGCGACGCCCAGCGGATCACGCCGCTGCTCGAGCACTGGGACGGCAAGCGCTGGACCGTCGCGGAGATGGCACTCGGCGAGCCCGAGTTCTTCGCGGGCCTGTCGAGCGTCAGCGCGACGAGGGGCGGCGACGTGTGGGCGGCCGGCTTCACGCTCGACCGGCCCAGCTCCCAGGGTGGTGTCCGGGCACCCCTGGTCGCGCACTACGACGGCACCTCGTGGCACGCCGTCGGCGGCCTGCCCGACCTGGGCGGCGGCATCCCGACCACGGTCTACGCCGCGGCGGCGCAGGACGCGTGGACGACCGCCGTGAATCCGCAGACCAACGAGACGACCTTCCTGCACTGGACGGGACGGAACTGGACCTCCGTGCCCGTGCCGGGGCCGAAGGCCTACGGCCTGACCTACACGTACACGGCGATGGACGGGACCGGCCCGACGGACGTGTGGGCCGTGGGCTCGGTCGCCAACGGCGCGTACACCACCGACACGCCGCAGATCGCGCACCTGAGCTGTCACTCCGGAAGGGCCTGAGCATGGGCACGAGAAGCATTCCCCGGCTGTGGGCGGCGGTCGCCGCGGCGGCGTTCGTGGTGCTGGTGGCGGCGCTCGCGCAGGGTGCCGCGGCGGGCCCGGTCTCGGCGGACTCCAGGAACGACGCGGCGCACTACACGCCCGCCGGCTGCAACGAGAAGGGCAGGGCGACGGGCCGGCTGACCGCCCACTGCCTCGCGACGGTGTGGACGCCGAACACGACGCACCGGATCGCCCCGGACGCCGCGGGCCCGCCGCAGGCCGCGCGGACCCCGGCCGACATCCGCGACGCCTATCACCTGCCGGATGCGGGGCAGGGGCAGACCGTCGCGATCGTGGACGCGCTCGGCGACTCGAGCGCCGAGGACGACCTCGCGGTGTTCCGCGCACAGTTCGGGCTGCCTCCGTGCACGAGCGCGGACGGGTGCTTCCGCAAGGTCGACCAGCGCGGCGGCACGGACTACCCTGCCGACGACTCCGGTTGGGCTCTCGAGACCGCGCTCGACCTCGACGCGGTGTCGGCCGCCTGCCCGCGGTGCAACATCCTCCTCGTCCAGGCCGACACCGCGAACATCGACGACCTTGCGGTCGCCGAGCAGACGGCCGTGTCACTCGGCGCGGTCGCCGTCTCCAACTCGTGGGGGATCGACGGCGAGGACCCGGGCCAGGTCGACTACGACCACTTCTTCGAGCACAAGGGTGTCGCGATCACGTTCTCGAGCGGTGACGTGGGCAACCAGATCATCTGGCCGTCCAGCAACCCGAACGTGACCGCCGTCGGCGGGACGTCGCTCACGAAGGACACGGCCACGGCCCGCGGCTGGACCGAACGCGCCTGGGGCACCGACCAGAGCGGCGTGGACGGAGCCGGCTCCGGCTGTTCGTCGGTCGAGGCGCGCCCGGACTACCAGAACGACTACACCACCGACTGCACCAGGCGCGCGACTGCCGACGTGTCCGCCGTCGCCGACCCGGCGACCGGGCTCGCCGTGTACGACACGCTCGGTCAGGGCGGCTGGCTGCAGGTCGGCGGCACCTCGCTCGCCTCGCCGCTCGTCGCGTCCATGTACGCACTCGCGGGGGCGCCGGGCAGCGGCGACTATCCGGTGAGCTACGCGTACCACGACCCGACCCAGAGCACCGACGTCTTCGACGTGACCGACGGCGTGAACGGCACCTGCGGCGGCCTGCTCTGCCAGGCCGGGCCGGGCTGGGACGGACCGACCGGCCTGGGCACGCCGAACGGCGTCAAGGCGCTCACCGGCGGACCGCACGGCACCGTCACGGGCACGGTGACGGCGTCCGACACCGGCAAGCCGGTGCCGGACGTCACGGTGTCGACCGGGGCGGGTCACTACAGCACGACGACCGACGCCGCCGGGCACTACACGCTCGACGGCGTGCTGGCCGGCGACTACCACCTGACGGCCACCTCCGCATTCGGCTACCAGGCCGCGAGCGCCGACGTCACCGTGACGGGGGACCGGACGACGACCCAGGACTTCATGCTGACACCGACGCCGACGCAGACCGTCTCGGGGAAGGTCACCGCGGCGCAGGGACGGCCGTGGCCGCTGTACGCGAAGGTCACCGCGGACGACGGCGCCGGGCACGAGCAGGTCGCGTTCACCGATCCCGTGACCGGGGCGTACACGCTGCACCTGCTGCAGCACACCGACTACACCCTGAAGGTCGGGGCCGTGTACTCCGGGTACCGGACGGCCGAGGAGAAGGTGGCCGTGGGGGACGGCGACGTGACCGAGGACGTCGGCCTCGACGTCGACACCGTGGCGTGCACGGCGATCGGCTACGGGAGCACCGACGTCGGCCTGCACGAGTCGTTCGACCGGTCGGGCCCACCGCGCGGTTGGGGCGTCGGCTACGTCGACCGCCACTACCCGGGCTACTCGGCGCGCCCAGGTTGGGTGTTCACGGACGCCGGCAGCCGCGGCAACGGCACGGGCGGGACGGGCGGCTTCGCGGTCGTCGACTCCGATCACACCGGCCCGCACCACTATCAGGACACCACCCTGACGAGCCCGGCGGTGGACATGCGCAAGGACACCGGCCCCGTGCTGCAGTTCGCGACCGACCTGAAGCCGGCGGTGAACTCGACCGCGGCCGCCGACCTCTCCGTGGACGGCGGGCGGCACTGGTCGACCGTGTGGTCGGCGCGGGCGTTCCCCGGCAAGCCGGGCCCGGCGACCGTGGCGGTCGAGGTGCCGCAGGCCGCGGGGAAGGCGCAGGTGCGCGTCCGGTTCCACTACACCGGGTCCTGGTCGCAGTACTGGCAACTCGACGACGTGTTCCTCGGCAACCGGACGTGTGCACCGGTCGACGGCGGCCTGGTGGTCGGCGAGGTGAACGACACCGGTGGTGCCGGCGTCGTAGGCGCCACCGTCAGCAACGCCGCGCATCCGGAGCAGACGGCCACGACGGTGCCCACGCCGGACGACCAGGCGCTCGGCGACGGCTTCTACTGGCTGTTCTCGCCTGCGACGGGGCAGCAGACGTTCGACGCCGCAAAGAAGGGCTACGACAGCGCCTCGGCGAGCACGACGGTGGCCACGGGCGCGGTGAGCCGGCTCGACTTCACGCTGCACCCGACCGGCTGAGCGGGCGCGGCCGCCGGGTCGGGGGCACCGGCGGCCGCGTCACGTACCGACGGTCGCGGTCGCGGTGAGCAGCGAGACCAGCTCGTCGCGGCTCGGCCCGGGCGCCAGGGGAGGCCGCCAGCCGGTCGCGTAGACGGCCCGGGCCAGCGGCTCGACCCCGTCCAGGCAGGACGGCTCGGCCCGCATGGCGATGTACGGGCCCAGCGCGGCGCCGATCCGCTCGTCGACCTCCGCGGCGGCCATGATCAGGTCGGACGGGAGCCGGCCGGAGAGGTCGACGTCCGCACCGGTCCAGCGCCGGCGCATCGCGTCGTCCATCCGCACGTGGTCGACGACCCAGGGCAGCATGTGCGCCTCGCACCAGGCGTCGAACGCCTCGGTCACCGTGACCAGGTCGTGGCGGTGCTCGTCGAGCAGCCGCAGCAGCTCCCTTGCCTGGAGCAGCGAGGTGGTGATCCCGCGGCCGAATATCGGCGTCGTGGTACACACTGCGTCCCCGGCGAAGACCAGCCCGCGCAGCGCGAGCCGTCCGTCGTGGCCGGTCTGGCCGCGGTAGCCGTTCACCAGCGCTCCTCCGGGCAGCACGTGACCGATGGGCCGGGCGCGCTCCGGGTCCGTCCACGCCGTCAGGGCGGGGATGGCGCGGCAGGCGGCCTCGAACGCGTCGTCGTGCCGCAGCCGCAGCATGTCCCTGTCGCCGGTCGGCCGCACGACGAGCACGGAGAAGATGCCGCGCTCGTGGAGGAACACGAGTGTCTGGTAGCCGTCGTGCGTGCCGGTCCAGGCGATCGGGCTGTTCAACGGACCCGGCTCCGCTCCCGGGTACAGCTGGTACTGGCGGTCGACGTACGCGATGCCGGTGTCGCCGCCGACCGACGGCGCCGGCCGGAGCCTCCGGGTCGCCCGGCCGATCCGGCCGGACGCGTCGACGACGACGTCGGCCGGCAGCCGGATCCCGTCGACCCGGATGCCGTCGGCGCGGCCGCGGCGTGCGGTCACCTCGTCGACGTGACCGCGCACCAGCGTCAGCCCGTCCTGCCGCGCCACCGTCGCCCGCAGCGCGCGCTCGAACGTCTCCCGGCGGGACCGGACGCCGGCCGGCCGCGGGGCGTCCGGAGGCCCCACGAACATCGGCTCGGCGCCGGCCGCGAGCCAGGCGTCGTACGCCTCGGGTATCTCCGCCTGCAGCGCCTCCGCCACCTGCGGCCGGAAGCCGTGGGCGTGATGGAACTGCATGACGCCGCGCCGTTCCCACGTCCCGTCGGCCGCCGGGCCGGGATCGCGGTCGACCGTGACCGCCGTGTGGCCCCGCCGGGCCAGGGCGGCGCCGAGGAACAGCCCGGTCGGGCCGGCACCGATGATCGCGACGCGCATCCACTCAGGCTCGCCGACCGCGTGCGGGCGCACCACTGACAGCGCCCGGACACCAGCCGGTCGCTGCCTGGACATCACAGCTAGGGGGTGTACTCGGCGGTGCGGCCGAGGTTCGCGTCCTCGCAGAGGGTCAACCGCGGCGCCGCGCGCCCGCTCGGCTCGCCGAGCTCCAGCACGGCGACCTCGTTCGTGCCGGCGCGCAGCAGCGGCCAGGGGATGTACAGCGTCTGCTGCGGACCGCTCGCCATGTCGTAGCGGCCCAGGCAGAAGCCGTTGACCCAGACGTAGCCGTAGTCCCAGCCGGGCAGGCCGAGGAACCCGTCGGCGACCTCGTCGAGGATCAGCGGCGCCCGCCAGAACGCCGGCCCGCGGCGCCCGTCCGCCACCGGCGGCGTGGCGCCGAAGTCCAGCATCGGCAAGGCGTCCAGCGGGATCGGGGTGGACTCCCAGCCGTGCAGGAAAGCGTCGCCGTGCCGGACGCCGCCGACGATGCCCTTGCGGTCGCCGATCCGCGGGCCGAAGTTGGTCCGCCCGTACGCCGTGACGACGAGGTCGAGGCGGACGCCGTTCGCGGGCACGGCGAGGCGGAGCGACTCGGTGCCCGACAGCACGCCGTGGAACCGGTCGTCGACCCAGACGTACGCGATGTCGCCGAGCCCGTCGAAACGCAACGGTGCCTCGTCGCGCGGACCCTTGACCCCGCAGCGGTAGCGCACGATCCCGCCACCGAGCCCGAGCTCCTCGAACGTCAGCGGCATGGGCGCGGACCTGGTGGGGCGGGCGATCCGGTCGAGCGCCGTGCGCAGCTCGAGGTACCCGTCGACCTCCAGCGTGCCGGCCGGCAGCACGAGGTGGTCCTTGCGCACCGGCTCGGCCGGCACGTCGGCGTACCTGCTGATCACGTCGCGGAACGCCCAGTACTTCGCGGTCGGCCGGCCCGCTTCGTCGAGCGGCGCGTCGTAGTCGTATGACGTCACGACCGGCTCGAGCTCGTCGTCCTTCGCCGACCGGTTCGCCCCTGCCCAGAAGCCGAAGTTGCTGCCGCCGTGGGCCATGTAGATGTTCACCGACGCGCCGGCGTCCAGCAGCTCGTCGAGCGTCGACGCCGCCTCCTCCGCGGGCCGGACGTGGTGCCGCTCGCCCCAGTGGTCGAACCAGCCGTCCCAGAACTCCGTGCACATGAGCGGGCCCTGCGGCTGGTGGCGGCGCAGCGTGGCCAGCGCGTCCTTCACCTTGCTGCCGAAGTTCGCGGTCGCGAGCAGACCGGGCAGCGAGCCACCGGTGAGCTGGCCGTCGGTGGGGCCGTCCGAGGTGATCATCGGCACGTCGATGCCACGCGCGCGCATGCCGTTGCTGAGGTGCTCGAGGTACGGCCGGTCGTTGCCGTACGAGCCGTACTCGTTCTCGACCTGGACGAGGATCACGTTGCCGCCGCGGTGCACCTGGCGGCTCGCGATGCGGGGGATCAGCTGGTCGAACCAGCGGTCGACGGCCGAGAGGTAGCCGGCGTCGTAGCAGCGGACGCGTGCGGCGCGGTCGCGCAGCAGCCACGCGGGCAGCCCGCCGTTGTCCCACTCCGCGCAGATGTACGGGCCGGGCCGGACGATCGCGTAGAGGCCGAGGTCGGCGGCGGTGTCGAGGAAGCCCTCCAGGCTGGCCAGGCCGTTCCAGAGGTAGCGGCCCGGGAGCGGCTCGTGCACGTTCCAGGCGACGTAGGTCTCCACCGTGTTCAGGCCCATGTCGCGGAGCAGCTCGAGCCGGCGAAGATGCTGCTCAGGCAGGGTGCGGAAGTAGTGCATCGCGCCGCTTATGACGCGGAACGGCCTGCCGTCCATGAGGAAGGCGTCCGAACCGACCTGAAAGCTCGTCACGACGCCAGACCTTAGTCCCTGCCACGTGTGCCGAGTCGAGCACTCTCCGTCGAATCGGCCGTTCTCGTCGTGATCATGGCGGTCAGACCTCGTCGACGAGATCGGCGATCGAGTCGATCACCCGGTGCGGCCGGTACGGGAACCGCTCCACCTGTCCCCGCGTGGTGATCCCGGACAGCACGAGCACGGTCTCGAGCCCTGCCTCGATGCCGGCGATGACGTCGGTGTCCATCCGGTCGCCGATCATCGCCGTGGTCTCGCTGTGGCCCTGGACGGCGTTCAGCGCGCTGCGCATCATCAACGGGTTCGGCTTGCCGACGAAGTACGGTTCGACGCCGGTCGCCTTGGTGATGAGCGCGGCGACGGCGCCCGTGGCCGGCAGTGCGCCCTCGTTGCTCGGGCCCGTGGTGTCGGGGTTGGTGGCGATGAACCTGGAACCGGAGCCGATCAGCCTGATCGCCCTCGTGATGGCCTCGAAGCTGTACGTCCTGGTCTCGCCGAGCACGACGTAGTCGGGGTCGTTGTCGGTGAGCACGTAGCCGATGTCGTGCAGCGCCGTCGTCAGGCCGGCCTCGCCGACGACGTGGGCGGTGCCGTGCGGGCGCTGCGTCTCCAGGAACTTCGCGGTCGCGAGCGCCGAGGTCCAGATCCGCTCGACGGGGACGTCGATGCCCGCGTGCAGCAGCCGGGCGCGCAGGTCGCGCGGGGTGTAGATCGAGTTGTTGGTGAGCACGAGATAGCGCCGTCCGGACATCTCGAGCTTGCCGATGAAGTCCTGCGCGCCCTTGATCGGAGTGCCCTCGTGGACCAGGACGCCGTCCATGTCGGTCAGCCAGCACTGGACGGGCCGCCTCGCGGTGTCTCCTGCCGGCATCCTCCGCTCGCCTCCTCGCTCACCCGCTCCGGTCTCGATGCTCACCGTTCACCTCCTCGCTGCGGTGCTCACTTCGGACGCCGGCTCGTGCCCGTGTGTGTCACGTCTTCATCCTGCCGGGTGGGTACCACTACGGTGCAACCCCATGGAGGAGATCCGTGTCGCGGTCGTCGGTTACGGGCTCGCCGGCAGCGTGTTCCACGTGCCGCTGCTGCGGGGCACCGAGGGGATGCGGGTGACCTCCGTGGTCACCGCCAACCACGAGCGGCAGCGGCAGGCGCACGCCGCCTGCCCCGGCGTGGTGGTGTTCGACCGGGTCGAGCAGCTCTGGCGGCACGCGGGCGACCACGACCTCGTCGTGGTGGCGACGCCGACGAGCGCCCACGTGCCGCTCGCGACCAAGGCGGTCGAGCTGGGCCTGCCCGTCGTGGTCGACAAGCCGTTCGCGGCCGACGCGGCGGCCGCGGAGGGCCTGGTCGACCTCGCCGAGAAGCAGGGCGTACCGCTCACCGTGTTCCAGAACCGGCGCTGGGACTCCGACCAGCTCACCCTGCGCCGCCTGCTCGCCGACGGCGTCCTCGGCGACGTCGTCCGCTACGAGTCCAGGTTCGAGCGCTGGCAGCCCGCGATCCGCCCGGACCGCTGGCGCGACACCACGCCGCCCGGGGAGGGCGGCGGTGCGCTGCTCGACTTCGGCAGCCACCTCGTCGACCAGGCGCTCGTCCTGTTCGGGCCGGCCGAGGTGGCGTACGCCGACGTGCGCGGCGTGCGCGGAGGCGTCGCGGACGACTTCGGGTTCGTGGTGCTGCGGCACGAGAACGGCGTCGAGTCGCATCTCTCGATCGGGAACGTGTTCGGCGCGCCTGGCCCGCGGCTGCGCGTCCTCGGCACGGGCGCCGCGTTCGTCGTGGAGCACGTCGACGGCCAGGAGGCCCAGCTGCGCGCGGGCGTGCGGCCAGGTCTCGCCGCGTACGGCGTCGAGACCGACCAGACCTGGGGCTGGCTCGGGTGCGGCGGGAACTGGCAGGCGGTGTCGCCGGAACGCGGTGCGTGGCCGGAGTTCTACGCCGGCGTCGCACGCGCGGTCCGGGACGGCGCGCCGATGCCCGTCGACCCGCGCGACGCCGTCGCCACCCAGCGGCTGCTCGACGACGCCCGGCGGCTCGCCGCCCGGCCCTGACCGGCCTGCCCGTCGGCCCGCGGCCCGGCCCTTCACGCGTTCCGGCGCCGGCCCCGCCGTCGACCGGGGCGGGTCAGTGGCGGAAGGCCTTGCTGCCGGTGAGGCGCGCGCCGCGGCCCTCCTTCCCGAGCCGTTCGGCTGCTGCGGCCAGGTCGGTGACGAACGCGTCGGCGAGGTCGGCGCTGAACCCGTTGCGCACCACCACCCGCAGCACCGAGAGATCCTCGCGGTTCTTCGGGAACGTGTACGCCGGCACCGTCCAGCCGCGCTCGCGCAGCACGTGCGACACGTCGAACACGGTGAACTCGCCTGCGTCCGGCGTCGTGGTGAACGCGAACACCGGCAGCTCGCTGCCGTCGGTGAGGGTACGGAACGGGCCGAGGCCGTCGATCCGTTCCGCGGTCGACGTCGCCACGTCGCGGCAGGTCTGCTGCACCCGGCGGTAGCCGTCGACACCGAGGCGCAGGAACGTGTAGTACTGCGCCGCCACCTGCGCGCCCGGCCGGGAGAAGTTCAGCGCGAAGGTCGGCATCTCGCCGCCGAGGTAGTTCACCTTGAACACGAGATCGTCCGGCAGCGCGTCGTCGTCGCGCCACAGGGCCCAGCCGACACCGGGGTACACCAGCCCGTACTTGTGGCCCGAGGTGTTGATGGACGCCACCCGGTCGAGCCGGAAGTCCCAGACCAGCTCGGGGTCGAGGAACGGCGCGATCATCCCGCCGGACGCGCCGTCGACGTGCACAGGGATGTCCAGGCCGGTGCGCGCCTGCAGGTCGTCCAGGGCGGCGCAGATCCCCGCGACCGGTTCGTAGCTGCCGTCGAAGGTGCTGCCGAGGATCGCGACCACGCCGATGGTGTTCTCGTCGCAGTACCTCACCGCCTCCTCGCCGGTGAGGTGGAACCGGTCGCCGTCCATCGGCACCAGGCGCGGCTCGACCTCGAAGTAGTTGGCGAACTTGTCCCAGCAGACCTGGACGTTGATCCCCATGACGATGTTGGGCCGGTCGGCCGGCTTGCCCTCGGCGCGCCGCCGCTGCTGCCAGCGGCGCTTCAGCGCCAGCCCGCCCAGCATCGCGGCCTCGCTCGAGCCGGTCGTCGAGCAGCCCATCGCACGCTGCGGGTCCGGCGCGTGCCAGAGCGAGGCGAGCATGCTGACGCACCGCTGTTCCAGCTGCGCCGTCTGCGGGTACTCGTCCTTGTCGATCATGTTCTTGTCGAAGCACTCGGCCATGAGGTCGCCGGCCTCGCGCTCCATCCACGTCGTGACGAACGTGGCCAGGTTGAGCCGGGCGTTGCCGTCGAGCATCAGCTCGTCGTGCACCAGCTGGTACGCCGTCTGCGGCAGCATCTCGCCGGCGGGCAACGCGTGCCTGGGCACCGCCTCGAGCTCGCCGCCGCGCGCGTACAGCGGATTCACCGGCAGGTCGCCGTTCCTGGCCGGATCGGCGGGACGCGACAGCGGCATGGGGACTCCTGGACCATCCGGGTAGTAGGACGGGAGAACGGTAGCCGACGACTCCGCGGCCTGTGGACGAACGCCGCGGCGGGCGCCCGGACCGGTGCACGCTGTCCTCCGTACGGATTCACCGGGAGGAGCGGATGACGGCGAACCGGCTCGACGAGCTGTGCGCGGTGCGCGGGCGGTTGCTGCCCGGCGAGGTGGTCACGGTGGTGGCCGGCGTCGCCGCCGAACTGGCCAGGTTGCACGCCGCGCGGCGGGTGCACGGCGCGCTCGACGCCGCCGCGGTCACGATCGACCCGGACGGCCGGCCACGGCTGCGCGGCGTGCGGTCGGCGGACGCGGCAGCGGCGGACACGGCGGCGAGCGCCGAGACGGATGTGCGCGCCCTCGCCCGGCTGGCCGGCCGGCTGCTCGGGCCCGCACCGCCGCGGCCGGTGGTCGAGGTGCTGCAGGAGGCGGACGCCGGGCGCCACACCGCGACGTCGTTCGCTGCGGCGTTGCTCGAGGTGTGCCGTCCAGAGCCGGTACGGGTGCCGGGGGAGCGGCCGGTCGCACCGGCTCGCCGGTTGGTCGTCCGGCCGGCACCTCCGGGCAGGCGCGCCGGCTACCGCCTGCTGCCGCGCCCGCGGCCCCGGGTGGTCGCCGCGGTGCTCACGCCGTTCCTGCTGCTCGGCCTCCTGTTGCTCTGGTCGGAGTTCCGTCCGGCCGGGACCGGTCACGACACGCACGCGGGGCACGGCATCCCCGCCACCCGGCAGCCCACCGCGGCGGTCAGCACGGCGACGCCGACCCCGGCGCCCGCGCCGTCCGGTTGGCTCCGCCGCCTGGACGCGCTGGACCGCGTGCGCGCGGGTGCGTACGCGCGCGGGGACCCGGCCGCGCTGCGCCGGGTGTACGTCGCCGGGTCGAGCGCGCTGACCGCCGACACCGCGACGCTGCGCCGCTACCTGGCCGAGGGCCTGCGCGTCCGCGACATGCGGCTCGACGTCTCCGCACTCAGCGTGGTGCGGCACTCGCCGCGCAGCGCCGTGCTCGCCGTCACCGACCGGCTCGGCGGCTATGCCGTGGTGGACACCGCGGGACGGGTGGTGCGGCACGCTCCCGGCCGCGGGCCGGTGCGCTGGCGGATCACGCTACGCAACGTGGGAGGGAGGTGGCTGATCGCCGACAGTCGTCATGCGTGAGCGAGTGAATCATGGGCACTGCGCGTCGCAGGTGCGGATGGGGCGATGATGGCTGTGATGTCTGCTCACGACTGGCCCAGACTCGTCCGGGTGCGGCAACGCTTCGCCGCCGACCGGGTTCCGGACGCCCGTGCGGCCGCCAGGGACGGCGTCGCCCGCGTCCTCGCCGGCCGCGACCTCGCGCCGGGCGCGCGCGTCGCGATCACCGCCGGCAGCAGGGGCGTCGCCGAGGTGGTCGAGCTGTACCGCGGCGCCGCCGACGCCGTCCGCGCCGCGGGTGCGGAGCCGTTCCTGTTCAGCGCGATGGGCAGTCATGGCGGCGGCACCGCCGACGGGCAGCGGGCGCTGCTCGCGAGCCTCGGCGTCACCGAGGAGACCGTCGGCATGCCCGTGTCGTGCTCGTCCGAGGCGGTGCAGATCGGCGAGACGGAGAAGCCGATCGCGGGCCTGCCGGTGTATGTCGCGCCCGAGGCGGTGGACGCCGACGGCGTGCTCGTCGTCAACCGGGTCAAGCCGCACACCTCGTTCCACGGCCCGTACGAGAGCGGCCTGCTGAAGATGCTCGCCGTCGGCATGGGGCGTCCCGCCGGCGCGAGCATGGTCCACCGGCTCGGCTGGGCGGCGATGGGCGAGGCCATCCGGTCCGTGTCGGCCGTCGTGCGCGAGCGGCTGCCCGTCCTCGGCGCCCTGGCGGTGGTCGAGAACGCCTACGAGCAGCCCGCGGTCGTCGAGGGTGTGCCGGCCGAGGCGCTGGACGAGCGGGAGACCGAGCTGCTCGAGCAGGCGCGCGCCGCACTGCCGACACTGCCGGTCGACGAGCTCGACCTGTGCGTGGTGCGCGAGATGGGCAAGAACCTCAGCGGCACCGGCATGGACACCAACGTGATCGGC
>DASUWX010000200.1:0-13168 GCA_036378185.1 Streptosporangiales bacterium | reverse complement strand
GTCGCTCCGCGCCAGGGTGCGGCTGCTCGCCGGCCTGCCCGTGTCGGTCCTCGACGAGGTCCGCGGCGCCGTCCGGCTCACGCCCGGCGCACGCACCCTCGTCCGCACCCTGCGCCGGCTCGACCACAGGATCGCCGTCGTCAGCGGCGGGTTCACGCAGGTGATCGAGCCGCTGGCCGCCGGCCTCGGCATCGACTACGTCGCCGCGAACACCCTCGAGATCGCCGACGGCCGGCTCACCGGAGCGATCACCGGGCCGATCCTGGACCGCGCCGGCAAGGCGGAGATGCTCGAGACGTTCGCCGTCCGCGCCGGCGTGCCGCTGCGCCAGACGGTCGCCATCGGCGACGGCGCCAACGACCTCGACATGATCCAGCGGGCCGGCCTCGGCGTCGCGTTCAACGCCAAGCCCGTGCTGCGCGCGGCCGCGGACACCTCGCTTTCGGTGCCCTACCTCGACTCGCTGCTGTTCCTGCTCGGCATCCCCAGGGACGAGGTGGAGGCGGCCGACGCCGAGGAGATGACCGCGCCGGCGTCGTTCGCGCCGCCGGCCACCGGAGTCAACGGGGACGCCGCCAGCGGTCGATGAACCGCGCCGTCGCCTCCTCGTCCATGGCGAGGCCGTTGATCCGGATGCCGGGCCGCAGCCACCAGGCACCGATGAGCAGCTCCGGGGAGACCTGCACGCTGCCCTCGGTCAGGTCGAGGGAGTACAGCTCGGGCATCCGCCCGACGAGAGCGGTGACGGCGTGGTCGGCGAGATCGACGTGGAGCCCGTCGAGCGCGAGGTGGACCAGCCCGGTCAGCTGACCGGCCAGGCGGAGCGTCGTGCGGTCGATGCGTTCCAGCGCGACGCTGAGCTCGCGCAGCGGCCACCGGGAGACGATCTGCTCGAAGGCGTACTCGGTGACGCGCGGCGCGGTGAGCCCGAAGGCCGTGAGCTTGTGCTCGCCGAGCACGTCCAGCACCTCGGTCGCGGGCAGGTTGGGTACGTCCAGCCGCACCTGCCGCAGCCGGATGGCCGACCGCAGCGGCCGCAGGTCGCCTGCGCGCAGGGCGGGCGCCTCCAGTTGCAGGACGGCGAGGTTGGGTGCCCGCGCAATCGCCTCGAGCACGAAGGTGTCGACCGCTTCACCGGCCGCGGTGAACACCGCCAGGTGCGGCAACGACGAGGCCGCCATCAGCTCGAACGACGTGAGCACGGAACGCCGCACGTCCACCGACACGACCGGGACGTTCACCTCCGTCAGCCAGGACAGCTTCGCGTGCGCCTTGCGGCGGCCGCGCACCTCGAGCACGGCGCCCTGCGGCACCTCGAGCGGGCCGCCCGTCGAGCTCGCGAGGCGGGTGCCGTCGCTCGCGACGGCCCAACACTCCACCGCGGCGTCGTTCGGAACGAGGACCTGGGTGGAACCCGGCGGGTTCAGCATCGCGCCCGTGGGTGGCCTCGCCCGCCCCGCCAGGAGCCCGCGGTAGCTCGCTGCTCCACGGTCATGGCACGAGCAGCTCGACGAGGCGGGTGAGGCCGAAGTCCGGCGCGCCGAGACAGGTGGCGGTAACGCGGCCGCCCTCGGCGAAGATGTACGTGGGATAGCCCTGCAGCTCGAACTCCTCCCGCAGCCTGCTGTCGGCGTCCGCGTCCAACCGTAGAACAGTCAGCCGCCCGCGGAAGGTATCGGCGATGGTCTCCAGCTCCGGAAGAGCGTTGTGGCAGTCACCGCACCACGGCGCCTCCATCTGGGCCAGCAGTGGTGCGTCACCGGACCGTAGCAGCGCGAAATACTCCTCGCGGGTTCGTACCGGGACCATGCGCGCACCATTGCGTATTGGCCAGGGGTGAGGCAATGGTGGCACCATCAATCCTGGCGCTGGTCATATCAGGGGCGCCGTCGTCGGAACGAGGGAGCACCAGGTGACGCAGGTGCGTGTCGCAGAGACGCCCGTCCTGCTGAGCGACGAGGCGATCGGCGCGCTCAAGCGGAAGATCGTGGTGGGCGAGCTCGCGCCCGGTGCGTGGGTCTCCGAGGGCGAGCTCACCGAGCTCCTCGGGATGAGCAAGACGCCGGTACGCGAGGCGCTGGCGGTGCTGCGCCGCCAGGGCTGGCTCACGGCGACGCCGCGCTCCGGCTACCGGATCAGGTCGGTGACGGTGCGCGAGACCCGCGACCTGCTCGACCTGCTGAGCGTCCTCGAGCCGATGGCCGCCGCGAAGGCCGCCGTCGGCGGCCAGCGCTACCCGGCCGAGGTCGAGAAGCTCGCCGCGTTCGCCGTCGACGCCGCCGAGCACACCTGGGCCCACGTGGAGGAGGTGCTCGCGCACTACCGGTTCCACCGCAGGCTCACCGCGCTCGGCAACAACGGCGAGTTGGACCTGCTGCTCGCCGACCTCCAGTTCAAGCTGCACCAGGCGTATATCGTCGCCAGGCGGATCGACCCGGCGAACGCGCCCACGAGCACCGACCACCGCAGGATCGTCGAGGCGATCGCGCGCCGCGACCCGGAGAACGCCCGGCGCGCCGCGGCCGAGCACGTCACCGGGATCCGCACCTGGCTGCTCACCACCCTGATCGACAGCGACGCCGTCCTGGACGCCGGCATCTCCGCCAAGGCCCGCAGCATTTTGGCCAAGGGTCGTCCGCGAAATGTCACGCCGCGTTAGCGTGCAGATTGACTAGCCCGCGACCGGAGAGGCACAGTTACCGCATGACGCCGCCCATCGAACCGTCCGCCGACGCCGTGGAGTCGCCGGACTTCGACGACCTCGTGGACGTGCTGGCGGCGCGCCTGGCCCGGCGCAGCGCCGCCAGGCCCGGCCCGGACGAGGACTGCGGCCTCGACACCGACTGCCCGCCGGACCAGATCTGCCTCGACGGCCACTGCACCTGAGGGCGAGCCGGCCGTATCCCCGCCCTACCGGCGTGCCCCGCTCGCCTGGCGCCGTCGACCTGCGCACCCGTCGTCGATCACGGTCACGTGCTCGACGGCGAGACCGGCCAGGTGCGGACGAGCCCCCCGATCGGGTCGAAATCGGGACGCCGGCACCCCTCCGACCAGCACCGATGTCACCTCGCGTCACCGCGAGGTGACGGAAACGGTTGCGCTGGTAATGCCAGTTCTCTAGCCTGGACGTGACACGGCAGCTGCCGCCGCTGCCGGATCACTCGGGGAGCATGTCCATGAGGTATCGCCTCGGCGCCTCAGCGCGGGAGGTGCAGCGTGCGCAGCGCTGCCGAGCCCGCGCCCAGGTCGCGCCAGCCGTCCGCCACGTCCAGCAGGGCCACCGCACAGGTCGGAAACCGCTCCACCTCGGAGTCGGTGAGCATCGCCACCAGCGCGTGCATGCCGGGGTTGTGACCAACCAGCGCCGCCGCCGCGACCTCATCTGGGAGCTCGCCGAGCACCGCTAGCAGCGTCGGCACGTCGGCGTCGTACACGCGCCGCTCGAACGTCGGTTCCGGCCCGTCGAGGGCCGCCGCCAGCTCCGCCCAGGTCTGCTCGGCGCGGCACGCGGTCGAGCACACCACCGCGTCCAGCCGGACGCCCGCATCCCGCAGCCACACGCCCGCGTCGGCCGCGTCACGCCGGCCGCGCGAGGTCAGCGGGCGGTCGATGTCCGGCCGGCCCGGCGCCTCCCCCGCCTTGGCGTGCCGGACGACGGCGAGCAGCCGGTCCGCCATCGGTCAGCCGGCCCCGAGCGCGTGGTAGCCGCCGTCGACGTGCACGATCTCCCCCGTCGTCCGCGGGAACAAGTCGGAGAGCAGGGCCACGCACGCCCGCGCGGTCGGCTCGGTGTCGCTGTTCTCCCAGCCGAGCGGCGCACGGTCGCCCCACCCGGACTCGATGTCGTCGAAGCCGGGGATGCCCCTGGCAGCCAGCGTGCGCAGCGGCCCGGCCGAGACCAGGTTCACCCGGATGCCCCGCGGGCCGAGGTCGCGGGCGAGGTACCGCGCGGTCGACTCGAGGCCCGCCTTCGCCACGCCCATCCAGTTGTACGCGGGCCACGCGACGCTCGCGTCGAACGTGAGCCCCACGATCGACCCGCCCTTGCCCATCAGCGGCAACGCCGCGACGGCGAGTGCCTTCAGCGAGTAGGCGGACACCTGCAGCCCGACCGCCACGTCCGACCACGGCGCGTCGAGGAAGTCCTCGCCCAGGCACGACTGCGGCGCGAACGCGATCGAGTGGACCACGCCGTCGAGGTGGTCGGTGTGCTCGCGGACCCCGTCCGCGAGGGCGGCCAGGTGCTCCTCGTCCGTGACGTCCAGCTCCAGCACCGGCGGTTCGGACGGCAGCCGCTTCGCGATCCTGCGGGTGATCGACAGCGCCCGGCCGAAGTTCGTGATGATCACGTTCGCGCCCTGCTCCTGCGCGAACTTCGCCACGCCGAACCCGATGGAGGTGTCCATCGTCACGCCGGCGACGAGGACGGACCTGCCGTCGAGGATGCCCATGCTCAATGCCCCATTCCGAGTCCGCCGTCCACCGGGATCACCGCGCCGGTGACGTACGACGCCTCGTCGCTGGCGAGCCAGCGGACGACTCCGGCGACCTCGTCACCCGTCGCGGTGCGGCCGAGCGGCACCTGTTCCTTGATCTGCGCCTGCCGCTCCGGCGTCAGCACGGCGGTCAGCGCCGTCTCGACGAAGCCGGGCGCGACGACGTTGACGGTGATGTCGCGCGGCCCCAGCTCGCGCACGAGCGAGCGCGCGAAGCCGACGAGGCCGGCCTTGGACGCCGCGTAGTTGGTCTGCCCGGGCGAGCCGAGCAGGCCGACCACTGAGGAGATCAGCACGATGCGCCCACGCCGTGCCCTGAGCATGCCGCGCACGGCGCGCTTGGTCACCCGGAACGCGCCGGTCAGGTTGGTGTCGAGGACGCTCTCGAAGTCGTCCTCGGACATCCGCAGCAGCAGCTGGTCCTTCGTGATGCCGGCGTTCGCGACCAGCACGTCCACGCGCCCGAACTTGTGCTCGACCTCGGTGAACGCGCGGTCGACCGCCTCGCCGTCGGTGACGTCGCACCGCACGCCGACCAGCCCGTCCGGCGGCTCCCCGCTCCGGTACGTGACGACGACGTCGTCCCCGGCTGCGGCGAAGGCGTCGGCGATCGCACGGCCTATCCCCCTGTTCCCTCCGGTGACGAGGACCGTGCGCGGCACGCTGACCTCCAGCTCGCATCGACTACGCAGGCGCACGCTATCAACCGGAGCGGCGATACCAAGCGGCTAGGCTGCGGGGGTGACGAGCGGACCCGGCCCGGCGATCGACGAGGACTTCCTGGCACTCCCGTTGCGGCAGCTGGCCGACGCCGCCCTGCAGCGGGCCCGTGATCTCGGTGCAAGCCACGCGGAGTTCCGGGTCGAGCGCAACCGGAGGCAGCGGCTCGTCCTCAGGGACGGGCAGGTCGACACCAGTGGCGACGACACCGGCCTGGGCCTGTGCCTGCGGATCGTGCACGAGGGCGCGTGGGGCTTCGCCGCGGACGTCGACCTCGACACCGGCACGGCGGCGTCGCTCGCCGACCGCGCCGTGGCGCTCGCCCGGATCAGCCGGCCGCTCGCCACCGAGCGGGTCGAGCTCGCCGACGAGCCGGTCCACGACGACGCCACCTGGGTTTCGGCGTACGAGATCGACCCGTTCACCGTCCCCGCCGCGGCGAAGACCGCGCTGCTGGCCGAGCGCAGCGCCCGGCTGCTCGCCCACCCGGCGGTACAGCACGTCGACGCCGCCTTCCTCGCGGCGAAGGACACCAAGTTCTACGCCGACCTGGCCGGCACCGTCACCACGCAGCAGCGGGTGCGCGTGGCACCGGAGATCACCGTCGTCAACGTCGACGCGGAGTCCGGGCGGTTCGAGGACCTGCGCACGCTCGCACCGCCCGCCGGGCGCGGCTGGGAGTACCTCACCGGCACCGGGTGGGACTGGGACGCCGAGCTCGCCGAGCTGCCGGACCTGCTGCTCGAGCGCACCAGGGCACCGAGCGTGGAGGCCGGCCGCTGCGACCTGGTCGTCGACCCGTCCAACCTGTGGCTCACCATCCACGAGTCGATCGGGCACGGCACCGAGCTGGACCGCGCGCTCGGCTACGAGGCGGCGTATGCGGGCACCACGTTCGCGACCTTCGACGGGCTCGGCAGCCGCAGGTACGGCTCGCCGGTCATGAACGTCACCGGCGACCGCGTCGTCGAGCACGGGCTGGCCACCACCGGCTACGACGACGAGGGTGTCCAGACGACCGCGTGGGACATCGTCACCGAGGGCGTGCACACCGGCTACCAGCTCGACCGGCGGATGGCGGCGCTCAAGGGCTTCGGCCGCTCCAACGGGTGTGCCTTCGCGAGCGCGGCGACGTTCGCGCCCATTCAGCGGATGGCCAACGTGTCGCTGCGGCCGGCGCAGGACGGGCCGTCCACGGACGAGCTGATCGCGGGCGTGCGCCGCGGCCTGTTCATCGTCGGCGACAAGTCCTGGTCGATCGACATGCAGCGGTACAACTTCCAGTTCACCGGTCAGCGCGGTTACGCCATCAGGGACGGCAGGCTGGCCGGCCAGGTGCGCGACTTCGCCTACCAGTCCCGCACGCCGGACTTCTGGGCGTCCATGGAGGCGGTGGGCGGCCCCGCGACCTACGTCCTCGGCGGCAGCTTCATGTGCGGCAAGGGCCAGCCGGGACAGACGGCGCCGGTGAGCCACGGCTGCCCGAGCGCGCTGTTCCGCTCCGTCAACGTGCTGAACACCAGGACCGAGGAGGGTACGTGAGCGAGCGCCGGCGAGCGAACCATGAGCACTGCGCCTCGGCTCACGCGGCCGCCGATAGAGCTACCAGCGACACGGCGACCACGGAGGCGGGCACGTGAGCGGGCGGCAGCGAGCGAACCATGAGCACTGCGCCTTGGCTCACGCGGCCGCCGATCCAGCGCTACCGGCGACTACGGCGACCACGGAGGCGGGCACGTGAGCGGGCGGAGGCTGACGCCGCAGCAGGCGGTCGAGACCGCACTGGGCCTGCGCCGCGGCGACGGCTGCATCGTGATCGCCGACGAGCACAGCCACGTCGACCTGCGCTGGGCGGCCAACTCGCTCACCACCAACGGAACGACCCGCACCGACCGGCTGACCGTGATCGTCACCGTGGACGGTGCCCGCGGCACCGCCGTCGGGTCGATCGGGCAGAGCGGCGTCACCGCCGAGCAGGTGGCCGACCTCGTCGAGGCCGCCGAGCACACGGCACGCGAGGCGGCACCCTCGCCGGACGCGCAGCCGCTCGCCACACCGGACACCGCGGGCGGCGGCGGGCCGTGGGACGAACCGCCGGCGCACACGTCCCCGGACGTGTTCACCGGTCTCGCCGACTCGCTCGGCGACGCGTTCGGTGCGGCGGCGTCCGCCGGCACCGAGCTGTTCGGGTTCGCAGAGCACGAGGTCACCACGACGTACCTCGGCACGAGCACCGGCGTCCGGCTGCGCCACGACCAGCCGCAGGGCCGGCTCGAGCTCAACGCGAAGTCGGACGCCCGCACGAGGTCCAGCTGGACCGGCATCGGCACCGCCGACTTCACCGACGTCGACGTGCCCGCGGCCACGGCGCACCTCGCCACCCAGCTGGGCTGGGCGAAGCGGCGCGTCGAGCTGCCCGCCGGGCGGTACGAGACCGTGCTGCCCCCGTCCGCGGTCGCCGACCTGCTCGTCTACCTCTACTGGTCCGCCGGGGCGCGCGAGGCGCACGACGGCCGCACCGTGTTCTCCCGTGCCGGCGGCGGCACGCGCATCGGCGAGCGGATCGCCTCCGTGCCGATCACGATCCGCTCCGACCCGGCGGCGCCCGGCCTGGCGTGTGCGCCCTTCGTCGTCGCGCACACGTCCAGCTCCGAGCAGTCGGTCTTCGACAACGCGCTCCCGTCCGGCCCGGTGAGCTGGGTGGACCAGGGCGTTCTGTCCGCACTGATCCAGACCAGGCACACCGCCTCGCTCACCGGGCAGCCGGCGACGTTCCCCGTCGACAACCTGATCGCGTCCGCCGACGGCGCCACCGGCGACCTCGACACGCTCGTCGGGCGGGTCCGGCGCGGGCTGCTGCTCACCTGTCTCTGGTACGTCCGGCAGGTCGACGCCCGCACGCTGCTGCTCACCGGCCTCACCCGGGACGGCGTCTACCTCGTCGAGGACGGCGAGGTCGTGGGCGCCGTCAACAACTTCCGGTTCAACGAGAGTCCCGTCGGCATGCTGACCCGGGTGCTCGACGTCGGCCGCACCGAGCGCACCCTCGCCAGGGAGCTCAGCGACTACTTCCCGCGGACGGCGATGCCGGCGATGCGGATAGCGGATTTCAACATGAGCACCGTGTCCGACGCGTCCTGACTGGAGGCGGCACATGGCGGGCGAGCACGTCGCGGTGATCGGCGGCGGCACCATGGGCGCGGGCATCGCGCACGCCTTCCTCCTCGCCGGGTCTCCGGTGACCCTCGTCGAGGTCGACCAGGACGCAGCCGCCGCCGGACGGGCGCGGGTGGCGGTGTCCCTCACCAAGGCGGCCGCGCGGGACAAGCTGCCGTCCGGCCTGACACCCGAGGCGATGCTCGCGTCGCTTCTCACCGTGCCGTCGCTCGACGACCTGCCCCGCGACGCGGCGCTCGTCGTCGAGGCGGTGCCGGAGGACGCCGAGCTGAAGCGACGCGTGCTTCGCGTCGCGCAGGAGGCGCTGCCCGACGCCGATCTCGCCACGAACACGAGTTCGCTCTCGGTCACCGACCTGGCGGCGGCCCTGCCGCGGCCGGACCGGTTCTGCGGCATGCACTTCTTCAACCCGGTGCCGGCGTCCGCTCTCGTCGAGGTGGTGCGGCACGACGGGCTGGCCGACGACGTGCTGGCCCGTGCGCTCGCCCGCGTCGAACGCCTCGGGCTGACGCCGGTGACCGTGCGCGACGCCCCCGGCTTCGCGAGCAGCCGGCTCGGCGTCGCCGTCGGGCTCGAGGCGATCCGGATGCTCGAGGACGGCGTCGCCACGGCCGAGGACATCGACACCGCCATGCGGCTCGGCTACCGGTGGCCGATGGGCCCGCTGCGGCTCACCGATCTCGTCGGCCTGGACGTGCGGCTGTCGATCGCCGAATACCTCGCCGAACGGCTCGGCCCGCGGTTCGAGCCGCCGCGGCTGCTCCGTTCGATGGTGGCGGAAGGCAAGCTGGGTAGGAAGACGGGCGCGGGGTTCTACACCTGGGAGGAATGAGCGATGGCCGAGGCATACCTGGTCACCGGCGTGCGCACACCAGTGGGCCGGTACGGCGGCGCGCTGTCGCCGGTGCGCACCGACGACCTCGCCGCCCACGCGATCCGATCCCTCGTCGAGCGGTTGCCCGGCGTCGACTGGGACCGCGTCGACGACGTCGTGCTCGGCTGCGCCAACCAGGCCGGCGAGGACAACCGCAACGTGGCGCGGATGGCCGCGCTGCTCGCCGGCCTGTCCACCGACGTCCCGGGCGCCACGGTCAACCGCCTCTGCGGATCCGGCCTGGAGGCGACGGTGCAGGCGGCCAGGGCCGTGAAGACGGGCGAGGCGGACCTCGTCGTCGCCGGCGGCGTCGAGAGCATGTCGCGCGCGCCCTACGCCATGCCGAAGCCGGAGGTGGCGTTCGGCCGGACGCCGGAGATCTACGACACGACGATCGGCTGGCGGTTCGTCAACCCGGTGCTGCGCGACCAGTACGGCATCGACTCCATGCCGGAGACCGCCGAGAACGTCGCCGCCGACTACGGCGTGTCCCGCGAGGACCAGGACGCGTTCGCCCTGCGGTCGCAGGAGCGTGCGGCCAAGGCGGTCGCGTCCGGCCGGCTCGCCGAGGAGATCGTGCCCGTCCCGGTGCCGCGGCGGAAGGCCGAGCCGCTCGTCGTCGACCGCGACGAGCACCCGCGCGAGACCTCGCTGGAGAAGCTCGCGGCGCTGCCGACGCCATTCCGCAAGGGCGGCACGGTCACGGCCGGCAACGCCTCGGGCGTCAACGACGGCGCCGCCGCGCTGCTGGTCGCGTCCGAGGACGCGGTGCGCCGGTACGACCTCGAGCCGCTCGCCCGCATCGGCGCCGCCGCCGTCGCCGGCGTGCCGCCGCGCATCATGGGCGTCGGTCCCGTCGCGGCCACCCGCAAGCTGCTCGGCCGCGCCGGTGGCTCGATCGGCGACTTCGGCGTCGTGGAGCTCAACGAGGCGTTCGCGGCGCAGTCCCTGGCCTGTCTGCGCGAGCTGGGCCTGCCGGACGACGCCGAGCACGTGAACCCGAACGGCGGCGCGATCGCGCTCGGCCACCCGCTGGGGATGAGCGGTGCGCGGATAGCGCTCACCGCCGCGCTCGAGCTGCACGGCCGCGGCGAGCGGCGCGCGCTGTGCACGATGTGCATCGGCGTCGGCCAGGGCATCGCCGCAGTGCTCGAAGCGGCGTGAGGTTCTGCCAAGCTTGCCCCATGCGGGTACTGGTTTCGGTCGACATGGAGGGCGTGGCCGGCGTCGTGCACGGCGACGACGTGCACCCCGGGCATCCCGAGTACGAGCGCAATCGCAGGTACATGACCGCCGAGGCGAACGCGGCCGTGCGCGGCGTGCTGGCCTACGACGCGCACGCCACCGTGGTCGTCGCCGACTCGCACGCCGGGTTCCGCAACCTGCTCCCCCACGAGCTGGACCGGCGGTGCACCCTCGTGCGCGGCAAGCCGCGGCGGCTGGGAATGCTGGCCGGTCTCGACGAGACGACCGACGCCGTGCTGTTCGTCGGCTACCACGGCATGGCCGGCACCCCCTGCTCGGTGTTGTCCCACACCGTCAGCGGCGCGAGCATCGCCCGGGTCACGTGCAACGGCAGGGAGCTGGGCGAGACCGGGTTAAACGCCGCGCTCGCCGCACACCACGGCGCCGCGCCCGCCCTGGCCGCCGGCGACGACACGCTGACCGAGGAGGCTGAGGAGATCGCGCCCGGCATCCACACCGTCACGGTGAAGTGGGCGCACGGCGCCGGTGCGGCCCGCAACCTGCATCCGGACGAGGCGGCGGCGCGGATCGAGGCCGCCGTCCCCGCGGCGCTCGAAGACCGCGGGAACGTCCGCGCGCCGCGGTTCGACGGCCCGGTCGACCTCGAGGTCGAGGTGCTCAAGCCAGGCATGACCGAACGCGCACAGCTGGTGCCCGGCGTGGAGCTGCGCGGGCCGCGGACCATCGGATACCGGGCCGAGGACTTCGTGACCGCGCACGGTCTCGTGTCGCTGTTCGCGGTCCTCGCAACGGCCGGCTGAGGTCGCGCGGCGTGCGCGTCGCCACGTACAACATCCACCACGGGGTCGGGCTGGACGGCCGGCTCGACCTGGGGCGGATCGCGCGCGTGCTCGAACGCGAGCGGCCCGACCTGGTGGGGCTGCAGGAGGTCGACCGGCACTTCTCCGCGCGCAGCGGCGGCGTCGACCAGGCGCAATGGCTCGCCGACCGGCTCGGGATGGCCGTCGTGTTCGGCCCGAACATCGACCTCGAGCCGCCCGCGCCGGGACGCCCGCGCCGGGGCTACGGCGGCGCCGTCCTGTCCCGCTACCCGGTCGAGGCACCGGAGCACCGGCTGCTCGTCCGCGTGCCGGGCACCGAGCAGCGGGGCGTCGTCTCGGTCCGCGTCCACGAGGCCGGACGGTCGCTGGCCTTCTACACGACGCACTTCGAGCACAGGTCCCGCGGAGTGCGGCGCCGGCAGGCGACCGAGGTGCTCGAACAGGTCGCGGACGGACCGGCGAGCGCGGTCGTCGTCGGCGACCTCAACGCGACGCCGCACTCGCCCGAGCTCCGCGGACTGTTCGGCCCGCTGCGGGACGCGTGGGCGGCCGGCCGGGGCGACGGCGACACCCACCGGTCCGACCGGCCGCGGCGGCGCATCGACTACGTCCTGCACACGCCCGACCTGGTCGCCGAGCGCGTCCACGTCGCCGGCGGCGACGGCTCCGACCACCTCGCGGTCGTCGCCGACCTCTCGTTCGGGGAGAGCTAGGCTGAGGTTGTGCGCATTCCCGGCCGCAAGAGCAAGGCGGACGTCTTCTCCGTGACGGACGCGGCCCGTCCGTACTCCGAGGACATCGACGCCCGGCGGCGGCGCTACCTGTTCTGGATGGCCGTACGCACCGTGTGCTTCATCCTCGCGATCGTGCTCGTGCTGACGCTGCACGGAGAGGCGCGGGTGATCGCGTTCTTCGCGGTCGCGCTGCCGGCGATCTTCCTGCCGATGCTCACGGTCGTGTTCGCCAACGCCGGCAGGGAGCCGCACGGCCAGCGGTTCGCCGAGTACCAGCCGGAGCGCGGCGAGGTCACCGAGGCGCCGGAACGGGACGAGTCCCGGCCGAGGTGAGCGCCGTCGACGCGCCGATCTGCTCCGCGAAGGGCTGCCACGAGCCGGCGGCGTGGGAGCTGCGCTGGAACAACCCGCGCATCCACGAGCCGGAGCGGCGTAAGAGCTGGCTCGCCTGCGACGACCACCGCGAGCACCTGGCGACGTTCCTCGGCCGGCGCGGCATGCTCCGCGAGGTCGAGCCCATGCCCGCCGACCGCTGACGGCGCAGGTCCAGGGCGCATGCCCGGCCCGACTCAACCTGGCGCGGCCCGACTCAACCTGGCGCGGCGCGACTCAACCTGGCGCGGCGCGACTTCACCTGGCCGCTCCGGTGCTTCACACGACGGACGGTGGCTTCACACGATCCGCACGTCGTGTGAAGCGCCCGTCGATCACGTCAACGTGATCGACGGGGGCCGGGCTGGGCGCAGTGAGCGGCGTACAGCCGGGCCGGCCGCGGGGACCGGTGAGGGGCACCCTCCCCGCGTGGTCACCGGTGAGGGGCACCCTGACCGCGTAATAGCGGGGTGAGGGGCACCCTCACCGGGCGACGGGCGCGGGCGGGTCGGCGTGGTGGGCGAGGCGGCGCGCGCGTTCCAGGTGCTCGGCGGTGTCGCAGTCGAGCCACGGCCTGGGCTCGCGCGCCATCACGCCGAGCGGCCGGGGGCGCAGGGGCGCGAGCAGGCCGCGCAGCGAGTCGCCGGAGTAGGACCGGAGCGCGCCGGCGAGCGCCTGGACCCGCCACATGCCGACCAGCCACTGTTCCCTGCCGGCGTCGTCGACGAGCACGGCGCCCGCGGCCGGTGGGTGGGCGAGCGCGTGCAG
>DASUWX010000199.1:0-28932 GCA_036378185.1 Streptosporangiales bacterium | reverse complement strand
AGCGAGTTCTTCCAGCCGCCAAAGCTGTAGTAGGCCATCGGCACGGGGATCGGGACGTTGATGCCGATCATGCCGACCTTGACCTCGTTCTGGAACCGGCGGGCCGCGCCGCCGTCGTTGGTGAAGATCGCGGTGCCGTTGCCGTACGGGTTGGCGTTGACGAGATCCAGCGCGGCGTCGTACGACGGGACGCGCACCACGGAGAGCACCGGGCCGAAGATCTCGTCGGTGTAGACGCTCATGTCCGGCGTCACGCGGTCGAACAGCGACGGGCCGAGCCAGAACCCGTCGGTCTCGCCGTCCGCCTCGACCCCGCGACCGTCGACGACGAGCTCTGCGCCGGCCGCGACGCCCGCGTCGAGGTACGAGGCGACCTTGTCGCGGTGCGGGCCGGTGACCAGCGGGCCCATGTCGGCGCCCCGGCGCCCGTCGCCGGTGCGCAGCCCGCCCATGCGCTCGACGATCTTGCCGACGAGCTCGTCGGCGATCGGCTCGACGGCGACGAGCGCCGAGATCGCCATGCACCGCTCGCCCGCGGAGCCGAAGCCCGCGTTGACGGCCGCGTCCGCGGCGAGGTCGAGGTCGGCGTCGGGCAGCACGACCATGTGGTTCTTGGCACCGCCGAGCGCCTGCACGCGCTTACCGTGCCGCGTGCCCGTCTCGTACACGTACCGGGCGATCGGCGTGGACCCGACGAACGAGATGGACTTGACGTCGGGGTGTTCGAGCAGCCGGTCGACGGCGGGCTTGTCGCCGTGGACGACGTTGAACACGCCGTTTGGCAGTCCGGCGTCGGCCCACATCTGCGCGAGCAGAACGGACGCGCTCGGGTCCTTCTCGCTCGGCTTGAGCACGACGGTGTTGCCGGCCGCGATCGCGACGGGGAAGAACCACATCGGCACCATCGCGGGGAAGTTGAACGGCGAGATGATGCCCGCCACGCCGAGCGGCTGGCGGATCGAGTAGACGTCGACGTTGGTCGACACGCCCTCGGAGAAGCCGCCCTTGAGCAGGTGCGGGATGCCGCAGGCGAACTCCACGACCTCCAGGCCGCGGGTGACCTCGCCGGCGGCGTCACCGAGCACCTTGCCGTGCTCTGCGGTGATCGCGGCGGCCAGCTCGTCCTTGCGCGCGTTGACGATCTCGCGGAACGCGAACAGTATCTGCGTCCGCTTGGTCAGCGAGGTGTCCCGCCAGCCGGTGAACGCCTCCGTCGCGGCGGCGACGGCGGCGTCCACCTCCGCGGCGCTCGCGAAGTCCACGTGCGCCGAGACCCGCCCGGTCGCGGGGTCGTAGACCTCGCCGTGCCGGTCGGCCTCGCCGTCCCACGCCTTGCCGTCGATCCAGTGCCTGATGCGCGTCTGCCCCATGGGCACAGTCTCCCCCGCGCCAGGTCGGCGCACAACGCGAGGCCGGTCACCCCGCCGCGACCGGGCGGCCCGCCACCGGGATCGCGTGGATCTCGTCGACGGCCGACGCCAGCAGCCCCAGGCTCGCCTCCGTCCACGGTTCCCTCGGGCCGATCACGACGTGGTCGATGCCGATCGCCGCCAGCTCCCGCAGGTGGTCGAGCAGGGCGTCCAGGCCGTCCCGGCTGTCGTCGAGCCGCAACGTGGCCGTCGTCTTCTCGATCTCGGCGTAGTCGCGGCCGACGTCGTCGCAGTGCCGGCGCAGCACGTCGAGCTTGTGCCTGAGGTCGTCGCGGAAACCCGTGCCCTGCAGGTCGAACAGATTGCACATATCGGCATACTGGGCGACGAGCCGCAGCGTCTTCCGCTCACCACTGCCGCCGATCATGATCGGCGGATGCGGACGCTGCAGCGTGTTGGGCGAGTTGAGCGGCCGCTCCAGCCGGTAGTGCCTGCCGGTGTACGGACTCTCGTCCCCGCTCCACATCCGGTGCGCGATCTGCAGTGCCTCCTCCAGCCGCTCGAACCGTTCCGCCAGCGGCGGCATGGGGATACCCAGGCCGTACGTCTCCACGTCGCGCGGCGAGACGCCGTCCGGCAGCCGGTCGAACGGCGCGCCCGCGCCGATGCCGAAGATCGTCCGGCCGCCGCTCAGCACGTCCACCGTCGTCGCGGTCTTCACCAGTACGCCCGGGTTCCGGTACGCCACCGACGCGACCGCGACGCCGAGCCGGATGCGCCGGGTGTGCGCGGCCATGAACGCGAGCGTGGTGTACGCCTCCGGCATCGGCGACTCGGGTGGCCGGCCGGAGATCCGGATCTGGAAGAAGTGGTCCATGGTCCAGATGCTGTCGAAGCCCGCCTCGTCCGCCCGCTCGGCGATCCGGGCGATCGTGGCGCCCATCTCCGCGGCCGGCGCGGGCCAGGAGAAGTCCGTGACCGTGATTCCTACGCGCATCGCACCTCCAGGAAGTCGTTAGCCGGACAACAATATCATGAGCCGGCTAACGTTTGTCCAGCGCGTAGGCTCACCTCGTGGCCGACGCATCGACGGACGACTTCCAGGCCGTGTTCTGGGAGACCAAGCACGACATGGTGCGTGCGTCCACGGCTGCGTTCTCCCAGCACGGCGTGCACGAGGGCCAGCAGTACGTGCTGATGGCGCTGTGGGAGACGGACGGGCTCACCCCCGGCGAGGTGGCGAAACGGCTCGGGATCGCGACGCCGACGGTCACCCGCACCACCGCGCGGATGGCGGCGGCCGGGCTGCTGCGCCGCGAGCCGCATCCCGGTGACCGCCGGCTGGTCCGGCTGACGCTGACCGAGAAGGGCCGTGCACTCGAGGAGACGATCGGCCTGGAGATGCAGCAGCTCAACGAACGCGCGCTCGCGGGCATGTCCGCGGCCGAACGCGCAGCGCTGATCGAGGCGCTCCGGAAGGTCCAGGCGAACCTCTCGCACTGACCCCTCGAACCCGACGGGTCACCATCCGTCGGAAACGGCAAAGCGAGGGTGTGTGCACGGCAACGGACGTACCTTGCAGCAACCCGTCGAGCGACGGGTTGGGGGGCAAGGGCGTACGCGCCCGGTGGGGGAGGACCACATGAAGTCCACGTATCGCGTACTCGCGTACATCATCGCCGGTCTCGTCGTGTTGCAGGCAGTGTGGATCGCACTGTCGAGTTTCACGGCCATCAGCGCGATCGAGGCCGGGAAGACGGTCGACGAGAACGCCGGCGGCGTCGGCGGGATGCTGCACGGACTCGGCGGCATGTACGCGATTCCGCTGGTGACGATCGTTCTGCTCGTCGTGTCGTTCTTCGCCAGGGTCGCCGGCGGTGTCAAGTGGGCGCTGTTCATCCTGCTCGCCGTCGCCGTCCAGATCGTGCTCGCGTTCCTGTCCTTCGGCGTACCGCAGATCGGCGCGCTGCACGGCCTGAACGCGTTCGTCATCATCGCGCTGTCGGTCATCGCCGGGACGCGCGCGGGCCGGCAGCTGGCGGCGGGACGCACCGGGGCGCCGGCCTCCGAGCCGGCCGACAAGCTCGTCGCCTGAGTGGCTCGACGGGGGCGGACACGTCTCGTCGTCGCCACCGCCGCATCCATCGCCGTGGTCGCGCCGCTCGCGTGGCTGTGGGCGGGCAGCAACGTGCCGCCCGAGTACTCCGTCATGGGGATGGGTTACCCCGACTACGGCGGCGGGCCGGTCGTCGGCTCGCACGCGGCGCACGGCGACCACGCATGGGTGGGACCACCGCGCCGGTCCGGTGAGGTCAGCGTCGCCGATCTCACCGGCCCGCGCAGCGGGCGACCGGACGTGTCCGTCAGGCTCGTGGCGAGGCACGGCGTCGTCCGGCTGCCGACCGGCCGGCCGTTCACCGGATACACGCTGAACGGCACGTCACCCGGCCCGACGATCCGGGCGCGGCAGGGCGACCTCGTCCAGGTGCGGCTCGTGAACGCCGGCATCCGCGAAGGCGTCACGTTGCACTGGCACGGCCTGGACGTGCCGAACGCCGAGGACGGCGTCGCCGGGGTGACGCAGGACGCGGTGCCCGCGGGCGGTTCGTTCACGTACCGGTTCGTCGCCCGGCAGGCGGGCACGTACTGGTACCACTCGCACCAGGTCGCGCACGAGCAGGTGCGCGGCGGGCTGTTCGGCATGCTCGTCGTCGCACCGCGGCGAGCGGCGCGCCGGCCGGCGGCGGACGTCGTCGCGCCGGTGCACGGGTACGACGGGACCCGCACGATCGCCGGGCGCGCCGGCGTGACCCGCGTCGACGCACCGGCGGGCGGCACCGTCCGGGTGCGGCTCGCCGACACCGACGACCGGCCGCTGCGGGCCTGGGTGTCGGGAGCTCCGTACCGGATCGCGGCGGTGGACGGGCACGACGTGAACCAGCCGCCGCCGGTGACCGGCCGGGCCGTGCTGCTCGGCGCAGGCGGGCGCTACGACCTCGAACTGACCGTGCCGCGCGACGGCCGGGCGGTGCGCGTCGACGTCGGGGGCGCGGCACTGGTGGTCGGCCCGCCCGGCTCGTCCGCGCGTGCCGTGCCGGCACCGGCACGCGACGTCGACCTGCTGTCGTACGGCAGCCCGGTGCCGGTCGCGCTCGACCATGCCCGTCCGGACCGCCGGTTCGAGTACCGGATGGGCCGGCGCCCCGGCTTCCTCGACGGCCGGCCGGGACTGTTCTGGACGGTGAACGGGCACATGTTCCCCGCCGTCCCGATGTTCGTCGTCGGCAGGGGCGACGTCGTCCGGATGAAGATCTCCAACTCCAGCGGGCAGGCGCACCCGATGCACCTGCACGGCCACCACGTCCTGGTGCTCAGCCGCGACGGTGTCTCCGCGACCGGCAGCCCGTGGTGGACCGACACGCTGGAGGTGGCCGACGGCGAGACGTACGAGGTGGCGTTCGTCGCGGACAACCCGGGCATCTGGATGGACCACTGCCACAACCTGCCGCACGTCGCGGAGGGCCTGGTGGTGCACCTCGCCTACGCCGGCGTGTGGGAGCCGTACCGGGTCGGCGTGGGCGGCAACTCCCCCGAGTGAGGGCCACGTGGGCACCCCACGGGCGGCGGCTGCTCGGCTAGCCTCGTCGTTCGTGGCTTCCGCAGACCAGACAGAGGCGACGGCGTACGCGGACGGCGGAGAGCCGCTGCTGGGCAACAGGTTCGGCATCACTGACCCCCGCGTCCTCGACGCCGCCGCTCGCGGCGTGGCGGAGTACCGGTATGCGCAGTTGCGGAGCGAGCCACCTCCGGACCGGTTCGACACCGACTACCTCAACGGGCTCCATCGCCGCCTCTACGGCGACGTCTACCCCGGCGCGGGCGCGCTGCGGCGGAGCGACGTGGTCGTCCAGGCGGGTGGTCGCGAGGTCCGCGTCGGGACGCCCGGAGACAGCCCCGGGCACGAGTGCCTGCCGGACTACATGGCGATGATGATCCTGCAGCGGGAACGGGAATCCGCCCTCCGCCCCGGCGGCGAGAAGGACGGCGTCCGATGGGCCAACGTCGCGGGGTACCACGTCGCCGAGGCGTTCGTCGCCGCACCGTACCCGGCCGGCAACGAGCTCACCATGCGGCTGTTCACCGAGCAGCTGGCGAAGGCGGCGGGGCACCCGCTGGACTTCAGGCGGGCGCAGGACGCGCTCGGTGAGCACGCCTTCGAGAAGGCGGTCGACGCCGCCAGGAGGCTGGACTACGAGCCGATGCGCGAGTTCCTGGGGCGCGCCGCCAGCCCGCGTGTCGTCACGCGAGAGGTCATGCCACGGAACCATCTCGACTTCATCGACCACATGCAGCGGGCCGAGCTCACCGCGGTCGCCTATCCGGTGAAGCCCGCCAGGTACAGCCGGGAGTGGTTGGAAGCCCTGAGGGAGATGAACCAGGCGGTCGTGCGGTCCCAGGCGAACCGCCCGCTGGCCTACGAGAATGCCGCACGCGACTGGCAGCGGGCGCCCCACCGCGAGACGCGGCGAGGGACGGACAACGACCGGTCCGCCCGGCAGCGACGGGACGACCGGCGGCACCCGGAGCCCGCACCGCACGCGCCGACCCGCTAGCTCCGCAACACCCGCTCGCCACGACCCCGGCGGCAGGGACGTGAGGGCCGGGGAGGTGAGCCCCCGGAACGTGCGGCCCGGGGACGTGACGTGGGTACATCGCAACGGCTATAGCAACAGTGACGCCACCACCACGATGTGGGACAACCGTGACGTGGGTACATCGCATGCGTCATAGCCGTTGCGACGTACCCACGTCATGAACGGCCCGGCGCCCCGGCCGCGGACGGGGTCAGCCGCAGACGGCGCCCTGGGCGGCGGAGCCGACGAGCTTCGCGTACTTGGCCAGGACGCCGGTGCCGGTCGGGGCCGGCGGCGGGGTCCAGTTCGCCCTGCGCCTCTCCAGCTCGTCCTCGTCGACGAGGAGGTCGAGCGTCCGGCTCGTCATGTCCAGCCGGATGCGGTCGCCGTCGCGCACGAACGCGATCGGCCCGCCGACGACGGACTCGGGCGCGACGTGGCCGATGCACAGGCCGGTCGTGCCGCCCGAGAAGCGGCCGTCGGTGAGCAGCATGACGTCCTTGCCGAGGCCCGCGCCCTTGATCGCGCCGGTGACTGCGAGCATCTCGCGCATGCCGGGGCCGCCCTTCGGGCCCTCCTGCCGGATCACGACGACGTCGTCCTTCTTCAGCGTGCCCTCCGCGACGGCGTCCATCGCGCCCCGCTCGCCGTCGAACACCCGCGCGTTGCCCTCGAACACCTCGGTGTCGAAGCCGGCGCTCTTCACCACCGCACCCTCCGGCGCCAGCGAGCCGCGCAGGATGGTGAGCCCGCCGGTCTTGTGGATCGGGTCGGAGAACGCCCGGATGACGTCGCCGTCCGGCTCGGGGGGCGTGATCTCGGCGAGGTTCTCCGCGACGGTCCTGCCCGTCACCGTGAGGCAGTCGCCGTGCAGGAGCCCGGCGTCCAGCAGCGCCTTCATCACGACCTGGACGCCGCCCACCCGGTCGACGTCGGTCATGAAGTAGCGGCCGAACGGCTTCAGGTCGCCGATGTGCGGCGTCTTGTCGCCCACCCGGTTGAAGTCGTCGATGGTCAGGTCGACGTCGGCCTCGTGGGCGATTGCGAGCAGGTGGAGCACCGCGTTCGTCGAGCCGCCGAGCGCCATGACGACGGCGATCGCGTTCTCGAACGCCTCCTTGGTCATGATCTGCCGCGCGGTGATGCCGGCGTCGACCAGCGCGACGACGGCCTCGCCCGACTGGCGTGCGTAGAGGTCGCGGCGAGCGTCCGGCGCGGGCGGCGCGGCACTGCCGGGAATCGACATGCCGAGCGCCTCGGCCGCGCTCGCCATGGTGTTGGCGGTGAACATGCCGGCGCAGGCACCCTGCCCCGGGCAGATCGCGCGCTCGATGCCGGCGACCTCCTCGCGGCTCATCTTGCCGGCGAGACACGCGCCGACGGCCTCGAAGGCGTCGATGATGTTGACTTGCTTGCCCTTGTAGTGACCGGGCAGGATCGAGCCGGCGTACAGGTAGACCGACGCGAGGTCCAGACGCGCGGCGGCCATCAACATGCCCGGCTCGGACTTGTCGCACCCGGCCAGCAGCACGCTGCCGTCGAGCCGTTCGGCCTGCATGACGGTCTCGACGGAGTCGGCGATCACCTCGCGCGAGACGAGCGAGTAGTGCATGCCGACGTGCCCCATGGAGATGCCGTCCGACACCGAGATCGTGCCGAACTCGAGCGGGTAGCCGTCCGCGGCGTGCACGCCCTCCTTCGCCTTCTCGGCGAGCCGGTCGAGCGAGAGGTTGCACGGGGTGATCTCGTTCCACGACGACGCGACGCCGATCTGCGGCTTGCGCCAGTCGTCGTCGCCCATCCCCACGGCGCGGAGCATGCCCCGCGCGGCGGTGCGCTCGAGACCCTCCGTCACCTCGTGGCTGCGCGGCTTCCGATGCTGCCGCGGTGTCTGCGTGCCCTGCACTGGGCACCTCCTTCGTCTCGCTCCCACACCCGATGGTGCGCAGGCAAGACTAGTCGTCCCACATCCTGGACAACCTCAGACGACGACCACGTGCCGAACGGGCAGGCGGCGCATCGCGACGAGCAGGCCGATCACGAGCAGCGGCAGGATCCAGCCGGTGATGCCGGTGATGCCGGCGAGCGCCGTGTCGGCGTGCGAACCGGCGCGGAGGAACAACCCCACCGAGCCGGCGGACGCGTTCAGGGCGCCGTGCGCGAGCACGCCCGGCCAGATGCTCCCGGTCGAGAGGCGCAACCAGCCGATGAGGATTCCGACGACGACGGTGAACCCGACCATCAGCGGCACGGCGAGCCCGTGATGCAGCGGGTAGTCGAAGCCGAGCAGCAGCACCGGCGTGTGCCAGAGCCCCCACACCACGCCGACGATCACCAGCGCGGGCCACTGCCCCAGCGGCAGTAGCCGCGGCAGCAGGAAGCCGCGCCAGCCGATCTCCTCGCCGAAGGTGAGCAGCCCGTTGGGCACGACCGCGGCGACCGGGATGGACGCGAGCTGCGCGGCCGCCAGCAGCGTCGGCGACAGCGACAGGTGCCGTCCGCCCGGAGCGTGCGCCAGCGTCTCCCGGAAGAGGGACAGGTGGACGTCGAGGTCGTAGACGCCGAGCAGCGCCGCGACGAACGGCGCCGCGAGCGACAGTGCGGGCACGGCCAACAGGGCGAACAGGAAGTACGGCACGCAGCGCCGGAACGAGCCGCCGAAGCCGAGCCCGAGCTGCCGCGCGAGCCCGGGCGTACGCCGCAGCCTGGTCGCCACGAGGACGCCGAGCGCCGGCGTGTACATCATCGCGGCGAGCACCGCCTGCGCCCACGGCACGCCGAGATGCCGCGGGGTGAGCCACAGCGGGACGCAGACCACCCATGCGCCGGCGAACGCCACCAGGACGAACACACCGACCGGAGCGCGGTCGACCCGCACCTCCTGCCGCTCGCCGGCGGCGGTCATGAGGCGCCGTCCGACGGGAGCAGGAACAGTCCGGCCACCCTGCCCTCGTCGTCGTAGCTGATCCGCGCGACCCGGACGCCCGCCTCGAAGTGCAGCGGGACGTTGACGACCGTGTAGTCGCCCGCCTGGACGGCGTACGGCTCCCCCATCCGCTCGTAACGGCCGACGAGGCCGGCGACCTGTGCCCACGCCGCCGCGAGCTGCTCGGGCGGGAGGCGTTCGGCCACCGCGTCGTCGAAGTCCGCGCAGGCGTCCGCCCACCGGCCCTCGACGACCGCGCCGACCAGGGCGACGGCGTGCTCGAGTGCGCCCGGCCGAACCGGCGCCATCGGCGCCCCCGTGCGCGGGTCGACCGCGCGGCCGAACCGCTGGAACGCCGCCTGCCTCGTCGTACCGAGCACCGCACCGACCTCCTGCCAGGTGTGCCCGGCGCGGCGTGCGCGGTCGACCGAGTCGCGGAGCACCGCGTCGACGAGCTCCGCGAGCCGCCGAGCCGCCGCGACCGCGTCCAGCGGTGCCGCCGTGCCGAGGGCGGCCGCGCGGGCAGTGAGCACGGCGTCAATGTTCGCCTTACGTGACGACGGTGTCAAGGGATCCCTGACATCACCGCTCTGGGTCGCGGTACGGCGGGCCCGCTCACGCCGTGCGGCGCTCCGGCAGGTGGCGTCGCAGTACTCCCGCTTGCGCCCGGTGCTCGAGCTTTCCGGCAACGGCCTCCCGCAGTGCCGGCAGACCCCGGCTCCGTCCACCGCTGCCACGAGCGCTCCTCATTACGTGCTGCTGTCCAGCACGTAATGCTAGCCCCGGCGGCGCCGCGAGGACAGCACGGAACGGCACGTTCTCATTGGCCCACCCGGCCGTCGATCCGCTCCCGCAGCAGGTCCGCGTGGCCGCAGTGCCGTGCGTACTCCTCGATCATGTGCACCAGCACGTCTCTCAACTGCACTCCGGTGGCACCGCGCAGATCGAGGTCGGTGTGGCCGGCGAGGTACCGATCGGCGAACGACACCTCCTCCCGCCAGGCGCGCCAGGCGTCCGCGACGACCTCCGGGTCCGCGACCGCACCGTTCCAGGCCGCGTCGCGGTCCTCCTCCGTGCGGTACACCCACGACCGGTCCTGCCGGGCCATCTCGCCGCGGAACCAGCGTCGTTCGACGTCCGCCAGGTGCCGCAGCAGGCCGAGCAACGACATCGTGGACGGCGGCACCGACCGGCAGGCGAGCTGCCGTGCGTCTAGGTCCGAGCACTTGAGCTCCAGCGTGAGCCGGTACCTGCGCAGGTAGTCCAGCAGCGTGCTGCGTTCGTCGACGGTCTCGATGACGTCCTGCTCGCGCGGGTCGTCGGCGGCGTCGGCCCACATGTCCGGGTGGGCCGTCGCCTTCGTCCACCGCCCGGTCGTCGTGTCGTCGGTCTGTCCTGCGCTCATCCGCCGATCATGTCACCCACGCGCGGCGGTGATGCGGTCGCGGTACCAGTGGTAGCTGGTCTTCGGGATGCGTTGCTGCGTCTCGTAGTCGACGTAGACGAGACCGAACCGCTTCGAGTACCCGACGGCCCACTCGAAGTTGTCGATGAGCGACCAGCAGTAGTAGCCGCGCACGTCGACGCCGTCGCCGATCGCGCCGCGCACCGCGCCGATGTAGGCGTCCAGGTACGCGACGCGCCGCGGGTCGTCCACCCGGCCGTCGGCCGGGACGTCGGGGAACGCCGCGCCGTTCTCGGTGACGTAGATCGGCGGCACGCCCGGATACGTCGCCCGCACCCAGTTCAGCAGTCTGCGGATGCCGTCGGCCTCGACCGGCCAGCCCATCGCCGTGCGTGGCAGCTCCGCCGGCGGGTTGTCCACGACGCCGATGTCGGTGGCGACGCGGCGGCCGGGGACGGGGTCCGCCGTCGGCGCGTGCTTCGCGTACGACGGCATGTAGTTGTTGACTCCGAGGAAGTCCAGCGGCGTCGCGACGACGTCGAGGTCGCCGTCCCGGCGAAACGAGAAGTCGCTCACCCCGTCCCACAGCTCGGCCTCGCCGTCCGGATAGTGCCCGGCGAGCACGGGGTCGGCGAAGACCCGGTTGCCCAGCAGCTCGGCACGCCGCGCGGCCGCGACGTCCTCGGCCGCGTCGGTCGCCGGCCGGACGTGGTTCATGTTCAGTGTGATGCCGAACGTCTCGTCGCCGCGCCGGTTCGCCCGCAGCGCCTGCATCGCCAGGCCGTGGCCCACCAACAGGTGGTGCGCGGCCGCGAGCGCGCCGTGCCCCTCCCTGCGGCCGGGAGCGTGCTGACCGTCCGAATAGCCGTGGAACGCCGCGCAGAACGGCTCGTTCAGCGTGATCCACTGAGCGACGCGGTCGCCGAGCGCCTCGTGCACGATGGCGGCGTACTCGGCGAACCGCTCGGCGGTGTCGCGCACCGTCCAGCCGCCCGCGTCCTCCAGCGGCTGCGGCAGGTCCCAGTGGTACAGCGTCGCGCACGGACGGATGCCTGCGTCGCTCAGCTCGTCGACGAGCCGGCGGTAGAAGTCCAGCCCCGCCTGCTCGACCGGGCCCTTGCCCGTGGGCTGGATCCGCGGCCACGCCACTGAGAACCGGTAGGTGTCGACGCCGAGGTCGCGCATCAGCGCGACGTCCTCGCGGTACCGGTGGTAGTGGTCGCACGCGACGTCGCCGGTGTCGCCGTTCACCACCTTGCCCGGCGTGTGCGAGAACGTGTCCCAGATCGACGTACCGCGCCCGTCCTCGTCGACCGCGCCCTCGATCTGGTAGGAGGCGGTGGAAACCCCCCACGCGAAACCCTCGGGAAACCTCAGGCCCTCGTCGCTCACAACGCCTCCTCGCAGTGCTGATGCGCGACCGCTTCGCGTGAAGCCACCGTCGCCCGTGCTTCTGCCCGTATCACGCTCAGCTCCTTCGCTCCATCTCGTATACCTGCACACCGTACGGCCCGAGTGCGACCGTCGCCGCCGGATCCCCGCCACCGAGCGGACGCAGCACGCCGTCGGCTCGCGGCCGGACCGTGAGCGGCTCACCGTGCTGGCTGACGAACCACGCGAACCGCCTGCCGTCCTCGTGCTCGAGGACGTCGGTGAACACCCGCGGGTCGCCGACGACCAGCGTCCGGCGCACGCCGGCGACCGCGGCGAGGGCGTCGTAGAGACGGTGGCCGTCCTCCGGGTTCACCCGCGCGGTCTCCGCCGCCATGTGCTCGATGGGGTACGTGCACAGGACGAACGAGCCGCGGCCCACCGCGTTGCGCAGCAGGGCGGGACGGCCGGCGCCGTCGACGGCGACGACCTTGGCGTCCCGCGCGACGACGGGCAGGAAGCAGCGGCTGTGCTCGTTGCCCGCCACCGCGAAACGCAGCACGTCGCCGGCACGCAGCGGGCCGAAGTCCTCGGCGAACGTGACCTCGACCTCGTCCTCGGTGATCGGGTCGTTCAGCCCGTATGCGAGCTGGTGCTCGACACCGAACATCTCGTCCAGCTTCGGATGCCACGGCCCCCGGTGGTAGGTGTTGTCGCCCGCGCAGTACGAGAGGTAGACGACCGCACCCGCCTCCGCCCGTTCGCGCAGCGCGTGCCAGGTCGGCGCGAGCAGCTGCTTCGCCGACGGCAGCAGGTACAGCAGCGCGTCGGGGTCGAGGCCGTCCTCCTCCCTGGTGAACCCGACCGGGAGGCTCGCCTCGCGCGCGGCCACGTAGCCCTGGCGGAGCGCGTGGAACGCGAGGCGCCGGTCCGGCTCGGTCGCGATCGGGTAGGCGTGCTCGAGGTACGACGTCACGACGAAGGCCGCGTCGGCGTCCACGCGCCGGGTGCGGGTGACGTCGACGCCGTCGAGCACGCGCGCGAACGCGGCGAGCTCGCGCAGCGCGGCCTTGGGCCGTCCCGTGTTGTCGGTGATGCCGAAGTGCATCTCGAACGGGTGGTGCCGGTACGGGTCCTGCTCGTACAGGTGGTCGTAATCGGTGTTGTTCCAGGCGAGCCAGCCCGTGGCGCCGGCCAGCAGCGAGGTGTGCAGCACCTGGCGGTAGTAGCGCGCCTGGTTCGCCTCCGACGCCGCGTCGCTCGACAGCCCGAACTCCTCCAGGACCACCGGCTTGCCGCCGACGGCCGCCAGCTCGCAGACGAACGCCGCCGCGAGGTGCTGGCGTACCGGATCGGACTCGGTCGGATACACGTGCGGGCCGGTGAAGTCGACCAGCCGGGCCAGCTGTCGCACCGAGAACCCGTTGTCGACGCCCGTGACCTCGATCCCCCACGCGCCGTCGCCGATCGACACCGGCTGGCTGCCGCCGCCGGCACGGACCGCGTGCACCATGAACGTCGCCCAGCTGGTGACCTCGTCCGTGGGCGCGGTCTGCTCACCCGGCAGGCGCCCGTAGATCGGCATCTCGTTGCTGATCAGCCATGCGGCAACCGCGTCGTGGTCGTGCAGCCGGCGCACGACCTGCTCGACGAACCACGCCTGCCGCGCCACGAGCCACACGTCCGCGTACAGGTCGCGGTCGCCGCGCCAGGACGGGTCCCAGTTCTCGCCCGACATGTGCCCGACGATGAACGTGGGGATCGACGACATGCCGTGCTCGGCGTGGGCGTCGAGGAAGTCGCGGAAGTGCGCGAGCATCTGCTCGTCGAGGGTATGGGGCGTGGGGTGGAAGTCGGGCCAGTAGCAGAACGACCGCGTCTGGCGCAGGCCGTGCTCGGCGAGGACGGCGAGCTCGTCGCGCACGACGCGCCCGTCGTAGTTCCGCCACATGAGCGGGCCGCCTGTGCGGGACCAGAAGTTGGCGCCCAGCCAGGAGACCGGGCGCCCTGTCACCTCGAGCCTCGAGGAGTTGCGACGCATCGCTTCCCTTCTACTTGACGGCGCCGGCCAGGCCGCGGACGAGATGGCGCTGCAACAGCAGGAACCCCACCACCACGGGCACGCTGACGACGAGCGACGCCGCCATGAGCTGGTTCCAGTACACCGAGATCTGCGTCGAGTACTCGCGCAACCCGATCGCCAGCGTCTCGGACGAGTCGTTCGTCAGCACCGAGGCGAACAGCGTCTCGCCCCATGCCGTGATGAACGCGTAGACGCCGACGGCGACGATGCCCGGGCGTGCAGCGGGCACGATGATCCGCCACACGATCCGCAACGGCCCGGCACCGTCGACCATCGCCGCCTCGTCGAGGCCCTTGGGGATCGAGTCGAAGTACCCGGAGAGCATCCAGATCGAGAACGGCAGGGAGAACGTCAGGTAGGTGATGATCAGCCCGAGCCGGCTGCCGTTCAGCTCGAACCCGGTGGTCGTGCCGATCGTGACGTAGATCAGGTACAGCGGCAGCAGGAACAGGATGCCCGGGAACATCTGCGTCGACAGCACCGTCATCCGGAACACGCCGCGGCCGGGGAAGCGGTACCGGCTGATCGCGTAGCTCGCGAAGACGGCGATCACGAGCGACGCGAGGGTGGCGGAGAGCGACACGATCACGCTGTTAAGGAAGTAGCGCGCCAACGGGACGGTCGTCCAGATGTCCACGAAGGGCCGCACTGTGAGCCTGCTCGGGATCCACCGGAACGCGCCCTGCACGTCGCCGAGCGGCTTCGCGGCCGACGAGATCATCACGTACATCGGGGTCACCACGAACAGCGTCAGCAGCGTCAGGCCGACGATCCGGATGACCTTGAACGATCGTGACTCACGCATCGTGTGTCCTCCTCGTCGTCACGACGAGATAGCCGAGGCTGATCACGAGCAGGAAGATCAGCCAGAGGACCGACATCGCGGACCCGACACCGAAGTTCCAGGTCTGGAACGAGCCCTGGTAGATGTGGATCGTGATGACGTCTGCCGCAGGCGGCACCGAGTTGGCGAACAACACATAGGGCACGTTGAAGTCGTTGAACGTCCAGAGGAACAACACCAGGACGAGCACCTGGTTGACCGGGCGCAGCATCGGCAGCGTGATCCGCCTGAACTGCTGCCACATCCCGGCGCCGTCGACCGCTGCGGCCTCGTAGAGCTCGTCCGTGATCGACTGCATCCCGGCCATCAACGTGAGCAGCGCGAACGGCCAGAGCCGCCAAACCTGGACGATGACGATGCTGGCGAAGGCGTTGCCGCCCAGCAACCAGAACGTCCTCCCGTCGGTGACGTGCAGCTGCGTGAGCAGGTGGTTGAGCATGCCGTCGTCGCGCTGGAGGATGAACTTCCACACGATCGTGCCGGCGTAGAGCGGGATCGCGTACGGAACGAGGAAGATCGTACGCAGCACGCCGCGGCCGGGGAAGCTGCGTTGCAGCAGCGTCGCGCCGAAGATGGCCAGCAGCCAGGAGAACCCGACGACGAGGACGGTGAAGCCGACGGTGATGCCCCACGACTTCAGCAGGCCGGCGCCGATGCCGCTGTGCACGTCCAGGGCGAACTTGTAGTTGCCGAGCCCGACGAACGGCGCCTCCAGCCACCGGCGCAGGAAGAACACGTTGAGCTGCATGAAGCTCATGTAGACGCCCGCGAGCATCGGGATCACGTGGACCAGCAGCTCGAAGACGATCGCGGGTGCGAGGAACGCGTACGGAAGCCAGCGGGGGAACCTGCCGCGGCTGCGGCGAGGTGTCCCCCGCTCCGGCTTCGTCGCCGTCTCGTCGACGGCGTCGGTGAGCGTCATGCGCGCTCGCTCATCCGCCGCCGCCGTTGCTCTTCATCTTCGCCTGGGCGTCCGAGAGGGTCTTCTGCACGTCCGCCGCGGTGACGGGCTTGCCCGTCGCGGCCCTCGCGATGAGGCCGTCGACGCCGTTGCCCACCGTGGTCTCGAACTGGCTCTCCTCCGCCACCATCGGCATCGGCGCGGACGTCTTGGCGAGCACGTCGACGAACACCTTGTTCTCCGGCGTCTGGAACGCGGGGTCGCTGGACGCCTCCTTCGTGACCGGCAGTCCGCCGTACTTCTTGTTGAGCGTCACCTGCTCGGGCTTGCTGGTCATGAACTTGATGAACTTCAGCGCCGCCGACTCGTTCTTGCCCTGGAACGCGGCGATGTTGATGCCCGCGACGTGGCTGTTGATGCGCTGCCCGCCCGGCGGGAGCGGCGAGACGATCGGGATGGGTGCGACGCCGTAGTCGCTCGCCTTCATCCCGTTGGCCAGGATGCCGGCGGCGGTGTTGTTCTGCCCCATGAGCATCGCGGCCTTGCCCGAGGTGAAGTCGGGGATGGCGTCCTGCGTCGTGGCGTGCTCGGCCGAGCCGGGTGTCGCAACCTTCTGCTTGCCGATGAGGTCGACGTACTGCTGCACGCCCTTGACGTTCTCAGCGGTGTTGAACGTCGGCTTGCCGCTCGAGTCGAAGTAGTCGCCGCCCTGCTGCTTGCCGAACATGAACGCGAAATGCGCGCTCTCCGTGTAGCTGCCGCCGGCGAGCGTGAGGCCGTACTGCTTGCCGCCCGGCAGCGTCAGCTTCTTGGCGTCCGCCACGAACTCGGCCCAGGTGGCCGGCGGCTTGCTGATGCCCGCCTTCGCGAACTCCTTCTTGTTGTAGAACAGGCCGTACGAGAGCCCGTAGAGCGGGACCGACGTCGGCGTCTTGCCCGGCGCCCCCGTCGAGCTCATGCTCGTCGCCAGGAACTTGTCCTTGCCGCCGACCGCGTTCATGTTCTTGCTGTCGAACTCGACGAACGCCCCGGTCGCCTGCAGTGACGCCGACCAGGTGTTGCCGATGTTGACGACGTCGGGACCCTGCCCGGACGTCGTCGCCGTGGTGATCCGGTTCAGCAGGTCGTTCCATCCGATGACCTGCAGGTTGACCTTGATGCCCGTCTGCTTGGTGAACTTCGCCAGCTCGGGACGGAGCACGTCCTTGTCGTTCTGGATGCTCGTCCCCTGATTGCTGGCCCAGTAGGTGATGGACTTGGAGTCGGACCCGCCTCCCGACGACGAGGAGCAAGCCGTCGCTCCTCCGGCTCCCGCCACTACGACCACCGACAGCAGAGCCGCAAGCTTCCGCACGATCGACTCCCTTGTCCGCCGAACCCATAGGGACCGGTTCGAGTGAACCGGTTCAGTGACGCCCGATCGTAGACCAGCCGGCTCCGAACCTGAACCGGTTCATCAATTCTTTACCCATCATTACTCACCGTGCTCGCGCGCACGGTGAGGGCACGGGCGTCGAGCCAGATGTCCTTGGCGGCGCCGGTCTCGACGTGGTCGAGGAGCAACCGGGCGGCACAGCCGGCCTCGGCGGTGACGTCGTGCGTGAACGCCGTGATCGCGGGCCGGACGAGCTCGCACAGCGGGGAGTCGTCCCAGGCGAGGACGGCGAGGTCGGCGGGGATCCGCACACCGGTGCTCGTCAGCTCGGTCACCGCGGCCGCGGCCATCACGTCGTTGTCATAGATGATCGCCGTCGGCGGGCGCCGCGACCCGAGCAACCGTTCGGTGCACGCGAGGCCCCCGGCGGCCGTGTAGTCCGTCGCCAGCTGCGGCTGCGGCCTGCCGAAGGTGGTGCGGCTGGCCTCCTCGAAGTACGTCCAGCGCAGTGCGGCGTGCTCGAGCCGCAGCGGCCCGGACACGCGGGCGATGCGCTCGTGCCCGAGCTCGGCCAGGTGCGTGACGGCCTTGACCATGGCGTGCTGGTCCTCGACGCGCGCGCACGGGATCCCCCGGTACGCCCGCTGCGCCCCGAGCACGACGGCCGGCATGCCCAGCGACCGGAGGAGCGCCGGCCGGGGGTCCTTGGCCCGCATGTCCAGCAGCAGCGCGCCGTCGACCCGGCGGCCCGCCCACCAGCGGCGGTACGTGTCCAGCTCGGTCTCCGTGTCGTGCACCGTCGCGAGCAGCAGCGCGACGCCCTGCTCGGCGAGGGTCCGCTCGACTCCGGCGATGACCCGCATGAAGTACGGTTCGGTCCAGAGCACCTCGGGCTCGCGGAAGGCCACCATGCCGACGGCGTCCGCGCGATGGTTCGACAGCGCGCGAGCCGCGCTGCTCGGCACCCAGCCGAGCTCGCTCGCGACCTGCAGGATGCGCGCACGGGTGTCCGCCGACACGCCCGGGCGGCCGTTGAGCGCGTACGAGACCGCGCCCTTGGAGACACCTGCCGCTCGCGCGATGTCCACGATCGTCGGTCGCTTCACCCGCGTTCCGCCCTTCCGTACTGAACCGGTCAACTATAAATCGCGGCGGCGGTTCAGCACGGTCATGACCAGGAGGAATTCGGCCCCTTACCGGAGAATCCGAAATCGCGCCGTGCCGGGCGCTCCCGGCGTCCGGCGCCGCTCACCCACCGTCCACCCCTGGTGAACGCAGTGCCACGGATGGCATGATCACCGATGGTGTCGTGAGGGACCCGTGACGGGGAGGTGCCGTGTTCTCGACGATCACCACGCAGGCACGTGGGCTGAGGCCGGAGGAACGCAACGCGTTCTGGGCGGCGTTGCTGGGCTGGACCATGGACGCGTTCGACTACTTCATCGTCGTTCTCGTCTACGCGGAGATCGGCGAGGAGTTCGGCGTCTCGCTGACCAGGATGGCCCTGCTCACCACCGTGACGCTCGCCATGCGACCGGTCGGCGCCTTCATCTTCGGCCGGTGGGCGGACGCGCGCGGCCGGCGTATCCCGTTGATGGTCGACGTCCTGTTCTACTCGACCGTCGGGTTCCTCTGCGCGTTCGCCCCGAACTTCTACGTCCTGCTCGTGCTGCGCCTGCTGTACGGCGTCGGCATGGGCGGCGAGTGGGGCCTGGGCGCCGCCCTCGCGATGGAGAAGATCCCGGTCGAGAAGCGCGGCTTCTACTCCGGTGTGCTGCAGCAGGGCTACTCGCTCGGCTACCTGCTCGCGGTCATCGCGTTCTTCGTCATCAACCCGTACCTCGGCTGGCGCGGCCTGTTCGCGTTCAGCCTGCTGCCGGCGCTCGTCGCGCTCTTCCTGCGGTTGCGGGTCAAGGAGAGCGAGGCGTGGCAGGAGACCAGGGAGCGGATGCGCCAGACCCGCACCACCGCACGCCAGGTGTTCTTCAACCGCAGGCTGCTGCGGCGGTTCGCCTACCTCGTCCTGCTGATGACGGCGTTCAACTGGATGTCGCACGGCACCCAGGACATCTACCCCACCTTCCTCAAGGAGGGCCTGCACCAGACGCCGACCACGGCCACGCTGATCGCCGTCATCTACAACATCGGGGCGTTCATCGGCGGCATCACGCTCGGCGCGTACTCCGAGCGCCTCGGCCGCCGCAAGACGATCATCATCGCCGCGCTCGCGGGCATCCCGATCGCGTTCCTGTTCGCGCTCGGCCCGACGGCCGGCTGGCTGGCGCTCGGCAGCTTCCTGATGCAGATCTGCGTGCAGGGAGCATGGGGGATCATCCCCGCCCACCTCACCGAGATGAGCCCCGACGAGATCCGCGGGTTCTACCCGGGCGTCACGTACCAGCTCGGCAACCTCATCGCGTCGCTGAACCTGCCGATCCAGCAGGCGCTCGCGGGCACCCACGGCTACCGCTTCGCACTGCTCGTCACGATCCTGCCGGTGCTCGTCTGCGTCGCCCTGTTCACCGGGCTCGGCGGCGAGGCCAAGGGCGTGCGGTTCGGAGCCTCGGAACCTCAGGGTGCCAGGGCACCCTGAGATCCCGGAGACTCAGCGGGCCCGCTCCTCGTCCGTGCTCGGGACGCGCCCGGCCGGCTCTGCCGTCCCGGTACGTTCCGTCGATGTGGGCTCGGCCCCGGCCCGCTCGGCGGGCGTGGTGTCGTCCGCCGCCGGCTCGGTTCGCTCCGTCCGCCCGGTCGGCGTCGCCTCAGGGTACGGTTCGGCCTCCCTGCGCCAGTTGCGCGGCCGTGCGGTCGTGAACGCGAACCGGGTGAGCGCGGCGCCACCGAGGAACACGATCACCACACCGAGCCCGAGGAACAGGCCGATCTGCTCGAACACCTGGGTGAACACGCTGCCCGTCGGCGTGCCCGCCTGGCTCGTCCCGTGCCACAAGCGGGACACCGGCCCGCCGATGACGAACCACGCCCCGGCGAGTACGGCGAGCCAGGACATCCACACCCCCGTCACGCGGTTGCCGCTGAACAGCAGCGCCAACCCCGCGAGCAGCGTCACCACGGCGGGCACGACCTCGAGCCAGAGCCGGCCCCAGGTGAACGCCCAGGGCGAGTTCGGCGTGTAGCCGTAGCCGGCGTACGGGCCGATGAACGGCGCCAGGCCGCCCCACAGCCCCAGCAGCAGGAGGAGCACCCCGACGACGGCGCCATGTGAGCGGGGTACCCGCCACCACGGGGCGGCGTGTGTGCCGGTCGTCATTCCAACCACCTCGCTTCGTCGGTGTCCCCGGTAGGCACACCCGTACGGGACACCTACCCGCCGTGAGCCTGGTCACACTTCGGCCGCGCCGACGACGCGGACCGTGACCGTCAGCGGTGCAGCCAGGCGAGCAGGTCGGCAGGGGCGAGCTCGGCGGTGCGCGCGTCGTAGGCGGCCAGCTCGGCGTCGGACAGCAGCTGCCGTCCCTCGCCCGAGCGGCCGGCGCGGAAGAACGCGACCGGGTCGGCGAGCACGCCGTCGCGGTTCGGGACCAACTCGCCGGCGTTGCCCTTCATCGCGTCGAACGTTGCCGCCCGGACGAGATCCGGCCAGTGGTCCTCGTCGATCGAGATGCCGAGCTGCTCCGCGAGGCGCCGCATCGTGCCGTCGAGGTCGGCGGTCAGGTCGGCGTAGTGGACGAGCACGACGTGCGGCTGGAGGCGGCGCCGCCACGCGTCGGAGAGGTGCCACATGACGCCGGGCAGCGAGTCCAGCTCGTCCCGCGGGTCGGCGTGCGAGCCGATCCAGCGCACCAGCCAGTCGTGCAACGGCGGCCGCGGCGCCGGTGGCGCCGTCGGCTCGGGCGCGCCCGTGAGCTCGCGCAGCCGCGCACGGTCGATGTTGTCGCCCTGGTGGTACAGCGAGACCGCCATGTCGAGAGGGTGGCGGCCGACGACGACGTAGGTGGCGCGCGGGTCGATCGGGATGCCGTCCAGCGGCGTGTGCGTCTTGATGAAGCGCCGGTGTCTCTGGGCGACGAGCCGCCCGATCACGTCCTCGAGCGGCGTGACCATGTGGTCGAGCCACGGCGACAGCTCACCCAGCGGCGCGGGAAGGTCGGGCGTGCGGAAGATCAACAACGCGCAGATCATCTGCAGCCACGTCGTGCCGCTCTTCGACCTCGTGCTGATCACGATGTCGCCGTCGCGGAACGGGAAGTCGGCCCACCGGCCGCTGTCCTCCTCCGGCGAGACGTAGCGATGCGGAACGTCCGGCATCACGCGATCATACGGTGGGACGGCCCCACACGACCGTGGCGACGACGGCGAGGGCGAGCACGCCGTCGACCGCCCAGGGGGTGACCAGCCGGGTGACGGCGTCGTCGAACGCGGCCGCCTCGCCGTCCGGCATCAGCTCACGCGCGAGGCTCGCCGTCGAGTGGAACTGCTCGACGTAGTCGGCGACGGACTGCCGGAACGGCACGGGTCGGGTCTCGATGTGCCCGGCGGGCCGGAAGCAGCCGGCGTCGGCGAGCGCGTCGGGCAGCGAGAACCCCGGGTCGTACCCGGTACTGCGCGAATGCCGCCGGATGACCGCGACGAGCTCGTCCCGCCACGGGAGCTCGCACGGCTCGTGCTCCACGATCGCGAGCTGGGCGCCTCCGGTCATCGCGGAGACCAGCCGGGACGTCGTCGCGCGCCACTCCATCCAGTGCAGGCTGGCACCAGCGGTCACCAGCGCGTAGGGGCCGGCCAGCGGGCAGTCCTCCACCGCGCCGACGATCCATTGCAGGTTGGCACGATCGCCGCCGGGACGCCGTCGGCCGGCCTCGACCATCGCCGCGGACGCGTCGACTGCGTCCACCCGGTCCAACCGCTCGGCCAGCGGCCGCGCCAGCGCGCCTTCGCCCGCGCCGAGGTCGAGCGCCGTGCGCGGCCGGTCGACGACGAGTGACTCGAGAATGTCGAAGACCTCCGCCGGATACGGCGGGCGGTGCCGGTATGCCGCCGCGACCCCGGCGTGCGCGAAGGTTGCGGCGAGCCTGCGGTCGCGGGCGTCCATCGACCGATGGTACGGGCCGGGCGGGGACTCCCAGCGCCGCTCGTGCGCACTTACTTGCCTGCCGGCAAGCATATGTATCATCGATACCGTGGCCGCGGACGACTCACTCGCTGCTGAGCAGCGGACGGAGGAGCAGACGGCCGCACCCACCCCCCACCCACGCCGGCACGTGATCCTCGCCGTCGTGTCGGCGGCACTGTTCATGAGCTCGATCGACCAGACGATCGTCGCGACCGCGCTCCCCGCCCTGCACCACGACCTGCACACGACGATCAACTGGAGCGGGTGGACGATCACGGTCTATTCGCTGGGCCGGCTCGCCATCGTGCCGCTCGCCGGCCGGCTCGGCGACCGGCTGGGACGGCGGCGGGTCTTCCTGCTCGGGACGGCCGTGTTCACCGTCGCGTCGCTGCTGTGCGGCACCGCGAGCGACATCTACGTGCTGGTCGTGCTGCGGGCAGTGCAGGCGCTCGGCGGCGGCGCGCTGATGCCCTCGGCGACGGGCATCGTCGCCGAGCACTTCGGCCGCGGCCGCGACCGCGCCGTCGGCATGTTCACCAGCATCGTCCCCATCGGCGGCCTCGTGGGGCCCGTGCTCGGCGGCATCTTCGTGACGTACTGGTCCTGGCGGGGCGTCTTCCTGGTCAACGTGCCGCTCGGCGTCGTGCTGATCGCGCTCGGCCTGCGGATCATCCCGGCCGGCCGCACCAGGCCGTCCGACCGGTTCGACGCCGTCGGCGCCGCGCTGCTCACCGGGTCCATGCTGGCCGCGATGTACGCGGTCACCTATCTCGGCGAGGGCCACACCTCACCGGTGGACCCGGTCTTCCTGGGCAGCACCGCCGCGGCGCTGCTCGGCTTCGTGCTGTTGGTGCGCAGGTCCATGCGGCATCCGCTCACCGCGATCATCCCGGCCCGGCTGCTGCGGGGACGCGGCTTCGGCGTGATGAACGTGATCAACTTCCTCTACGGCGGCGCCGCCCTGGGCTTCAGCGCGCTCGTGCCGCTGTACGCGCAGCAGCGCTACGGCATCCGCAGCCTGGAGGCGGGGACGCTGCTCACCGCCCGGGCCGTCGGCATGATCGTCGTCGCCGCGCTCGCCGTCGCGATGTTGCGGCGGACCGGCTACCGGTTGCCGATGCTCGCGGGCTTCGTGTTGAGCGCAATCGGGTTGGCGATCATGGCGCACGCGCCCGTCCACGGCATCTCGGCCTACGCGTGGCTCGCGGGCGCATCCGCGCTCATGGGCATCGGCATGGGCACCGCCTCCCCCGCGTCGAACAACGCGTCGCTGCAACTCGAACCCGAGAGCGCCACGTCGGTCGCGGGCCTGCGTGTGATGTTCCGCCAGGCCGGTTCCATCATCGCCGTGTCCGTCACCACCGCCATCCTCGCCAGGAGCGACCATCCGGGAGTCGCGCAGGGCCACGTGTTCCTGGTCTTCGCCGTCATCGTGGTCGTCGCCGTGATCCCGCTCGTCTTCCGCGTCCCGGAGCACAAGGGATCCTGGTGAACCCGCCACCGGGCGCCTGAGCGTCGGCTCGGTCCGTGTTGCCGCGGCGCTCGCCGCATCTACGCCGGCTCTACGGGTACGTGCCGCCTTACCTATGCTCGGCACCACATCGTGCGCAAGGCGAGAGGCGGCGTGATCGGCGAGTTCGCACGGCACATTCTCGGCCTGCACGGGTGGGTCGCGCTGGCCGTCGTGTTCGCGTTGCCGATGCTGGAGTCGGCGGCGTTCGTCGGGTTCGTGTTCCCGGGTGAGATCGCGGTGATCCTGGGCGGGGTCCTCGCCTACGAGCACCGGGTCTCGTTGCCGGCGGCGCTGGCCGCGGCGATCCTGGGTGCGATCTGCGGCGACACGGTCGGGTACGCGGTGGGGCGCAGGTTCGGGCGGCGGTTGCTGTACGGGTCGCTGGGCCGGTTCATCAGGCACCGGCACCTGGAGCGGGGCGAACGGTATCTTGCGGCCCGGGGCGGCCCCGCGGTGTTCTTCGGCCGGTTCACCGCGGCGCTGCGGGTGCTGATCCCCGGGCTGGCCGGGATCTCGCGGATGCGGTACCGGACGTTCCTGTCGTTCAACGTGGCAGGCGGCGTGTGCTGGGCCACCGGGTACGTGTTCGTCGGGTATCTCGCGGGTGCGTCCTGGCAGAGGGCCGAGCACGCCGCGAGCAAGATCGGCGTCGGCCTGCTCGTCGTCCTGGCGCTCGTCCTCGCAGTGGCATGGCTGACGCGTCGCGAAGGGCGTGAGCACGCTCGGGCGGCCGCCACGCGGCTGGCCGCGAGCGGGCCCGTGGCGTGGCTGCGCCGCCGGTTCCCTGGAACGACGGGATGGCTGGGACGACGCCTCGACCCCCGGTACCCGGACGGGTTCGTGCTGACGACGATGGTCGTGGCGACCGGCTTGTGTGCGTGGGGTTTCGCCGGCGTCACCCAGGACGTACTCGCGCACGAGGAGATGGTCGGCTACGACCCGGGCGTGCTGGCGTTCTTGGTCGCGCACCGTTCGGCCGTGCTGACGACCGCGATGGACGTCGTGACGTGGCTGGGCTCCGGCTTCGTCCTCATCCCGCTGCTCGTCGCGGTCAGCGCGGCGATGCTGTGGCGGCGGGACGTGCGCACGGTGGTCGAGACCTGGGTGGTCTACGGCGGCGGCGTGGTGTCGTACGCGGCCGCGAAGTCAATTGTCGCCCGGCCCCGGCCACCGGCCGCGGACGCGCTGGTGGACACCACGAACTGGTCGTTCCCGTCCGGGCACGCGGTGCAGGCCGTTGCCGCGTGGGGGACGCTGGCGTTCCTTCTCGCCGTCCGGTGCCGCGGCCGCATCCGGGTTGTCGCGCCGGTCGGCGCCGCGGTCGTGGTGGCTGCGGTCGGGTTCTCCCGCGTCTACCTGGGGGCGCACTGGCTCACCGACGTGCTCGCCGGTTGTGCCCTGGGCGGGGCGTGGCTCGCGTTCGTCCTGGCCCTGCACCTGCGGCACGCCGGGCAGGTCGCCGAACCGTCGGAGTGACCGCTGCCGAGGCAGTGGCCGCGGGTCAGTCGTTCGCACCGGCGGCGACGGCCTCCGGTGCGACACCCTCGGACGGGAGCGGCGTCTCTTCCTCGACCGAGCCGTCCGCGCCGTAGACGACGACGCGGCAGGGCCGGGTGGAGACCGCCTGCACGTAGGCCTCAGCGACCGCGGTCGCCTTGTTGCGTAGCGTCAGCAGGCGCTTGTCCGCCACGTCGACGTGCCACTCCGACCCGTCCGGCGTGACCTTGACGACGACCTCGTCGGATGCCATGGAACCCTCCAGATGGCTGTCCCCGGGTAGCGTGGCGCGGCCTGGTCACCCTCGAGCGGCCAGACCGCACGGATCGATTTCCCCACGAACGCGGCACGGTAAACCTTTTCCGTGCAGGTGGACGACGCAGCGGATACGCCTCGTCGCGAATACCTCGCTGTCGCAGTAGTCGTCACCACCGACCGTCACGACGGCGGACGACGGCCGCACCGCGTTCGCACGCGTCGTAGGTCACGGAGGGGACAGCGTCGGCGGGGCGCGGCGGACGCCGGCCGGGCCCAGGAGCCTGGGCCCGGCCGGCGCGTTCGTCACTCGGCAGCGCTAGACGCGGCGCGTCGGGCAGGTCCACTGACCCGGCCCGGCTCGCTTGATCAGCGTGTACGCCCGCTGGGTCTGCTCGAGCTCGGAGGCGTCCCGCGGGTCGCCACTGCCGCCCACGGACTGCCAGGTGGACAGGCTGAACTGGTACAGGCCGAAGTGCGTGCCGTTGCTGGCGCGCGGGTTCAGGCCGGACTCGCACCGGGCGAGGTATTTCCAGTCCCAGCCGCCGAGCGTCCAGAACGAGGTGTCGTTCGTGCCGACCGGGGCGGGCCGGCTCGTCGGCGGCGGGTCCTTCTTCGTGCCGACCCGGACCACCTGGGTGGTGGGCTTCCTGGTGACCTTCTCCGAGATCTTCTTGCTCGGCTGCCGCTTGCCGTCCACCGTGCGGATCTCGTAGACGACGACCTTCTGACCCGGCGAGCCGCTGTGCTCGACCTTGGTGGTGCCCGCCGACATGGACGAGTCGTGGATCTTCTTGACCGGCATGTCGAGGGTGATCGTCCTGGTGACGCGCTTGACCGTGATGCGTTGAACCGCGATCTTCATCCCGTTCACGAGCGGAGAGTCGCCCGAGGGCGTCACCCTGTCGTCCTTGTTCAGCGTGATACCCGAGTCGTCGACGGCGTTCTGCACGACGCTGCCGAAGGTGACCACCTTGTGCGACTTGTGGTCGGCGGTCACCGTGACCGACTTCGGCAGCCGCACCGAGAACGAGAGCCCGGCGAGCGGGATGCGGGTGGACCGGTCGGCCGAGACGCGGACGTCCGTACCGTGGATGCCGAGTTGCCGCAGCGCCTCGGACACGTTGAGCGCGGTGACCCAGCGCTTGACGGTCTTGCCGTCGACGGTGACGGTGACCTGCCGGGCGTGCCGGACGACGATCTGGTCGCCGTCGTGCACCGCGCTCTGCGGCTTGGGCGCGACCAGGTCGCGGTCCGTGGTCTTGATGCCGGCGCCGTCGAGGACGCCACTGACGTTTCCGGACAGGGTGTGGACGGTCTGGGGTGCCCCGTCCACGGTGAGCTTCACTTCCTTGTTGGCCGTCGCATAAGCGACGCCGCCGCCTACCAGGACCGCGAATGCGGCCACGCCGACGGCGACTGCTGCCGGTGTCTTGCGCACAGATCTCCCTTGGGGCGAGGGTGAGGGCCGCGTGGGAGGGTTGCCCGGGGAGGCTCGAACGCGCTCGCCGTCTGGGACTTGACGGCGGCGGCCCACCCCGGTCGATCACCCCGAGGCCCTACCAGGACCCCGGCTGACAAGTTGCGACGATAACAGGATGGTTACGGCGGCTACAAATCGATCACGGCACGCCCCGGTGCGACCGTCGGCTGGCGCGCCCGGGCACGGCCCTGGCGCGGCACATCGCCGCCTCGGTCGTCCGCGGCCTTGGCAGGGCGCGGCTCCGTCGACGGCGCCCCGGGTTCAGTCCAGGTCCAGCGCCGCCAGGTGCCGGACGTAGGCGTCCGGGTCGAGGCCGGACGCGGCGTCCTGGGCGCCGCGCCGGTACAGGCTCAGCTCGCCGTCACGAGCCACCCGTACCATGCTGCTCGCTGCATGAACCTGTTCGCCCTCGCGGAGGGCGTCGCCGTCGACGACCTGTGCGGCGGCGAGCATGGCAGGGTCCACCTCGGCCGCCGACGCCGCGGGTGGACGGCCGGTGCGGTTGGCGCTGCTGCCGTACAGCCGGGGGAACGCGTCCCACAGTCGCGCGGTCGGAGCCCACCAGCCGTCGAACATCGCCAGATACCCGTCGCGCACCGCCGGCGCGATCCAGTCCGGCCGCGGGCCGCTGTCGCGCAACGGCACCAGCAGGGACAGGCGTTGCCGCAGCAGCACGACGATCCTCCGCAGGACGCCGGGCGGCACGTCGAGGCACGCGACTATCCGCTGCCACTCGGCGGCGTCGTGCACGGAGACCGCGGTGTGCTGGTCGGCCGGCCGGCCCTTGAGCAGGTTGACCGCCTGCGGGCTGGTCGCGACGACGCCGTACGTCATCGGGCTCGGGTTCGGCACGACGACGGCTCGCCCGTCGGCCAACGCCCGGCACGCCTCGGCGAGGCCGGGCAGCTCACCTTCCTCGGCCACGACCGCGGCTCCCCTCGACGCCGTCCCACACGACCTCGGAACATACCGGGCCAGGGCGCCGACGACTACGAGTAATCGGGGCCGCGCGCCGACCGCGCGCTGTGCACGATGTTGCGCAGCAGCACGTCGCGCTCGGCTGCGCTCAGCTGCTCGAGGTCCTGGGAGGCGATCCACAGCACGAGCACGGTCGCCTCGGCCGCGAACCTCTCGTGCCGGCTCTCGTAGTCGCTCTCCGCGGCGTCGCCCAGCGCGTCGAGGATGCGCCAGACCGCCCGCCGCTGGTCGATGGTCAACGGTTCGGCGCCGTGCTCCACGAGCCGCTCGTCGGCCAGCCAGCCGCTCGGGCCCCAGGACGTGCGAGCGAGGAGACGGCGTTCGCTTGCTCGAGTCGGCATGAGTCGAACATACGTTCGACGTGATGGTCTCGTCAAGGCGCCCGCTCGGCCCCCCTTGGCGGCCTCCGGGCCACCGCGGTGGGTACCACCTTCCCACCCCCGGAACGGGTACCGTCCGGTGGCCGGCCGTCTCGGTGCGTCCGCCGCGCCTGCTCACCCGGCACACCCGGCGACCGCCCGTCTCCCGGTACGAGGCGCTTCGCGCGAGATCGGCGTGCGGGCCGTCGGCGGGACGCACGATTCGCGGAACGCCGGATCGACGACGGAGGACCGACCATGACGGACACAGACCCTGCCGAGAAGGTCGCCCCGCCGCTGACCGTGCTGCACCCGGGCCAGGGACGGGAGGCACCGTTGGGCGACATCGGTGTGGCGTTCAAGTTGTTCGGCCGCGACACGTCAGGTCGGCTCTCGATCGTCGAGCACCCGTTCCCCGTCGGCGCGATGGTGCCGCCGCACATGCACACGCGCGAGGACGAGTTCTCCGTCGTACTCACCGGGGAGATCGGCTTCAGGTCGGGCGACCGCGAGGTCGTGCTGAGCGCCGGCGGCTACATCACGAAGCCGCGCGGCGAGGTGCACGCCATGTGGAATGCGGGCAGCGAGCCCGCGCGGATGATCGAGATCATCACCCCGGCCGGCTTCGAGCACTACTTCTGGGAGCTCGCCGACCTCCTGAGCGCCGGGCCGCCGGACCCCGAGGCGGTCGCCGAGATCGCAGGACGCTACGGGCTCTCCCACCCGCGGCCGGACTGGCTGCCCGACGTCGTGTCGCGCTACGGCCTCAACCCGCCGCCCGGCTGAACCCGTCGGTCGCAGCTCACCCGGCCCGCCTCGGCGCCTGGCGTGGGGGCAGGCCCGTCCGCGGGTCGACCCAGCCCG
>DASUWX010000198.1:0-59170 GCA_036378185.1 Streptosporangiales bacterium | reverse complement strand
GCGTGAGCGACGCCGGTACGACCCACCATCTCGCCCCGGGACCGCAGGCCCTTGCGGATGCCGAGCTTCTGGTCACGCAGGCGTTCGCGCCGCTCGACGGGTTCCTCGGCGCGGCGGACGCCGAAAGCGTCCGCGCGCGGCGACGACTGGCCGACGGCCGCCCGTGGCCGGTGCCGCTGACGCTCGACGTCCCCGCGGAGTTCGCCGCAGGCGTCCGGCCCGGTGACGAGGTGCTCGTCGAGGACCCCGAGGGCACGCCGATCGCCGCGGTCCGGGTCGAGGAGGTCTGGGCGGACTCCGGCACGCACCACCTCGCCGGGCCGGCCGAGCCCCGGCGGCGCGCCGCGTTCGGCGTGTTCCGGCGGCTGCACCTCACGCCCGCGCAGTCGCGGCGGCTCTTCGACGGCGAGCGTCCCGTCCTCGCCGTCCTCGCGGACGCGCCGCTGCACCGGGACCGGCTCGCCGCGATCCGCCTCGCCGCGACGACACGCAACGCACAGGTGCTCCTGCTCGTGCCGAGCGCCGACGACCGCGGGCTGCCGCCGGAGTCGCTGGTACGCCTCGCGTTCACCGCACGCGACGAGCTGGGCGAGGCGGCGGTCGTGGCAGTCCGGCTCGCCCGCCGGGCCGACCCCGTCGACGACCTGCTGCTCACCGCGCACGTCGCCGGGGCGTACGGAGCCCGCGCGCTGCTCACCGCGGCGGCCGATCCCGGAGGCGCGGCGGTGGAGCTGGTCCCGTTCGAGCCGGTCGGGTACGACGCGGCCGGCGACACGTGGCGGCCGGTCGCGACCGCGGCTGGGCTGCGGCCGCCGCTTGGCGACGACGCCGTGCGTGACCTGCTCGACGCCGGCGAGCCGTTGCCCGAGTGGTTCACGCCGCCGGCGGTGGCGGCGGAGCTGCGGCACGTCCGGCCACCGCTCGCCGAGCGAGGGCTCACGGTGTTCTTCACGGGCCTGTCGGGCTCGGGCAAGTCGACCCTCGCCCGTGCCCTGCGCGACTCGCTCGTCGAGCGCGCCGACCGGACGGTCACGTTCCTCGACGGCGACGTCGTCCGGCGGATGCTGTCGGCGGGCCTGGGCTTCTCGCGGGAGGACCGCGACCGCAACGTGCTGCGCATCGGGTACGTCGCGGCCGAGGCGTGCCGGCACGGCGGCATCGCGATCTGCGCACCGATCGCGCCGTACGCCGCCACCCGCGCGGAGGTGCGACGCATGGTGACCGCGGCGGGCGGCGGGTTCGTCCTCGTGCACGCGGCGGCGTCGCTCGAGGTATGCGAGGGCCGGGACCGCAAGGGCCTGTACGCGAAGGCGCGGGCCGGCCTGATCAGCGAGTTCACCGGGATCAGCGACCCGTACGAGGAGCCCACCGACGCCGAGCTCTCGATCGACACGGGGACGGTGCCGGTGCAGGAGGCGCTGCGGCAGGTGCTCGCCTACCTGAGCAAGGCCGGCTGGCTCTCCGGTACCGAGTAGCCCGCACCCTCTGGCCATCGCGTGACGGTGTCCGTTATCCTCTCGAAGTCGACTGAACAGATCGGGTAAGCCAGAGAGATCGGGTAAGCATGAACACCGCGATGGCAGTGGGCAGCTTCGTCGTAGGGCTCGTCGTCGGGCTGACCGGCATGGGCGGCGGCGCGCTGATGACGCCGATGCTCGTGCTGTTCTTCGGCGTCCAGCCGCTCGCGGCCGTCTCCAGCGACCTGGTGGCGTCGGTGTTCATGAAACCGTTCGGCGGGCTCGTCCACCTGCGGCGGCGTACGGTCGACCTGCGGCTGGTGAAGTGGCTGTGCGTGGGCTCGGTGCCCTCGGCGTTCGCGGGCGCGTTGCTGATCAAGCTGTTCGGGCACGGCGAGCAGGTGCAGCACGGCGTGCAGATCGCGCTCGGCGTGGCGCTGCTGATCGCGGCGGCGGGTATCGCGGCGAAGGCCTACACGTCGCTGCGCGAGTCGCGGTCCGGGCGGCCGCGGGAGACCTCGCAGCCGATCGTCGTCCGCCCCCTGCCGACCGTGGCCGTCGGCGTCGTCGGCGGGCTCGTCGTCGGGCTGACGTCGGTCGGCTCGGGATCGCTCATCATCGTCGCCCTGCTCGCCCTCTACCCGACCCTGCGCGCCGGCCGGCTCGTGGGCACCGACCTCGTCCAGGCGGTGCCGCTCGTCATCGCCGCCGCGCTCGGCCACGTCCTGTTCGGGGACTTCCAGTTCGCGGTCACCGCGTCCGTCCTCGTCGGCGCGATCCCCGGCGTCCTGCTCGGCGCGCTCGGCTCCAGCCGGCTGCCCGGCGGCGTGATCCGGCGGGTCCTGGTGGTGGTGCTGGTGGCGTCCGCGCTCAAGATGCTCGGCGCGGGCAACGTCGCACTGCTCGTAGCGGTGCCGGCCGTGGCGCTGGCGGTGACGCTGGGCTGGATGGCGATCCGCCGCGGCCACGGCCTCCCCGCCCTCCCCCGCCGAGCCCGCCCCAGGACCCCGGGCGAACGCGATCCCGCGACCTCCGCCTCTGGATGATCATGAAGATTCCAGGTTGCCCTGGCGACCCGGAATCTTCATGATCATGGAAGGAGTCACGCGTCGAGGGCGTCGAGGACGTCGCTGTCGTGGGACTCGTCGAACTTGCGGGCGAAATGGGCGCCACTGGCACGGAGGGCGGGCAGGTCGCCCATGCCCAGCAGCCGCGGCCTGGCGCGGTCGCCGGAGAAGTCGAAGTAGCGCTTGGGATCGGGGTCGAGGGTGAACGTGCCCGCGGCGCGCAGGACGGTCTGGAAGTACACCTCCTCGGGCGCGAGGGTGCCGCGGAAGTACGCCACCAAGGCCGGCTGCGTCTCGTAGCACGACACCACGTGCTCGACGCAACGCCGCCGCAGCGTCACCCAGAACGAGCCGCCGTACAGCGGGAACGCCGGGCCGAGCGGCGTGCGGGTACGCGTGCCGACGGTGCCGTACGTCGGGTTCACCCGCACCAGCGGTTGCACGAGGTCGACGGCGCGCGCGGCACGCAACGCCGCCCGCACCGGGCCGCGCCCCGCGTACGCGCCGAGCCGCCGGTACCGGTACAGGTAGCGCGAGCGTGCCCGGCGCATCGGCCAGTGGCTCTCCGCGCCGAAGACGGGGAAGGACTCGACGAACCCGTCGACGCCGGCGGAGGCCAACTGCCTTTCGATCTCCGGGATCGGCAGCAACGGGTAGTCCTGGCCGGACAGGGTCACCATCCAGTCGTACGACACCCCGTGCGCGGTGAGCCAGCGGACGGCGTCGACCCAGCGGTCGACGTGGCCGAAGTCGCCGTAGCCGCCCGCCGCGGGCAGCACGTGCACGTCGCCGAGCTGTTCCAGCCGGTGCACTGGCAGCGGATCGCCGCCCACGTCGTGGCTCACCAGCACCACGCCGCCGCGGGTGCCCTCGGCCAGTCGGCGCACCAGCCGTTCCACCTGGCCGGGCGCCCGGTGCGAGTGCACCTGGTAGCAGACCGTCGGTGTCATCCGCGCCCGCCTGCCGGGAACGGCTCCGCCACGGCCAGGTCGGCGAGCGAGTAGCCGAACCGGCGCACCCTGTCCTCGTACGCCGCCAGCAGCGAGCGGTGCTGGGCCCGCCGCCACGGGAGGCGCGACCGCGCCAGCCGACGCCACGCCTCCACGTAGGCGTCGCTGCGGTCCGCGCGCACCGCGTCGGCGGGCACCGGTGCGGACAGGCCGAGGAACGCACCGACCCCGCCGAGCGTCCCCGCCGGGTCGGCCACCAGGTGCTCGTACTTCACGACGTGGGCCGCGCGCAGGTGGGTGAGGTCCGCCAGCAGCGTCTCGTGCGCCGCGAGCCAGTGCTCCACCAGCGCGGCCAGCCCCACGCCGCGGCGCCACTTCCGAGTCGAGAGCACCGCGACGACCGGGTGCCGCACGCTCACGACGAACCTGGCTCCGGGGAACAGTGCCTGGAAGAACCGCGTGCGCACGATCGTCGGCGGGGACTTCTCCACCAGCACCGGGCGGCCGAGGTCCCAGTACGGCGCCCACTGCCCGAAGATCCGCTCGGCGTTCTGCGGCGTGGCGAGCGGCGAGCTCTCGGTGAGGTGGGCGCGCGGGTCGAGCGCGAACCGGCCCGCACCGCCGTACGCCCGCGCCGGCGGCACCACGTCCTGCAGGTGCTGGCCCTCGTCCTCCTTCACGCCCGTGCCGGTGAGCCCGGACACGTCCGGGTGCCGGGCGAGCGAGCTCGCCAGCAGCGTCGTCCCGCTGCGGTGCAGGCCGGTGACGAAGGCGAGCAGGTGATCGGGCACGCGACGATCCTGCCGGGACGACGCTCCGACGCGGCGTCCGGGGGACGAACCCGCACGCAACGTCACGGAACGTGTCGGCTCGGTCCGGTCTGTCCGGGCGGACGGGCGAAAACGGGGCGCACGAGGAGGGTGTCCACGTAACGTCGACTGGTTCGCAACCTCACCTGACCCCGGGGACCCCTGCCCATGAGCACGACCGAGGACACCGCCTCGCTGCACCTCGCCGACTACAGTTCCCTGATCAGGCGACGCTGGTGGATCGTGCTGGCCGGCCTGCTCGCCGGTGCGCTCGTCGGCCTGGTCGTCATGTTCGTCGTCCCCCCGAACTACAGCGCGTCCGCGAACGTGCTCGTCTCCCCCGTCGACGTCCCCGGCCAGGGCACCAACGTCGTGGGCGGCCGCACCGACGGCGCGATCAACCTCGACACCGAGGCGCAGCTCGTCACCTCGGCCACCGTCGCCGACGGCGCCAAGCAGCTGATGAAGTCCGACGAGAGCGCGACCACGCTCGCCGGCCGGGTCTCCGTGAGCGTGCCGCCCAACTCGTCCGTGCTCACCATCGAGTACACGGCGCGGACGCCGGACGACGCCGCCCGTGGCGCGCACTTCTTCGCGCTGGCCTACCTCGCGAACCGGAAGGCGGCCGCCGAGCAGCGGGCGGCGACGCAGGCGAAGGCGCTGACGAGCCAGCTCGCCGACCTGCGCAAGCAGCTGAAGAAGACCACGAGCCGCATCGCCGCCCTGCCGAGCAACTCCACGGACCGGCAGTACGCGCAGGCGGAGCAGAACGTGCTCACCAGCCAGATCTCCGACCTGCAGAAGCAGCTGACGCCGCTCGAGGACCCGCAGATCGACCCCGGCCACATCATCACCGACGCGAGCCCGCCGAGCTCGCCGAGCCAGCCGGTGCCGGTGCTGTTCCTGGTGAGCGGCGCGATGCTCGGCCTGCTCGCCGGCCTGGGCATCGCCGTGCTGCGCGACCGCGGCGACCACACCGTCCGCCGGGCACGGGACGTGCAGAAGCTGCTCGACCTGCCGGTGCTCGCCGACGTGGCGATGCCGCCGCGGCCCGCGTCGTGGACGACGCTGCTGCCCTCGCAGAGCGGCGCCGCGCAGGAGATCAGGCAGCTGCAGCACGCCGTCACGGCGAACCGGGAGCGGCACCCGAAGGTGCTGCTGGTGAGCAGCGCGTCGCCGGGGCCCGCCGCGCAGGTCGTCGCCGCCAACCTCACGACGTCGCTCGCCCGAGCCGGCAACCGGGTCGCGCACGTCTGCGCCGACTTCCACACGGTGACGCCCGGCATGCTCGGCGTCGCGACCGGTCCCGGGCTCGCCGAGATCCTGCTCGGTGAGCGCACCGTCGACTTCGCCCTGCAGCGCGCCTCGGTCAACGACCTGGTGCGGGTCATCGGCCCGGGCCAGCGGCTGAGCGAGGTGAAGGACACGCTGCGCACCGACGACCTGCGCGCGATCGTGTCCGTGCTGAGCCGTGACTTCGACCAGGTGGTCCTCGAGACGCCGCCCACGACGGTGAACGCCGACGCGCAGGCGTGGGCACAGTTCGGCGACGTCGCCGTCGTCGTGGTGGAGCAGCTCTACAGCCGCCGCGAGGACGTGCTCGACAGCGTCGAGCAGCTCGAGCGGGTGGGCTGCGAGACGCTCGGCGTCGTCGTCCTGCCGCGGCACCCCAAGGCGCTCGACACGACGATGCCCGACTACACGATCAGGTACGCCGGTGCCGCGCCGGAGGACGTGCAACCCACGGCCCCGACGCCGGTGAACGGCACCGCGGACGCCGCCGCCGCGAGCGCCAACGGCACGAACGGCAACGGCGCGGCCAGTACCCCGCTGCGGCGCAGCCGCGCGATCACGACCGACCCCGACCGGGAGCCCTGAGCGGTGACCAGGCGGGCGGCACTCGCCGCCGTGCTCACGGCCGTCGCGGTCGGCTCCGGGTGCGCCCACGCCGCGGGCGGTGACGCGTCCGCGTCACCGCTGTGGTCGACCACGCCGCCGAGCCCGCAGGCCTCGACCAGCGCGGCGGCGTCCTCCGGCACCCCGGCGCCGCTCACCGGACTGCCGGTGAGCGGCGCGGCCGCGGCTGCGCCGGCCGTTGCCGTCCCGCTCGTCGAGAGCGACGGCGGCGCGAAGCCGGCCGGCCTGTCGCACGCCGACCTCGTGTACCAGGAGTTCGACCGGCCGGGCACCAGCCACCTGCTCGCCGTCTACCAGTCCCGCACCGCCGCCAGGGTCGGCCCGGTGGACATCACCCGGCCCGTCGACGTCAAGCTGCTGCCCGTGCTGCACCCCGCGTTCGGGTACGCGGGCGGCCCGATGGGGTTCGTGGTGCAGGTCGAGAACGCTGGGCTCCACGGCGTCAACCGGGTGACGACCCCGGAGGCGTTCCACGGCTCGTACACCAGCACGACGCTGGTCGGCCGCCGCGCCGGGCACGGGCTCTCCGCACCGCCGCCGGTGCTCTCGTTCGCCGAGGCGGGCGACCCACTGGGCGAGCACGCCGCGCACGCCGACTCGCTCACGGTGCGGGTGCCGGGCCAGCAGACCCAGGTGTGGTCGTACGACGCGGGCACGAAGCTGTGGCGGCGCACGGAGGGCGGCAGCGACGTCGCCGTGGCGAACGTGGTCGTGCAGCGGGTGGCGTACAAGAACGTGGTCAACCGGCACCTCGCCGGCGGCGCCACGGCCAGCGCGCTGGCGATCGGGCACGGCACGTGCGTCGCGGTGTCGCGCGGCCAGTCGGTCGCGTGCACCTGGTCGCGGCCGGGCCGCGACCGGCAGACCAACTACTCGGACGCGACGGCTGCGGCGCTGGAGTTCCAGCCGGGCGCGACCTGGGTGCTGCTCGCGCCACCGGGGACGAGGGTGACCACATGAGCACGGTCACCCTCGGGCCGACGCGCGAGGCCGGCAGGGACAGGGACCGCACCCGGCACCGGGTCGTCGGCCGGATCAGGTACCTGCCGCTGCCCGTCGGATGGCCGCTGTACGCCGCACTCGCCTGTTACCCGGTCTGGTGGGCACTCGGCCTCGGCTCGTTCGCGCTCCCCCTGCTCAGCGTGCCGATGGTCGTGGAGCTGTACCGGCGCAGGCCGATCCGCGTGCCGAAGGGGTTCGGGGTCTGGCTGCTGTTCCTCGTCTGGGTCGTGGCGAGCGCCGCCGCGCTGGACGTCTCGGCGCCGGGCACGCTGGAGGGCGACCTCGGCAACCGACTGCTCTCCAGCGCCTCGCGGTTCCTCAGCTACGTGGCCGCCACGGCCGTGCTGCTCTACGTCGGCAACCTCACCGAGAAGGAGTTCCCGCGGCGCCGCCTCGTGGCCGTGCTCGGCCTGTTCTTCCTGGAGGTGATGGGGCTCGGCCTGGCCGCGCTCGCGTGGCCGAAGGGCCAGTTCACGTCGCCGTTCGAGATGCTGCTGCCCGGCTCGCTGCGCCACTCCGACTACGTGCAGCAGCTGGTCCATCCGCAGATGGCCCAGGTGATGGCCGTGCTCGGGTTCAGCGCCGGGCGTCCCGCGGCGCCGTTCCCGTACACGAACACCTGGGGCGACGTCGTGTCCGTGCTGCTGGTCTGGCTCGTCGTGTGGTGGTGGGCGTGGGGGTCGGGCCGGCGACGGGTGCTCGCCGCCGTGACGCTCGCCGTCGCCGCGGTCCCGATCGTCTACTCGCTGAACCGCGGCGTCTGGATCGGCCTGATCGTCGCCCTGGTCTACGTCGCGCTGCGGATGGCGATACGGGGCAGGGGCAAGGTGCTCGCGGGCGTCCTCGCGGGCATGCTCGCCGTCGGCGCGATCGTCATCGCGACGCCGCTGCAGACGGTGATCGTCGACCGCATCCACAACCCGCACAGCAACGCCGGCCGTGCGGCGCAGGACGACCTCGCCGTCGAGGGCGCCCTGCACTCGCCGGTCATCGGGTACGGCAGCACGCGCAACATGGCCGGCAGCCGGCAGTCCATCGCGATCGGGAAGAGCGCGAAATGCCCGCGGTGCGGCAACTCGTCCACCGGCGGCGCCGGGCAGATCTGGCTGCTGGTCTTCTCGCAGGGCTTCGCCGGCGCCGCCCTCTACGTCGGGTACTTCCTGCTCGTGCTCTGGCGACACAGGCGCGACTACTCGCCGATCGGCGTCGCGGGGTCCACGGCCGTGGTGCTTTCGCTGGTGTACCTGCCGTTCTACGGCGCGACCGGGATGCCGCTGACGCTGACCTTCGTGGCCGTGGGCCTGTTGTGGCGCAACGCCGCCGCGGCCGAGTCGCGCGCACCGGCGCCGGCACGCGGAGGAACGACGTGAGACGCGGAGGCTATCTCGCGGAGGTCGCCGGGATGCTCTGGCCGGCGCCCGTGCGGGTCCACGCCGGACGCGGACGCGGCAGCCGTCGTGCCCGGCCGTTCGCCGAGTACGTCGTCCTCCCGCACCTGGCCGACCCGCGGCTGGTGCTGCCGCTGCGTCACCCGCGCGCCGCCGCCACGCTCGCCCGCGGCTACGCCGAAGCGACCTCGCGCGCGGGACGGGCTCGCGGGCACGCCCTGGCACTGGCGGCGGCGTCCGGCGCCGCACCGGTGCTCTTCCGCGACCGGCTGCGGATCGAGACCGAAACCGCGCGCCCCGACACGATCGAGACGGTGCTCGGAGAGCTCGCCGGGCGGTCGGTCACGGTCGGCATGCACGTGAGCCGGCCGCGCGCCAACCGCAAGCCGGTCGTCCACGCGCTCACTCCGGACGGCGAGCTGGTCACGGTGGCGAAGGTCGCCACGAACGAGCTGACGCACGAGCTGCTCGACGCCGAGGAGACCGCGATCCGGCTGGTGAGCGGCCGCCCGCGGCGTACCTTCACGGTGCCGACCGTGGTCGGGTCGTGCCCGTGGCGCGAGGTCGACGTGCTCGCCCTGTCCCCGCTGCCGGTCGACGCGCCCCGCGTGCCGTTCGACGTCAGGCGGCTCGCCACGGTGGCCGTCGAGATCGCCGCCACGGCCGGCCTGGAGAGCGCACGGCTGCCGCGCAGCGCGTACCTCACGGGGCTGCGCAAGCGGATCGCCGAGCTGCCCGACGCGACCGCGGACCGGCTGCGGCCGGTGCTCGAGCTCGTGCTCGACCGGCACGGCGACCGCCCGCTCGTGTTCGGCGCCTGGCACGGCGACTTCGCGAAGACCAACCTCGCGATGCTGCGCGACACCGTGCTCGTGTGGGACTGGGAGCGGCACGAGTCCGGTGTGCCGCTGGGGTTCGACATGGTCCATTACCATGCGCAGCAACGGATGCTGGCGCCCGGCGAGGACGTCGGCGCGTTCGTCGCCACGTTGCCCGACCGGGTCGCGCCCTCGCTCGCGGCGGTCGGCCTGGACGGCCACGAGGCGCGGACCGTCACGCGGCTGTACCTCGTCGAGATCGTCACCAGGTACGTGCACGACAGACAGGACGAGATCGGGACGCTCGGCTCGGTGCTGCCGAGGCTGCTGACCGCGTTGGAGAGCGATGCCACGCTTCGTGAGTGACCTGCCGGTCTCGGTGCGGCGGCCGCTGAGCTCCGTCGTCCGGACGGCGGGGCGGCTGACCAGCGGGGCGCGCATGCGGCCGTCGTTCCTCGTCGTCGGCGCACAGCGGTCCGGTACGACGTCGCTGCACCGGACGCTCAAGCAGCATCCGGCGATCCTCGGCGCGTCGCACAAGAAGGGCGTCCACTACTTCGACGTCAACTACCCGCGCGGCGACGACTGGTACCGCGGCCACTTCCCGTTGCGCAGCACCGCCGAACGGGTCGCGCGGCGCACCGGCATGCCGGTGGTCGCCGGCGAGTCCACGCCCTACTACATGTTCCACCCACTGGCCCCGGAGCGCATCGCGGCCGACCTGCCGGGCGTGCAGGTGATCGCCGTGCTGCGCGATCCCGTCGAGCGCGCGTACTCGGCGTACACACATGAGCGAGCGCGCGGGTTCGAGACCGAGGAGTTCGGGCGTGCCCTCGAGCTCGAGGAGAGCCGGCTCGACGGCGAGGTCGCGCGCATCGCCGCGGAGCCCGGCTACGTGAGCCTGCACCACCAGCACAACGCGTACGCCGCGCGCGGCAGGTACGTCGAGCAGCTCGAACGGCTCGAGCGGCTGCTCGGCCGCGACCGCATGCACGTGATCGACGCCGGTGACCTCTTCGCCGACCCGGACCGCGTGTACCGCGAGACCGTGGAGTTCCTCGGGCTGCCCCCGTGGCCCGGCGTGCGGCACGAGGTGCACAACGCGCGGCCGCGCGCGGGTCTCGACCACGACCTGCGCAGGCGCCTCACCGCGTACTTCGAGCCGTACGACGAACGACTCGCCGAATGGCTGGGCCGGACACCGAGTTGGCGCAGGTGAGCCGGACCGCAACCCCGCGCGAGCACCTGCGTTCGGTCGCCAGGGGCGGCGTCCTCAACCTGATCGGCGCGGCCGTGTCGTCGCTGGCCGGCCTGGCGCTCACGATCGTCGTCGCCCGGGTGGTGCCCCAGGCGACGGCCGGCGTGTACTTCTCGGTCACCGCCCTGTTCGTCGTGCTGGCGATGGTCGGGCGGCTCGGCTCCGGCACCGGCCTGGTCTACTTCACGTCGCGGATGCGCTCGCTGGGCAGATACGGGGACATCCGCGTGTACACGCGGATCGCGACGCGTCCCGCCGCCCTCGTGTCGGTGGCCGTCGCCGTCGCGCTGCTGGTGTCCGCTCCCTGGCTCGCAGGCCTCGTCGCGCCCGGACACGACGGGCCGGCCACGTCGTACATCAGGCAGATCGCGGTGTTCCTGCCGTTCGCGATCCTCGCGGACCTGTTCCACGCGGTCACGCGCGGCTACGGCACCATGCGTCCCACCACGGCGATCGACAAGATCGGCCGGCCGCTGCTCCAGATCACGCTCGTCGGCACGGCCGGCGTGCTCGGCGGCGGGCTGCTGACCGGCGGCTGGGCGGCGCCGTACCTGCCGGCCGCGCTGCTGTCGGTGTGGTGGCTCAGTAGACTCCGCCACACCCGGAATCCCAGCCGAGCCCGGCTACGTAGGCGGGATCCCCGGCCGGATGCCCTGCCGTCGCGGCCGGTCGGCGAGCTGCGCAGGGAGTACTGGTCGTACGCGCTGCCGCGCGCGTTCGCCGGCATCGCGCAGGTGGCGTTGCAGCGCCTCGACATCATCCTCGTCGGCGCGATCCGCGGGCCCGTCGACGCCGCCGTCTACGCCGCCGCCACCAGGTTCCTCGTCGTCGGCCAGCTCGCGAACCAGGCGATCTCGATGGCCGTGCAGCCGCGCATCGCGGGGCTGCTCGCCGTCGACGACCGGCGACGCACCAACGAGGTGTACCGCACGTCGACGGCGTGGCTGGTGCTGATGGCCTGGCCGCTGTACCTGCTCGTCGCGGTGTTCTCGCCGCAGATCCTGCTGCTGTTCGGGCACGGCTATGCGGCCGGCCGGACGGTGATGCTGGTGCTCGCCGCGTCGATGCTGGTCGCGACCGCCTGCGGCATGGTCGACGTGATGCTGACGATGGCGGGACGCACGAGGTGGAGCCTGGCGAACGTCGGCACCGCGCTGGTCGTGAACGTCGGGCTGAACCTGCTGCTCATCCCGCGCTTCGGCATCGACGGCGCGGCGATCGCGTGGGCCGTCGCCATCCTCGTCACCAACGTCGTGCCGCTGGCGCAGGTGTGGCACGCGTACGGCCTCCACCCGTTCGACCGCGGCATGCTCACCGCGTGCGCCCTCGCCGCCGGCTGCTTCGGCGTACTGCCGCTGGTGGCGCTGCTCGCGTCCGGCGGCACGCTCCCCGCGCTGCTGGCCGGTGCCGTCGCCGGCCTGGTGGCGTACGCCGCCGCCCTGTGGCGGCTGCGCCGCACGCTGCACCTCGACCTGCTGCTGGCCGCGCTCCGGCACCGTCGGTGAGCCCCACGATCACGGACGGGTAGTTACCCTTCCCACGTGCTGGGGCTCGAGCTCGTCGTCGTACTCGCCGCGTCCGTGATCGTCGCGGGCGTCGCCGCGCCGTACCTGCGCGTCGCCGCACCGATCCTGCTGCTCGTGATCGGGGCGGTGCTCGGCTTCGTCCCGGCGCTGCGCGAGGTCAGCCTGCCGCCCGAGGTGATGCTGCTCGTCTTCCTCCCCGCGCTGCTGTACTGGGAGAGCCTGAGCACGTCGTTGCGCGAGATGCGGCGGATGCTGCGGTCGATCATCCTGATGAGCACGCTGCTCGTCGTGGCGACCGCCGCCGCCGTCGCGGCCGTCGCGCACACGTTCGGGCTGCCGTGGGGACCCGCCTGGGTGCTCGGCGCGGCGCTCGCGCCGACGGACGCGACCGCGGTCGGCGTCATCGCGCGGCACCTGCCGCGGCGGCTGGTCACGATCCTGCGCGCGGAGAGCCTGGTCAACGACGGCACCGCGCTGGTGATCTACGGCGTCGCCGTCGGCGTGACGGCGGGCGCCGAGCGGCTCAGCGCCCTGCATGTCACGGGCCTGTTCGCGCTCTCGGTCGTCGGCGGCTTCGCGGCCGGCCTGGTGACCGCGTGGCTCGCGCGGTTCGTGTACCGGCGGCTCGACCACCCGCTGCAGGAGAACGCGGTGAGCGTGCTGACGCCGTTCGTCGCGTTCCTGCTCGCCGAGGCGATCCACGCGTCCGGCGTGCTCGCCGTCGTCGTCGCCGGGCTCGGTGTCACCAGGTTCGCGCCGCGGGTCATCCGGGCGGACGCCCGACAGTCGGTCTTCGCGTTCTGGCGGCTGTCGACGTTCCTGCTCAACGGAGCGCTGTTCGTGCTCGTCGGGCTGCAGCTGCAGTCGTCCGTGCGCGGCCTCACGAGCGTCCCGATCCCGACCGCGGTGCTCGGTGTCGTCGGCGTCTCGCTCACCGTGGTCGGCACCCGGCTCGCCTGGATGTTCACCTCGCCCTACGTGCTGCGGGCGCTCGACCGGCGGCCGGTGCAGCGCACCCGGCGGGTCGGCGCGCGGGCCCGGATCGTGAGCGCGACGTCCGGCTTCCGCGGCGCCGTGTCGCTCGCGGCGGCGTTGGCCGTGCCCGAGGTGACCGCGGCCGGCGGGCCGTTCCCGTACCGCGACCTGATCGTGTTCGTCGTGTCCGGCACCATCGTGGCCACGCTCGTCATCCAGGGGCTCGCGCTGCCGTGGGTGATCCGCTGGGCGCGACTGCCCGCCGACACCGACGTGACGGAGGAGCGCGAGCTCGCCGAGCGGCTCGCGACGGAGGAGGCGATGGCCGCGATGCCGGTCATCGCCGAACGCCTCGGCACCGACGACGACGTGCTCAAGCGCACCCGCGCCGAGTACGAGAAGCACCTGCGCGTCGCGCAGACCGAGGGGGTCGAGCCGGAGGACGCCGACCACGCGCGCAGGCACAGGCACGACTACGCGGAGCTGCGGCTCGCGCTCATCGCGCACAAGCGGGAGACCATGCTGCGGCTGCGCGACGAGCAGCGCATCGACGACCTCGTCCTCGGCGAGCTGCAGAACAAGCTCGACGTGGAGGAGGTCCGCCTGGCACGGCGCGACGCCGAGGCCTGACCTACACCCGGTCGACGTGGACGAGGGCGCTGGCGTGGTCGCCGCGCAGGTCCAGCGGCAGCCCGTGGCCCATCAGCGCCGCACCGGACAGCTCGCGCTCCTCGACGCCGTCGCCGTGCACCCGGTAGCGGGTGCCGGGGGCGAGGGCGGTGAGCCGGACCGGCGCCGGCCGCTCGCCGAACCGGCCGCCCTCGAGGAACGCGAACAGCACGCTCTGCCCGCCGTCGCCGGAGACGTACTGCACAGCCGTGAACCCCGTCTCCGGTGCGCTCAGCCGGTACTGCGTGCCGAGCTGGACGGTGGCGCGGATCCGCTTGTACTCCTCGACGAGCTCGCGCGCCTGGTCGAGGTCCGCGGCCGACCACAGCGACAGGTCGCCGCCGATGCCGAGCACGCCCGTCATCGCGGCGTGGAACCGGTAGCGCAGCGACACGTCGCGCGTGGTCAGGAAGTTCGGCACGTCGGTCACCCAGCAGGTCATCACCCGCGGCGGGTACACCTGGCTGAACCCGTGCTGGATCACCAGCCGGTCGCTCGCGTCGGTGTTGTCCGACGTCCACGCCTGGTCGGCGCGCGCGAGGATGCCGTGGTCGATCCGCGCGCCGCCGCCGGAGCACGACTCGATCGCCACGCCCGGATGCGCGGTACGCAGCCGGTCCCAGATCGCGTAGAGGTGGTGCACGTGGTCCAGCCACAGCCGGTCCGGGTTGTCGGTGTCGGCCGGCCAGCCCGCCTCGGTGAACGGCCGGTTCATGTCCCACTTGACGAACGCGATGTCGTTCTCCGCGAGCAGCCGGTGCAGTTGCCCGTAGATCCAGTCGGCGACGTCCGGGCGCGCGACGTTGAGCACCAGCTGGTTTCGCATCTCGTGCCTGGTGCGGTGCGGGAAGTGGTACACCCAGTCGGGGTGCGCGCGGTAGAGGTCGCTGTCCGGGTTCACCATCTCCGGTTCCACCCAGATGCCGAAGTCCATGCCGAGCTCGTGCACCCGCTTGATGAGCGGGCCGAGCCCGTCGGGGAACCGCTCCCGGTTGACGTACCAGTCACCGAGACCGGCCCGGTCACTCGTCCGCTTCCCGAACCAGCCGTCGTCGACGACGAACAGCTCGACCCCGAGCCCGGCCGCGCGTTCGGCGAGTCGCTCCTGGCTCGGCTGGTCGAGGTCGAACCCCGTTGCCTCCCAGGAGTTGTAGAGCACCGGCCGCACCTCGTCCGCGCGCGGCATCACGTGCCTGCGCGCGTACGCGTGCCACTCCCGGCTCGCGCCGCCGAAGCCGCCGTCGCTCCAGAGGTGCGCGAACACCGGTGTCGTCAGCGTCTCCCCCGGCGCCAGCCGGTACGGGCCGAAGCCGTCGTGGCCGAACCCGGCGAGCACCTGCGCCCGGCCGTGCTGCGTGCGCTGGACGACGATCCGCCACGAACCGCTCCAGGCGAGCGCACCGGACACCACCTCGCCGCGCGACTCGGTCGCGGTGCCGTCGTCGACCGCGAACCACGGGTTCGCGTGGTGTCCCGTCGTCCCCTTGCGGCTGCCCAGCACCGTCTCGCCGACGGGGACGTCGGCGACCCGCTGCAGCTGGGTCTCCGCGCCCCACCGGCCGAACAGGTGGCTGAGCCGGTACGCCTCCCGCCGCGGCAACGGCAGCGCGCCGGAGTCGAAGCGCTGCAGCTCGATCGCGGCGTGCTCACCCGCGTTGGTGACGCTCGCCCATCGCTCCACCACGTCGCCGTCGTCGTGTACGCGGTACGCCAGCGTCACCCGCAACGGGTAGACGGTGTCGGCGAAGTCGAGCTCGAGGGTGTGGGCGCCGTCGTCGTCGCTCACGCGGTGCCCGGTGAACCGCCATTCGACCGACCGCACGCCGTCGGGGTACCGGACGGCGAGCGCCGGGCGGCCGAACCTGACGCCGCCGGCGACCGGGTACTCCTCACGCCCGTCGAGTGCCGACTCGAACCCGCGTCCCTCCGGCACGTCCAGGGCCGCGATGTCGGCGGCCGCGGCCAGGTCGACGAGCGGGCCCGTGTAGGTGCCGACGAGCGCGTCGTCCGCCTCGGTCGTGGACATGACGCGGACGGCGTGGCTTGTCCGCATCGTGGACAGGAGGAAGAGGCCCCTCGCGGGGTCGACGTCGATCCGCGCCATGCCGGTCACTCTAGCCGCGGCCGGTCTACTAGGGTTTGCCGCGATGGACCGCGTCTTCACCGACCCGCCCGCGCTCGTCGGGCACCGCGGCTTCGGCAAGAACGCCGAGGGCCGCCCGGTCGAGAACACCATCGAGTCGATCGCCGCCGCCGTCGAGGAGGGCGTCGACTGGATCGAGATCGACGTACGCCGCACGTCCGCCGACGAGCTCGTCGTCCTGCACGACCCGGCGTGGACGGACGGCACGGTCGTGGTCGAACAGGATGCGGCGCGACTCCACGACCTCGGCATCGTCGGCCTGGACGAGATACTCGACGCCGTGCCGCCGTCGGTGGGACTCGACATCGAGGTCAAGCCGGGCGCCGAGGACGCGCTCGTCCCTCCCGACCGCACGCCCGCGGGTCTGCTCTGTCCCGTGCTCCGGCGCGAGCAGGGCCGCCGGCCGCTGCTCGTCACCTCGTTCGACCCGGCGACGCTGTCCCACGTCCGCGAGCGCCTGCCGGGCGTGCCGCTCGGCTACATCACCTGGCTGACGTACCCGCTCGACATCGCGGTGGCCTCGGCCGCGCAGCTCGGCGTCGAGGTCCTGATGGCGCACACCGTCAGCTACGACGAGCCGAAGTTCGCCAGCAGGCGGCGGCCGGGTGACGTCGTCGAGGTCGCCCGCAAGGCCGGGCTCGAGCTCGGCGTCTGGGCACCCGCACCCGAGCACATCGCCCACTACGTGGACATGGGCGTCGACGCGATCACGGTCGACGACGTGCCGGGCGCGCTCGCTGCGCTAGGACGCGGCGACCGAAGTCGGCCAGCTCCACCGTGTACCGATGGGCCAGCCGGCGCGGCTCCCTGAACCACCGGTACGCCCAGCAGAGCCGCAGCTTCACCACCGGCGGCGGGTAGTACTGCATCCGCTCGGCGATGTGGTCGAGCCACGCGCCGCCGGTCATGATCACCGTGGCCGTGAGCCGGTCGAGGTTCTCGACCACGAACCGCTGCTGGCTCGGTGTCGGGATGCCGATGATCAGCAGGTCCGGGTCGGCGTCGTTGACCGCCTGCACCATCCGGTCGAACGCCGCCGCCGAGTACCGCCCGGGCGTGCCCTCCTGCACGCTGAGGTAGCCGTGCATGGTGCCGGCGATCTCGACGCCGGGGAAGTTCTCGGTCAGCCGCGCGCCCGCACGCTCGGCGACACCGGGCGCGGAACCGAGCAGGAAGACGCGGGTGCGCCTGCGGGCGAGCAGGTCGAAGAACGGCACCACGAGGTCGTCGTTCGCCAGCCGCGCCGGAATGCGCTTGCCGAGGATCCGCGCGGCGAGCATGACGCCCCAACCGTCGGTGAGCACGTGATCGAAGGCGTTGATCATGCCGCGCAGCACCGGGTTCTTCGCCGCCGCGACCAGGTAGTTGGGATTCGCGAAGGTGACCGTCAGCCGGTGCCGCTCCTCGAGCGCGGCGTCGATGTCGCGCAGCAGGTCGGGCAGCTCGATGGCACTCACCGAGACACCGAGCACGTCGACGACCGGGTGCGTCCGGTCCCGCGGCGCCCGCTGGGGCAGGGCCGCTCTCCAGACCTCGCTCATCGGATGAATCCAGCTCCCCCGGTGACGAGTACGCGCAAGTGTGCTCCTGTGGCAGGTACGTGAACGGCGACGTTCGCAGACATTACGCGAGCATGACGGACATCCACAGGAATCGGTTGACCGAAGTCACGGTTGCGACGCCCCGCGACGGAGCACAGCGACATCAGCTACGCATCGCGACGTTCGTGCCGTTTTCTGCACGCTGGGGCAGGTATCCGAATCCGAGGAGGCCGGGCATGGTCAGCGCGGTGATGAGGCTACGCGTCCTTCGTGGCATCCGGGTACGCCATGCCTCGTCCAGTCGCAGCGGGATCTCACCCACCGTGAAGCGCATCGGATTACCCGCCACGCTGTGATCACCCGGCAACTCCACTGCGTCGTCCCGCAGGAAGGAGAGAGCGGCGGAATCGGGACGCCGGTGCAGGAACTCGGCCGTCTCGCTCACCACGGAGCGTGGCGAGCCGATGAGGTCCTCGTAGCGGACGAGCCGGGACGGGACGCCGAGCCGCCCGAGGGCGGCGAGCAGCCCGTTGAACACGTCCCACTCGACGGCGGTGCGGACGGGCGGGTACTGGGCGAGCGGCTTGCCGTCGCGGTCCGGGCGCTCCACCCGCTTGGTCCACGAGTAGCAGACGCCGTGGCTCGACCGGACCAGGTGCACCAGCCGCAGCTCGACGCCGGGCACCCGGCGCAGCAGGTACGCCGACGACGGGTACTTCGACGTGTCGACGAGCACGTCCGCGCCGGCCACCTCGCGGACGGCGGCGTAGACCTGCGACATCAGCTCGGCGTACCGGTGCAGCCGCGCCTGGTAGCGCGGCGGCACGCCGCCCGCCGCCATCAACGGCACGTACCTGACCCGTTCGACGGACTTGCGCAACCGCACCGCCTCGGCGGCCAGCTCGCGGTCCCAGCCGCCGAAGGCCTTTTCGCCGACGGCCGTCCAGAACGGGCAGTCGTGGAACTGCGCGCCGCAGCCGCACATCCGGTCGTTGCGGACGCCCTGGTCCCAGAGGTAGCAGAGCTCGCCGACCGTCCAGAACCCCGGCAGCGCACCGAGAATCCGCGACAGCAGGGTCGAACCGCTGCGCCCGTGTCCTCCGACGAACGCGACGCGTACGGGTGTGTCTCGATCCACGATGCTCTCCGTGACGACTTGTCCTCGACCCGTCGCACAGTATGTGCCGCCCGGCCCGTTGTCAGCGCATCGAGGTGTCCCGGATGGCCGGGCGTGACAGGCTCAGACCGCAATGAGACAGAGAGTCGCCGTCGTCGCCGTCCTCGCGGCGACCCTCCTCACGGGGTGCACCCACGCGAACGGCGAGACCGGCCCGTCCCCCTCGCCCCACGAGTCCAGCAGCGCAGTCGCGCTGCGCGGCGACGGCCCGAAACCGCCCGCGGACGGCGCCTGGGTGGGCGCCGCGGTGCAGCCGACCACGTTCACGCCCGCCGGCCGGATCCAGGCGTTCCAGGACTTCGAGCGGGTGACCGGACGCCGCCTCGACGTCGTGCACACCTACCACCAGTGGCAGGCGCCGTTCCCCGACGCGGTCGACAGGCACTTCCTGGACCAGGGCCAGCAGGTGCTCATCGGCTGGGCCGGCTCGGACTGCCCGGGCATCGCGGCGGGCAGGTACGACGCGCTCATCCGGCAGCGGGCTCGGGACGTGAAGGCGTTCGGCAAGCCCGTGCTGATCGCGTTGCGCTGGGAGATGGACCGGCCGAACCTCCGCACGCAGGTCCGCTCGGCGGCCGACTTCGTCGCCGCGTGGAAGCACACCAGGAAGATCTTCGCCGAGGTCGGCGCCACCGACGTCGGCTGGGTCTGGGCGCCGACGGCCAAGGGCATCGCCGAGGGCTACGCGCAGCGGTTCTACCCGGGCGACGACCAGGTCGACTGGCTCGGCGTGGACGCCTACACGGGTCCGCGGCTGCGTCCGTTCGCGACCGTGCTGCAGCCGTTCATGCGGTTCGCAGGAGAGCACCCGGGCAAGCCGGTCGTGGTGGCCGAGTTCGGCCTCGCCGACCGGGACGGCAAGCGGCCCGCCTGGCTCGCCGCCGCGCAGCGATACGTGCGGCAGCAGCCGCGGATCAAGGCCGTGCTCTACTTCAACGGCAACAGCCAGCAGCGCGCCCAGGCGCAGCTCGCGCTGCAGCCGTCGCGCACGGGCCGGGCGGCGTTCCACGCGTGGCTGTCCGACCCGTACTTCAACACCGCCAAGCTGAAGGTGACGCAACCGGAATGAGCGAGCGCCAGCGAGCGGGTGGGGCCTCGGCGGGGTGGGATGGGCACAGCGAGCCGGACACGTTGCGCGTCGCGTACCTCGGCGGGCTCGGGCGCAGCGGGACGACGCTGTTCGCGCGGCTGCTCGGCGAGCTGCCCGGTGTGTGCGACGTCGGCGAGGTGGTGCACCTCTGGGAACGCGGCGTGGGGGCGAACGAGCGCTGCGGCTGCGGCCTGCCGTTCCGCTCCTGCCCGTTCTGGACGGCGGTGGGCGCGAAGGCCTTCGGCGGCTGGGACCGGGTGGACGTCGACCGGATCCGCCGGCTGCGCGCCGAGGTCGACCGCACCAGGTACGTCACGCGGCTCGCCACGGCGGTCCCCGTCCGCGGCCACCACCTGCTCGCCGAGTACCTGGACGTGCACGAGCGCCTCTACGCGGCCATCCGGGCGGTCTCCGGCTGCGAGGTGATCGTCGACGGCAGCAAGCACGGCTCGCTCGCGTTCTGCCTCCGCTGGTCGCGCCGGGTCGACGTCCGGGTGCTGCACTGCGTCCGGGACAGCAGGGCCGTGGCGAACTCCTGGCTCCGCACCGTGCAGCGGCCCGAGGTGGTCGACGGCGAGGACTACATGCCCGTGTTCTCGCCGGTACGCTCCGCCACGTTCTGGAACGTCGAGAACGCTCTGTTCGAGCTGCTGGCCCGGCGCGGCACGCCCGTGCGGCGGGTGCGGTACGAGGATCTGGTCCGCAGACCGAACACAATGCTGCGTGATGCGGCACGCTTCGTAGGCATCGCGCCACCGTCCGCTGACCTGGTCACCGAAGGTGTCGCGAACCTGTCCCCGTCGCATAGCGTGTCGGGCAACCCGATGCGGTTCGTCCATGGTGAGATGCGGGTCGACCCGGACGACGGCTGGCGGACGCAGCTCGCTCCTCGGCGTGCCCGGCTCGTGTTCGCGCTCACCTGGCCGCTGTTGCTGCGTTACGGCTACGCCCGGTCGTGAGAGGAGCGCCCCGAGGTGTCCGCCTCCGTACGTCCCACCGCCTCCTCCGCGTCGCCGGCCGCTGCCGACTACCCGGCGGTGACCGCGATCGTCCCCACCCGCGACCGCCCGGAGCTGCTGCGCCGCGCCGTCGAGTCGATCCGCGCGCAGGACTACCCGGGTGACGTGCACTGCCTGGTCGTCTACGACGGCACCGAGCCGGACTTCTCACTGTGCCGGGAGGGCCCGCGCTCGGTCCTCGTCGGCTCGAACACGCGCAAGCCGGGGCTCGCCGGCGCGCGCAACACCGGCATCGTCCTCACCCAGACCGAGCTCGTCGCGTTCTGCGACGACGACGACGCGTGGCTGCCGGGCAAGCTCACCGCCCAGGCGGAGCGGCTGGCCGAGGCGCCCGACGCGACCCTGGTCTCGTGCGGCATCCGGATCGAGTACGGCGAGCGCACCGTCGACCGGAGCCTCGAGGCCAACGAGCTGACGCTCGACGACCTGCTCCGCAGCCGGCTGGTGGAGCTGCACTCGTCGTCGTTCCTGTTCCGGCGCCAGCGGCTGGTCGACCTCGGCATGGTCGACGAGGACGTCCCGGGCAGCTTCGGCGAGGACTACGAGCTGCTGCTGCGGATCGCGAGGCACGGCCCGATCGCCAACGTGCCCGAGGTGCACCTGCTCGTCCGCTGGCACGAGGCGTCGCACTTCGTCCGCGACTGGGACACGATGGCGACGGCGCTCGGCTGGCTGCTCGAGGAGTACCCGGAGCTGCGGCAGACCGCCGAGGGCGAGGCGCGCATCGCCGGGCAGATCGCGTTCGCCCACGCCGCCCTCGGCGACCGGCACACCGCCCTGCAGTGGGTCAAGCGCACCGTCCGCCGCGACCCCAGGCAGGCCCGTGCGTACCTCGCGCTGGCGATCGCGTCCGGGCTGGTGAAGCCAGACACCGTCCTGCGCCGCCTGCACGAGCACGGCCGCAGCATCTGACGGGCCGGCGCCGCCGGGTGCGCGAGTGCCCATCAGCGGCTACGGCGGGCGCTGCCCGTGCACACCGCGTGACGTCCCGCAAAGGTCTCGAAAAGATTACGAACGTAATGTCGTATATGTACGGCATGTCACGTTTTGTCGTATAGCCAACCGGCCGGTCGTTCGCTAGCCTGCGAAACTCGTCCTCGCCCCCACGGAGGATGCCTCGAGCATGTCCGGTCACGAACGCCCGAGCGCCGCGCGCCCACGGCTGCGGCGCCCCCTGTTCGCCCTCATTGCCGCCGTCGCGGCGGCCGTCCTCGCGACCATCGGCACGCTGGCCACGGCCGGCGCGGAGCCCTGGGTCCGGCACGCCGCCGGGCCGGCCAGGGACACGGTCCCGCAGACGCACGACGTCGCGACCGCTGTGGCGACCGGCCTGCGACCGGCCGCCACGTCACGGGCCGAGGCTCATGCCCCCGGGTCTCGGCCCGAGGCCGCGAACGGGGACGACCCGACACACCAGGACCGGCCGGCACTCACCGGGCCGACCCGGTTCGGCGTGGCGGTGCACACCGTCCGCGGGCAGAGCTACCGCCAGGCGCTCGACCAGACGCTGAACCGGTACGGCCGCATCGGGGTCGTCCGCAAGTACTACACGGGCCTGCCCGCGTCCTGGTCGCGCATCACCCGCGACATCGGCTCGCTCACGCCGGTGGTCTCGTTCAAGGCCGGCCCCTCGGCGGTCCTGTCCGGCCGGTACGACGCGTACCTGCGGAAGTGGTTCGCCTCGGCGCCCACCGACCGCACCGTCTACTGGGTGTACTTCCACGAGCCCGAGAACGACGTCGCCGCACACGCGTTCAGCGCCGCGCAGTACCGGGCCGCGTGGGCGCACGTGGCCGAGCTCGCCGCCGCCGCACACCGGTCGAACCTGCGCGCCACGCTGACGCTGATGTGCTGGACCCTGGCCCCGGGCTCGCACCGCGACTGGCACGACTACTACGCGGGGCGCAGGTACGTCGACGTGCTCGCGTGGGACTGCTACAACAAGGCGATCCAGCGCGCCGGCTACGCGTCACCGCCGTCCATGTTCGGCCAGGCGGTGGCGACGTCCAGAGCCGCGGGCCTGCCGGTCGCGTTCGCCGAGATGGGCAGCAAGCTCGCGAGCGGCGACAGCGGCGTCCGCCGTGCCGCCTGGCTCACCGAAGTGGCGCAGTACCTCTCCGCGAAGGACGCGGTCTTCGTCTGCTACTTCGACTCGACGGTCGGCGGCGAGTTCCGCCTGCTCGACCGCGCCTCGATCCTCGCCTGGCGGGCGGTCGTCTCCGACCAACGCCCCTGATCGTCCGTCAGGCGAAACAGCTGCTCGTTCCCGCTCCGCGACGCGGGCTTGGGCGGGTCAGCTCTTGTCGAGGTCGAGCATGCCCGCCGCCACGGTCTGGTTCGTCGCCTCGTCGATGAGGATGAACCCGCCGGTGGTGCGGTTGCGGCCGTAGTCGTCGGCGAACAGCGGCTGGGTGGAGCGCATCGTGATGCGGCCGATCTCGTTCAACGCCAGCGTGTCCGCGGACTCGTCGCGGTGCAGCGTGTTGACGTCGAGCCGGTAGTGCAGGTCCTTCACCAGCGCCCGCGCCGTCCGCGTCGTGTGCTTGAGCACGTACCTGCCGCCCTTGCGCAGCGAGCTGCGCTCGCTCATCCAGCAGATCATCGCGTCGAGGTCCTGGGTGACGCGCGGCTGGTTGTGCGGGCGGCAGATCATGTCGCCGCGCGAGATGTCGATGTCGTCGGCGAGCCGGACGACGACGGCCATCTCGGGGAACGCCTCCTCGACCGGCCCGTCGTAGGTGTCGATCGCGGTGATCCTGCTGCTGAACCCGGACGGCAGCACCATGACCTCGTCGCCGACCTTCATCACGCCGCCCGCGACGGAGCCGGCGTAGCCGCGGAAGTCGTGGTACTCGTTCGACTTCGGCCGGATCACGTACTGGACGGGGAACCGGACGTCGATGAGGTTGCGGTCACTGGCGACGTGGATGTTCTCCAGGTGGCCGAGCAGCGTCGGCCCGCTGTACCAGGACATCTCCGCCGACCGCTCGACGACGTTGTCGCCCTTGAGCGCGGAGATCGGGATGATGGTGAGGTCGGGCACCTGCAGCCGCTGCGCGAAGACCCCGAACTCGCCGCGGATCCGGTCGTAGACGTCCTCGGCGTAGTCGACGAGGTCCATCTTGTTGACGGCGAGCACGATGTGCGGGACGCGCAGCAGGCCGAGCAGGAACGCGTGCCGCCGGCTCTGCTCGGTGAGCCCGTTGCGCGCGTCCACGAGGACGATGCCGAGGTTCGCCGTGGACGCACCGGTGACCATGTTGCGCGTGTACTGCACGTGGCCCGGGGTGTCCGCGATGATGAACTTGCGCCTTGGCGTCGCGAAGTACCGGTACGCGACGTCGATCGTGATGCCCTGCTCGCGCTCCGCGCGCAGGCCGTCGGTCAGCAGGGCCAGGTCGGTGTACTCGGTGCCGCGGTTGCGGCTCGCGCGCTCGACGGCGTCGAGCTGGTCCTCGAAGATCGCCTTCGAGTCGTAGAGCAGCCGCCCGATGAGCGTGCTCTTGCCGTCGTCGACGGAGCCCGCCGTGGCGAAACGGAGCAGGTCCATCAGAAGTAGCCCTCCCGCTTGCGGTCCTCCATGGCGGCCTCGCTGAACTTGTCGTCGGCCCGCGTCGCGCCGCGCTCGGTGATCCGGCTCGTCGCCACCTCGACGATGACGTCCTCGACGGTGCCCGCCGTGGACTCGACCGCACCGGTGCACGACATGTCGCCGACCGTGCGGTACCGAACTGTGGCCTCGTAGGCGTTCTCGTCGGGCCGCCGGGCCGTGACCTCGTGGTCGTAGAGCAGCATGCCGTCGCGCTCGAAGACGGTGCGCTGGTGCGCGAAGTAGATCGGCGGCAGCTCGATCCTCTCCCGGGCGACGTACTCCCAGATGTCCAGCTCGGTCCAGTTGGACAACGGGAAGACGCGCATGTGCTCGCCCGGGTGGACGCGGGTGTTGTACAGGCTCCAGAGCTCCGGCCGCTGCCCCTTCGGGTCCCACTGGCCGAACTCGTCGCGGAACGAGAACACCCGCTCCTTCGCCCTGGCCTTCTCCTCGTCGCGGCGCGCGCCGCCGAACAGCGCGTCGAAGCCGTGCTCGACGATCCCGTCCAGCAGCACCTGCGTCTGCAGCCGGTTGCGGCTCTGGCCCGGGCGCTCCACGATCCGGCCGTCGTCGATCGCGTCCTGCACCGACGCCACCACGAGGCGGACGCCGAGCTTCTCGACGAGCATGTCGCGGAACTCGATGACCTCGGGGAAGTTGTGCCCGGTGTCGACGTGCATGACCGGGAACGGCACCTTGGCCGGCCAGAACGCCTTCACGGCCAGATGCAGCAGGACGCAGGAGTCCTTGCCGCCGGAGAACAGCAGCGCCGGCCGCTCGCACTCGGCGGCGGCCTCGCGGATGATGTGGATAGCTTCCGCCTCCAGCGCGTCGAGCTGGGACAGGCGGTAGTCGACCGTGGTCAAGACCTGGTGCTCCTTCTTCGGCTACGCGACGTCTGCCGACCGATCGTTCAAGGCTCTCATGACCGCGACCGCGACCTCCTGGCGGCACACGACGAGGTCGGGAAGTGCGCGTTCGGCCCTGTTGTACACGAGCGGGGAGCCGTCGAGCCGCGACGTGTGCAGGCCCGCGGCACGCGCCACGGCGACCGGCGCGGCGGAGTCCCACTGGTACTGCCCGCCGGAGTGCACGTACGCCTCCGCCTCGCCGCGCAGCACCGCTCCCACCTTCGCTCCGGCCGAACCCATCGGGACGAGCTCCCCCCGCAAGTCCTCGGCCAGGCGGACCGCCTCGGCGGGAGGACGAGTACGGCTGACCACGATACGTGGTGGCTGGTGCGGAGTCGCGAGCGCGGGTGGCTCGTCCGCGGTCAGGACGACGCCGACCGCTGGCAGCGCGACCGCGCCCGCGGCGAGCGTGCCCGACTCGTCGCCGTCCCTGATCCACAGCGCGACGTGCACCGCCCAGTCGGTGCGGCCCACCTCGCTGAACTCGCGGGTGCCGTCGAGCGGGTCGACGATCCACACCCGGTCGGCGGTGAGCCGGACGGGGTCGTCGGCCGCCTCCTCGGAGAAGACGACGTCGTCGGGCCGCACCTCGGCGAGGTAGCCGGCGAGGGCGGCCTGCGCGGCCCGGTCGCCCTCCTTGCGCAGCCAGGCGGGATCGGCGTCCCGGTTGGCCCTGCGCAGGTCGCGCAGCACCTCGCCCGTGCGCGCCGCCGCGCTACGGGCGACCTCGTGGTCGCTGTCGGTCGCCTCTGTCACGAGCCAGCCTCCCGCGTGAGCATCGAAGCGCGCACTCCGTCCGTGCGCGCGGCAACCACCGTACGTGAGCGGGGAGCGGAGCGTGGGAGGCCGGCGGGACGTGCCGCCATCAGTACGCTCCCGATTTCCGCAACACCGCGCCCAGCGTGCGGCAGATGATCAACATGTCGAGCAGCAGGGACCAGCGTTCCACATAACGGATGTCGAGCCGCACCGCTTCCTCCCACGGCAGGTCCGAGCGCCCGCTCACCTGCCAGAGGCCGGTGATGCCCGGGCGGACGGCGAACCTGCGGTGGACGTCGTCCTCGTACCGCTCCACCTCGCGCGGCAGCGGCGGCCGGGGGCCGACGAGGGACATCTCACCGCGCAGCACGTTGACCAGCTGCGGCAGCTCGTCGATGGAGTAGCGGCGCAGGAACCGCCCCAGCGCGGTGATGCGCGGGTCGGCGCGCATCTTGAACAGGACGCCGTCGCCGTCGTTGCGGGTGAGCAGTTCGGCGAGCCGGTCCTCCGCGTCGACGACCATGGTGCGGAACTTCAGCATCTGGAACTCGCGGCCGTCGTGCCCGACGCGGGTCTGCCGGAAGAACACCGGGCCGCCCTCGCCGAGCTTCAGCACGGCGGCGAGCGCGAGGAGGAACGGCGACAGCACGACCAGCAGGAGCGTGGCCGCGACCCGGTCGAAGGCGCTCTTCAGCAACCGGCGCCACCCGGACAGCTCGATGTGTTCGACGTGCAGCAGCGGCAGGTCGGCCACCGGGCGCACCGTCGTCCGCGGGCCGGCGACGTCGAGCAGTGCGGGCGCGACGAGCAGCGTGGTGTCGGTCTTCTCCAGCTTCCAGCCCAGCCGGCGCAGCGCCAGGCCGTCCAGCTCGGGGCAGGCGAGCACGATCACGGTGTCGGCGCCGGTGTTGGCGACCGCGACGTCGACGTCGGCGAACGAGCCGACGACCGGGACGCCGCAGTCCTCGATCACCGCGGGCCGGCCCGGGACCCGCCGCTCCGGCAGGCACGCGCCGACGACCTGCAGGCCGTGGTAGCGGTCGCGCTGCAGGGTCGCGCACAGGTTCGCCGTCGCGCGCTCGTAGCCGACGACGACCGTACGCCGCATGCACGCGCCCTGCTGCCAGCGCCGGCGGTGCAGCTGCTTGCGCCAGGCGTACCGGAGCAGCAGCGTGGACAACGTCGCGAACAGCACGAGCGTCAGCAGCCAGCCGCGGGCGATCTGGGCACGGGTGCCGTAGGAGACCAGGGCGACGCACACGATGACGACGGCGCCGGCACCGATCACCTTGTGGTACTCCTCGGTGCCCTCGAACAGGAACCGCGGCTCGTGCGCGCGCAGCAGCCCGAGCACGAGCAGCCAGATGGCCGGGAAGGCGAGCGACGCCACGGCGTACGAGACGAGGTGTGCGACGAGGTGGCTCCGCGAGGGAGCCGGGAGGTGGGCCGCGGGCGCGCCGAAGCGCACGGCGAAGGCGACGATCGCCGCGGCTCCGGCGCACCCGACGTCGATGAGTAGCACGCCGCGGCGATAACGGGCCTGCCAGGCCCTGACCTCGTCGCGCAACTGCGCGGCCGAGGCGCCGGCGGCGTACGGCTGCGAGCCGGCCGCCTGCCGGTTGGTCTGCACCACCGACATCAGGGGTCCCCAAACAACACGTTGCATGGTCCTGCGGTGGTCGCGGACCCTTCGACCGCCGGCCGTGGGCCGGGGGAAGGAACGCACCGCTTCGAGACGACTCGCGGGATATTAGTGGCGGTGGATCAGGCCGCACATCCGGTGAACGGAATTTGACGACGGATCGACGCCTCGGGCACGCATCTCACGACGCAGCGTGAGAACCGTGACCTGCGGATACCCGATTGGCCACAGAAGTCACGCGGTGGGCGGTCTGGCGTTGAAGATGTTCTGTGTCCGCTCGAGTCCGTCTCGTACCAGTGACTCGACCGCGTCGGCGGCCCGGTCGACGTGGAAGCCGAGGTCGGCACGCTCCGCGCGACCGAAGTCCTTGAGCACGTAGTCGCGCGGGCTCATCCGGCCCGGCGGCCGCCCGATGCCGAAGCGCACCCGGTAGAACTCGCCGCTGCCGAGCGACGCGCGGATCGACTTCAGCCCGTTGTGCCCGTTGTCGCCGCCGCCCAGTTTCGTCCGCAGTTGGCCGTACTCGAGGTCGAGCTCGTCGTGCACCACGACGACGCGGTCGAGCGGCACCTTGAAGAAGCCGCGCAGGCCGGCGACCGCGGCGCCCGAGTCGTTCATGTACGTCTGCGGCTTCGCCAGCACGCAACGGACGCCGCCCAGGCGCTCCTCGGTCACCTCGGCACGGAACCGGCCGCGCCTGAACCTGCCGCCCGCCCGCTCCGCGAGCAGGTCGACGACGAGGAACCCGACGTTGTGGCGGTTGCCGGCGTACGCCGGGCCGGGGTTGCCCAGCCCGACGACCAGCCACGGCGCGGACGCCGTGGGTGTGGCCTCCATGGAGGACGCGCCGGCGCTCAGCCGGCCGAGTCGGCGGTCTCCTCCGCCGCGGGCTCGGCGGCCTCGGCGCCCTCGGCCTCGACGCCCTCACCCTCGGCGGCCTCGGCGCCTTCCTGCTCCTCGCCCTCGGCGAGCTCCTCGGCGGTGGGCGCCGGGATGATGTGCAGCACGAGCGCCTCGGCGTCGACGTCCAGCTCGACGCCCGCGGGCAGCTTCACGTCCGCGGCGGTGACCTGGTCGCCGATCGCGAGTCCCTGGATGTCGACCTCGAACTCGGTCGGGATGTGCGTGGCCTCGGCGAGCACCGTGAGGCTGTTCAGCTGGAGGTCCAGCATGCCGTCGACGACGACGTCGCCGGTCACCTTGATCGGCACCTCGACGCTGACCTTCTCGCCGCTGCGGACCAGGATGAGGTCGACGTGCTCGAGGAAGCCCTTGATCGGGTCGCGCTGGACCGCCTTCGGCAGGGCCAGCTCGGACTTGCCGATGCCGTCGATGCGCAGCAGCACGTTCGGCGTCTTCAGTGCCAGCATCAGCTCGTGCCCCGGCATGGACAGATGCCGCGGCTCGGCGCCGTGGCCGTAGAGGACGACGGGCACCTTGTCGGCGCGGCGGATACGGCGGGCCGCGCCCTTGCCGAACTCGGTGCGCGGCTCGGCCTGGATACGGACCTCGGACACGGCGGAACTCCTTGTAGCAGCGGTCTGGACGGTGGTCGCATCCGTCGACGATCGGATCGCACCTGACGGTGCGGGGTGGGTGTGTGGGTCGCACCCGCACGAGATGCCGAGTCTATCGGCACGGCCCGCCGGGGCGAAACGCGCACCGGGGGTACCGGCACCTCTTGTCAGCCGAACTATTCCGATATATCGTTGACGCATCGCAGACAGTCGATTGAGAGGAAGCGATCCATCATGGACGCAGCAGCGATGCACGGACCGTGGGCCCGCGGGCCCTGGTTCCGGATGAGCGAGGAGCACGAGGAGCGCGGCCGGCGTCGGCACGGCGGCCGCCGCCACGGCCCGCGCGGCGGCTTCCCGCCGATGCCGCCCGGGCCACCCGGACCACCCGGGTTCGGTCCCGGCCCCGGTTTCGACCCGAGGGCGTTCGGCATGCGCGGTTTCGGCAGGCGCGGCTTCGGCCGGCCGCCGCGGGCGCGCCGCGGCGACGTCCGCGCGGGGGTGCTGGCCCTGTTGGCCGAGCGGCCGATGAACGGCTACCAGATCATCCAGGAGCTGAAGGAGCGCAGCGGCGGCTACTGGCGCCCGAGCCCGGGCTCGGTCTACCCGGCGCTCCAGCAGCTGGAGGACGAGGGCCTGGTCCGCACCGTCGAGGTGGACGGGCGCAAGGCCTACGAGCTCACCGACGAGGGCCGGGCCCACGTCGACTCGCGGCCGGAGGCGTACGACGCCCCGTGGGAGTCGGTCTCCGGCAACATCGACGACGACGTGCAGGAGCTCACCGCGCTCGGCGCCCAGCTGTCCTGGGCGGCGATCCAGGTGACCCAGGCCGGCACCAACGCGCAGCTCCAGCAGGCCAAGCAGGTGCTCGCCGACGCCAGGCGCAGGCTCTACCGCATCCTCGCCGAGGACGACCCAGAGGACGCGGCGGCCCAGGAGCCGGCCGCCGACGACGAGGACTGAGTCACCGGGACGGCCCGTCGACCCGACAGGGGCGCCCGCACCGCGTGACAGCGCGGTGCGGGTGCCCCTCTCGTGTTCCGGACCCCGTCAGTCGTCGGCGCCGTCGTCGTGACCACCGTGGCGGTCGTGCCCGCCGTGGTCGTCGTCGTGGTCGTGGCCGGCGCCGTCGTCGTGACCGCCGTGGCGGTCGTGGCGGCCACCGTGGTCGTCGTTCACGTCGTGGCGGACGGCGTCGTCGCCGTCGTCGTTCACGTCATGGCGGACGCCGTCGGCGCCGTCGTCGTCGTGACGAGCATGGCGGACGCCGCCGTCACGCCGGTCGTCGCGGGCGGCACGGTCGTGGCGGTCGCGTTCGACCTCGACTACTCGGCCGGTGGCGGCGTCGACGTCGACCTCGTACCGGACGCCGCGCCTGGTCAGGTCGACCTCCCAGACGGCCCGGCCGTGCGCGAGGTCGCGGTCGATCCGGGTCACCCGGGCGCCGGGCACCGCCGCACGCGCCGCCGCCTCGGCGGCCGCGCGGCCCACGCCGGCGGCGGCGGGACCGGCACTGCCGGCGTCCGCGGGCGAGGCGCCCGTCCTGGCGGCCGCCGCCCGGCTGCTGCTGCCCGGCCCGGCGTCGGCCGCGTACGCCACACCCGACGCGCCGGCCATCAGCACCGCACCCACTCCGGCCACCACCCCGATCTTCACCGACTTGCGCATCTTTGCTCTCCATCCGACGTCGTCGTCCTGCGTTGACGTCAGGAGAGTCGCCCGGGCGGCCCTAGCGCCGCGCTGCCGGCGGGCTAACCGTCGGCTAAGAGCCCGAGCGGTGCCGCGAGCCGTTCCAACTGGTCCACCATGGCGGGCAGGTCGGTGCCGAGCGGATGGACGAGCACGTGGTCGGCGCCGGCGGCGAGGTGGTCCTCGCAGCGCCGGGCCACCGCCTTCTCGTCACCCCAGGCCAGGATGTCGTCGACCAGGCGGTCACTGCGCCCGCCGGCGAGGTCGTCGTCACCGTAGCCAAGCCGCCGGTAGTGCCTGGTGTACGGGGACTCGGCCCGCGGGGTGCCCAACATGGCCCGCAGCCGTCCCCGCGCAGAGCGTGCGTCGGGGTCGAGCAGGACCGCCTGGTGCGGGATCAGCAGCCGGTCCGGGCCGATCGCCGTCCGTGCGTTCCTGGTGTGCGCGACGGGCTGCAGGAACGGATGCACCCCGTCCGCGCGCTCCTGGGCGAGCCGGTGCGCCCTCGGCCCGAGCGCGGCGAGCACGCGCGGACAGCGCACTCCCGGCAGCAGCCGTTCGGCCGCGGTGTCCATCGCGTCGAGGTAGTCCCGCAGCCGGGAGAGCGGCCGGTCCCCGCTCTGGCCGCCGAGCCCGAGGACGAACCGGCCCTCGTAGGCCTCCGCGAGCGTGGCGGCGCCGGTGTGCATGGCGACCGGGTCGCGCATGCCGATGTTGGCGACGCCCGTGCCGACGACGACCCGCTCCGTGGCGGCGAGCATCAGCGCGTGCTGGACGAACACCTCCCGGCCGCCCGCCGGGGACGCGGACGGCGGCTCACCGCTCCACAGCGAGCCGTAGCCGAGCCGTTCGACCCGGGCGAACTGGCGGCGCTGCACCGCCACCGGTGTGGCCAGCAGGACCGCCGGCGGGACCCAGGCCCCGAACCGACCGAGCCGCCGCCTGGTCTCCGCCACGTCCACGGGCCACCTCCGCACGGAACCGGGGAATCTCCCCGTTCCTTCCGGCCGCCACGATACGGACACGCTCCCCGGTTCGGCAACCGGTCACAGCGCCGGCGCACCCAGCACGAGGACGACCTCGGCTCCCCCGCTCCCGCTCGCGCCCAGGGACAGCCCGCCGCGGGACTCCCTGGCGGCCCGGCGGGCGATGTCGAGCCCGAGCCCGGTCGAGCCGCCGTGGCTGGCGCCGCGCTCGGGGGCGCCGTCGAGCAGTCGCCGCGGGAAGCCCGGCCCCTCGTCGCTCACGACCAGCCGGGCGCCGCCGTCCGGCGGCACGGTGAGCCGCACCGCGAGGCCGACGCCGTCGGGCGTGTGCGCGAACACGTTGCCCAGCAGGGCGTCCAACGCCGCCGCCAGCTCGCCGGCAGGCAACCGGACCGGAGCCGGCCGGTCCGGCAGGTCCAGGGCGAGCGAGCGGCCGGTGTCCTCGGCGAGCGCCGACCAGAACTCCGCGCGTTCCCTGACGACGGCGGCCGCGTCGCACTCGGCGACGGCGTCCCCGGTACGCCGCGCGTCCGCGATGACGCGCGTGACGGCGCGCTCCAGCGCGTCGACGTCGGCGACGATCCGCTGGGCGCGGTCGTCGTCCGGCAGCGCCTCGGCGTCCAGCCGCAACGCCGTGAGCGGGGTGCGCAGCCGGTGCGAGATGTCGGCCATCGACTCGCGCTCGGCGCGCAGCAGGTCTCCGATGCGCCCGGCGAGGTGGTTGAGCGCGGCCGCGACGGCGCGCACCTCCGGCGGCCCGGCCCGCTCGGCGCGCGCGTCCAGGTCGCCGCCGGCGAGCCGGTGCGACACCGCCGACAGCTCGCCGATCGGCCGCACCATCGTCCGGGCGAGCCGGTCGGCCACGGCCACGCCGATGAGCATGAGTGCGACGCCGAGCAGCGCGAGGATCAGCCACGACTTCGCGACGCCGCGGCGCAGCTCGGCGGCGTCCACGGTCGTCGCGATCGCGGCCGGACCGCCGGACGTCCCCTGCACCGCGACGAGCACCTGCCGGCCGCCGTCGACGTCCGTGCTGAGGCTGCGGCCCCGCAACGCCAGCTCGACGGCGTCGGTGCGCCGCGCGGGCGCCCCGACCTGGGTGCCGTCCGGGAAGAACACGGTCAGCGGGTGGTCGCCGCTCGCGTTCGCCTGCTCGACGGCGGCCCGCACCGACGCGCGGTCCCCGGCGCCGACGACGGCCACCAGCGACTGCGCCTGCGACGTCGCGGCGGTCACCGCCCGGTCGGCCGCGACCGTGCGGACGAGCACGGCGAGGGGCACCAGGAAGGCGACCAGGACGAGCGAGGTGGTCGCGGCCACCAGCATGGCCAGCCGGCGCCTCATGGCTCCGGCGCCGTCAGCTTCACCCCGACGCCGCGCACGGTGTGCAGGTAGCGCGCCGCCGCCGCCGTCTCCCCCAGCTTCCGGCGCAGCCACGCCAGGTGGACGTCGACGGTCTTGTCCGCGCCGCCGTACGGCAGCCGCCAGACCTCGGTGAGCAGCTCCCGCTTGCTGACCACCTGCCCGGCCCGGCCGGCGAGGTAGTGCAGCAGGTCGAACTCGCGCGGCGTCAGCTCCAGCCGGCGGCCGTCCAGGCTCACCTCGCGGGAACCGGCGTCGATGCTCAGCCCGCCGACGACCGTCGGCCCGGCGGCGCCGTCCTCGTCCCCGCCGCGCCGCAGCACGGCACGGATCCTGGCGTCGAGCTGGGCGGCGCTGAACGGCTTGACCACGTAGTCGTCGGCACCCTGGTCGAGCAGCGCGACGACGTCCTCGTCGGCGTCCCGCGCGGTCGCCACGATGACCGGGACGCCGCTGACGGCGCGGAGCATCCGCAGCATCTCGGTCCCGTCGACGTCGGGCAGGCCGAGGTCGAGCACGACGAGGTCCGGGCGGTCCGTGGTCGCCTGCTGCAGCCCGCTCATCGCGGTCGGCGCGGACGCGACGGCGTGGCCGCGCTCGGACAGGGCGCGGGTGAGGGACGTCCGGATCGTCGCGTCGTCCTCCACGAGCAGCAGCTGCGCCATGTCCTGCACCGTAGCCGAGGGCGGGCGCCGGATCGCTCCGGACGAACCACCCATAGCCGCCCGTTAGCCTGCGCTTAACGCCGGCGGCGGCACACTGGGACGGTGCCCCGACAGATCTCCGCCCGCACGGTGCTCGGCGTCGCCGGCTGGTTCGCCGCCGCCGCGGTGGCCACCACCGTCGGCGTGGTGGCGGTGAGCGCCATCGGCACCGACATCGTCGGCGAGACCGCGCGCCCGCTGAGCCACGACGAGGTGACGCGCGCGCTCGCGACCGCGAGGCCGGTGCCGACCCCGTCGGCGTCCCCGACCACGCCGGCGGCGACGGCGAGCCCGCCGGCCGGGAGCAAGGTGCTCGGCACGCCCGGCGGCACCGTGGTCGCCCGGTGCGAGAACGGCCTCGTGACGCTGGTGTCGTGGAGCCCGAGGCAGGGCTACCGCAGCGACCACGTCCGTGCCGAAGGCGGCCGCGAGGCGAGCCTGAGGTTCGAGTCCGACCGCAGCGAGGTGCGGGTCCGCGTGGACTGCCGCGGCGGGGTACCGACGGCGCACATCCGCACCGAGGACGACGACTGACGCTACGCCTGGCGCCGGGCCAGGAGCGGCCGCACCGGCGTACGGGCCAGCCGGGCGACGAGCCAGACGAGCAGGCGGCGCACCAGCAGGAACCCGACCAGGCAGACGAGCGCGCCGAGGACCAGGCCCGCGGCGACGTCCTGCGGGTAGTGGTCGGCGACGTACACCCGGGCGAACGCCATCAACAGCGCGGCGAGCGCGGTGACCACGCCGAGCCGGCGGGAGACGAGGAACAGCCCGGCCGCCGCCGCGCCGGCCATCGTGGCGTGGTCGCTCGGGAAGCCGGGATCGGCGCTGTGCTGGGCGAGCACGAGGATGCCGTGGTGCGCGACGAACGGCCGCGGCTCGTGCACGAACGCGACGAGCGGCTGGTTGGCGGCGAGGGCGAGCAGCGTGCCCACCGGCGTCCAGAGGGCCGCGGCCATCCTGCGGACGTCCGCCGCGCGGCGGGCCAGCCACCAGCCGACGAGCATGAGCAGTGCGAACAGCACGACGCCGTCGTTCGCGTAGCCGAGCAGGAAGCCGTGCAGCCACGGCGTCTCCCTGGCGAGCGCGTTCACGGCGAGGAACAGGCCGGTATCGGACACCTTCGAGCTTTCTACTATCGCGATAGTGGACTCACGTTATCGCACTCCCGCCGCTGTCACAGGCGAATCGGCCGCCTCGTCCTTCAAGTGGAAGGAAAGGACAGTGAGCGAAGTGCTCAGGATTCTCGTGGTGGGCGGCGGATACGCGGGCTTCTACGCGGCATGGACGCTCGAGCGGAAGCTGCGCCGGGGCGAGGCGGAGCTGACCCTGGTCGACCCACGGCCCTACCTCACCTACCAGCCGTTCCTGCCGGAGGTGGCGGCCGGTTCGATCGAGGCCCGGCACGCGGCGGTGTCGCATCGACGGCACCTGCGGCGTACCCGGCTCGTCTCGGGCATGGTGACGGTCATCGACCACGCGAACCGGAAGGTGACGGTGCGGCCGGCGGACGGCCCGGAGTTCGACCTCGGCTACGACGTCGTCGTGGTCACCGCCGGCGCGGTTACGCGCAAGTTCCCGGTGGCGGGGGTCAGCGAAGAGGCGATCGGCATGAAGCACGTCGAGGAGGCCGTGGCGATCCGCGACCGGATGCTGACCGCGTTCGACCGCGCCGCGGCGCTCGCTCCCGGCCCGATGCGCAGGCGGCTGCTCACGGTCACCTTCGTCGGCGGCGGCTTCTCCGGCGTCGAGGGCTTCGGCGAGCTGCTGTCGCTCGCGACGTCGCTGCTGAGGACGTACCCCGAGATCGATCCCTCCGAGCTGCGGTTCCACCTCGTCGAGGCGTCGCCGCGGGTCCTGCCCGAGGTCGGCGAGGGACCGGCGCGCTGGGTGGTGCGTTCGTTCGAGCGGCGCGGCGCGCGGGTGCACCTGAACACACAGGTGCGCTCCGCGGTGGACGGGCACGTGGTGCTGTCGAGCGGCGAGGAGTTCGACTCGGAGCTGATCGTGTGGACCGCGGGCAACGCGGCGAACCCGGTCGTCCACGGGCACACCGACCTGCCGGTCGACGAGCACGGCCTGATCGTGGTGCGCCCGGACCTGCGGGTCGGCAGCGCCGACGCGCCCGTGCCGGACGCGTGGGCCGCCGGCGACGACGCCGCGGTGCCCGACCTCACCTCGCCTGTGCCCGGCGCCCACGTCGTGCCGAACGCGCAGAACGCGTTCCGCCAGGGCAAGCTGCTGGGCCGCAACATCGTCCGCACGCTGCGCGGCAGGACGCCGAAGCCGTACCTGCACCACAGCCTGGGCGCGGTGGCGACGCTGGGCATGGGCCGCGGCATCTTCCAGTACCGCCGGATCGTGGTCAAGGGCCTGCCCGCGTGGCTCATGCACCGCGGTTACCACGTGCTCGCGGTGCCGAGCTGGGAGCGCAAGGTCCGGGTGCTGGCCGTCTGGCTCACGGCGGCGCTGTTCGGCCGCGACATCGTCTCGCTCGCGTCCGTCGAGCACCCCCGCGACGCCTTCGTGTCCGGCGGCGAGCCGCACTGACCTGCTCAGCCTGCGGCGCCCGGGAAGCGCGACAGCTTGGCCGGAGCTGCGACGACGTCGACTCGGCGGACCAGCCCGTCCCGCACGGTGACCGCGCCGACGTAGACGGGCTGCCCGCCGCGGACCACGGCGAAGCCGGGTTCGCCGTTGACGGTCACCTCGACCAGCCGCTCGTGCGGCCCGAGCCGGCCGACGACATGTGCCAGGAACCGCGCCACCCGGTCCGCACTCGACACCGGACGGCGCGCCGCGGTCACCTCGCCGCCGCCGTCGCTGGTGAGGACCACCGACGGGTCGAGCGTCCGCAGCAGCGCGTCCAGGTCGCCGTCGGCAGCGGCCCGGGTGAACGCCGCGACGGTGCGCCGGTGCTGGCTCTCGTCGACGGGCACCCGCGGAGCGCCTGCGGCGACGTGCGCGCGGGCGCGCGCGGTGAGCTGGCGGACGGCGGCCTGGCTGCGGCCGACGACGTCGGCCACCTCGGCGTACGGCAGGTCGAACAGGTCGTGCAGCACCCACGCCGTCCGTTCGGCCGGCGTGAGGGTCTCGAGCAGCACCATGACGGCGTAGCTCACCGTCTCGTCGAAGGCGGCCCGCTCGGCCGGGTCGGTGTCCTGGCCGTCGATCCCGACCACCGGCTCCGGCAGCCACGGCCCGACGTACTCCTCGCGACGCCGGCGGGCCGACCGCAGCACGTCGAGCGCCGCGCGACCGACCGCGACGACCGCCCACGCAGCCACGTCCCGGATGCGTTCCTTCCGGTCCGCCGCGACGAGACGCAGCCAGCAGTCGGACACGACGTCCTCCGCCTCGGCCCTGGTGCCCACCAGCGCGTACGCGATGCGGACCAGCCGCGGCCGGACCCGGGTGTACTCGTCCGCCAGCTCGGTCTCACGGTCCACCCTCGCCATCATGCCGGGCGGCCGGGCGGCCCCGGATAGACTGGGCCGGTCGGTAATCGGCGGAGGGGCTCGCCGCAGCAACCGCGACGGATTCGTCGCCAACGGTCCCTGGACGGAGAGGGGCCCCCGCTGTCCGACGACCACGACCCGGAACCCACGGTGCGCCGGCCGGTCCGGCGTACGCTGCTTCGCCCGTCGCCCGGAGCGGCCGACGTCTTCCGGCGCGCTCCCGGCGGGCGTGGCCGGCTGCGCCGGCTCGTCTCGCATCTCGACGTGCTCGCCGTCGTGGCCGTCGGCGGCGCGGTGGGCAGTGCGGCCCGGTACGCCGTCGGCCACGCGCTGCCGACGCCGCCGCACGGGTTCCCGTGGGGCACATTGCTCATCAACGTCAGCGGCAGCTTCCTGCTCGGGCTGCTCATGGTCTTCGTGTCCGAGGTGTGGCGGCCCGGCCGGTACCTGCGCCCGTTCCTCGGCGTCGGGGTGCTCGGCGGCTACACCACCTTCTCCACGGTGACCGGTGAGATCCGCGGGCTCGGCGGTGCGGGAGCATGGTTGCTCGCCAACACCTACCTGCTGGACAGTGTGGTGGGCGGGCTCGCGGCCGTGTGGCTCGGCGTGATCGCCGCGCGGCTGCTGGCGAGACGGCCGGTACGGAGGAACGGAGCGCAGCGATGAAGCTCGAGGGCGACGCCTACCGGCTGACGGTCATCATCGGCGAGAGCGACCAGTACCACCACCATCCGCTGTACTCGGAGATCGTGCACCGCGCGCACCGGCACGGCCTGGCCGGCGCGAGCGTGTTCCGCGGCGTCGAGGGGTTCGGCAAGGCGTCCCGGATCCACACCAGCCGCATTCTCAGCCTCAGCGAGGACCTGCCCGTGGCGATCGTCATCGTCGACACCGAGGCGCGCATCCGCTCGTTCCTCCCCCAGCTCGAGGAGATCGTCGAGGAGGGCCTGGTCCTCGTCGACGCCGTCGAGGTGATCAGGTACGTCGGCGGCGAGCCGGTGCGAGACGCCCCATGAGCGCGCTGCTCGCCGTGCTGCTCGGCGGCGCCGTCGGCGCGCCGCTGCGGTACGTCACCGACCGCGTCGTGCAGAGTCGGCACGACCAGGTGTTCCCGTGGGGGACGCTGACGGTCAACGTCACCGGTTCGCTGGTGCTCGGCGTCATGCTCGGGCTGTCCGCCGCGCACGTCCTGCCCGCGTGGGCGTTCGCGCTCGCCGGCACCGGCTTCTGCGGCGCGCTGACCACGTTCTCCACGTTCAGCTTCGAGACCCTGCGGCTGCTCGAGGAGGGCTCACCCCTCGAGGCCGCGGGCAACGTCGTGGTCAGCCTCGCCGCCGGCCTGGCCGCCGCCACCGCCGGCTTCTACGTGGTCTCCTGGTTGGCATGAGCCCACGGCGCAGGGTCCCGGACCCGACGACGGTCGACGAGCTCGACCGCCGGCTGACCGAGGACGCCTGCCCGGTCTGCGCGCGCGAGGAGGACGCCGTGCGCGCGTGGTTCTTCACCTACGAGAACGAGACCAACGCCGACCCCGGGATGAAGGAGACGCTGGCCGGCTCGCTCGGGCTCTGCGCGCCGCACACGCGGCGGTTGCTCGACCTGCGGATGTCGGCGAGCTGGCTCGCCACCAGCCTGTTCGACGACGTCGCGCACGCGGGGCTGCGCCGGCTCGCCGGCACCGTGCGCGGGCCCGTCGCGCCGTGCCCGCCGTGCCTCGCAGCGCGGCGCGGCGCCGAGGGCATGCGCGGCTCGCTGCGGCGCACCCTGGCCGGGTCGGCCTCGCTGCGGGAGACCTACGCCGTCGGCCCCGGCGCCTGTCTCGGCCACGCGGCGGAGCTGATCGCGACGAGCACGGTGCCCGTGGCGCGGCTCGTCACGGACCGGCTCCTCGCCACGCTCGAGGGCGACGTCCAGGAGGCCGCGGTGGCGTTGACCGGGCACGACCCGGACCGCGTCGCCCGCGACCGCTGCTGGTCGCCGCACCGGCAGGCGGCGCTGGACGCCGAGGAACGTGCGCTGAAGAGCTCCGTCGACGCCTACGTCGACCTGCTGCTCACCACGCCCGCCTGCCCGATCTGCGCCGCCCGGCACCGGGCCAGGTGGCGCTTCCTCGACTGGCTGGCCACCTGCGGCACGCCGGCGCGCGAGCTGCGGCTCGAGGCGGTGCTGTGCGGGAACCACCTCGGCGACCTCGCGATGACCGCGTCCCTGGACGTCACCGACGGCGTGACCGCCTACAACGCCGCCCGCCGGCAGGCCGAGGTGGGGCGGGCGGCCGACCGGCTGGCCGTCCTGCCCGACACACCGGCGGCACGGCTGCGTGCCGCCGCCCGGTGGCGGTGGACGGGGGCCCTGTCGCCCCGGCGCGCGATCCGAGCGGCGATCGCGCCGGCGTTCCGGCCCGTCGCCTGCCGCGCCTGCGCCGTCGTCGCCTCGGCGGAACGCGACGCGCGCCGGCTGCTCGCCGTCGCGGCAGCCGACCCCGCACGCGACCGGCTCGTCGGGCACGCACACGGGCTCTGCCTGGCCCACGGCCTCGCGCTGCAGCGCGAGGGCGCCCTGCCGCAGCCGTGGCACGGGGTGCTGACGGCGCGGCTGCGTACGCTCGCGTTCGAGCTGGACGCGGCGCGGTACAACGCCGGCTGGGACGCCCGCTGGAAGGTGCACGGCGCCGAGATGACCGCCTGGCGGCACGCGCCGCACCTGCTCGACGGCGAGGTCCTCGGCCCCCGCCCGCCGGCCACCTCGTGACGTTGGCCCTGCCCGCGCCCGACCTCACATGGCGCCGCCTGAGCTTCACCCGACGAACGGTGCCTTCACACGAGTCCTGCGTCGTGTGAAGCCACCGTCGATCACGTCAACGTGATCGACGGGGTGCCCGATCGGCCGATCAGGCTCGACCCGCCCGCCGGCGACCGCATGACGTTCCGACGGTCGCCCGGTCGCGAGGTCAGGCCTGGCCGTCGAAGAGGCTGGTGACCGAGCCGTCGTCGAACACCTCGCGGATGGCCCGGGCGAGCATCGGCGCGATCGACAGCACGGTGAGCTTGTCGAACCGCTTCTCGTCCGGGATCGGCAGCGTGTTGGTGACGACGACCTCGCGGATCGGCGCGTTCTTCAGCCGGTCGACGGCGGGGCCGGACAGCTGCGCGTGGGTGGCCGCGACGACGACGTCGCGGGCGCCGTTGGCCATGAGCGCGTCGGACGCCTTCACGATCGTGCCGCCGGTGGCGATGATGTCGTCGACGACCACGCAGGTGCGGCCCTCGACCTCACCGACCACCTCGCGGACGGAGACGTCCCGCTCCTTGCCGTACGGGTCGCGCCGCTTGTGGATGATCGCCAGCTGCATGCCGAGCCGATCCGACCACTGGTCGGCGACGCGCACGCGCCCGGCGTCCGGGGAGACGATCGTGGTCTCCGCGGGGTCGAGCCGGTCCCTGATGTAGTCGGCGAGCACGGGCAGCGCGTAGAGGTGGTCCACCGGCCCGTCGAAGAAGCCCTGGATCTGCGCGGTGTGCAGGTCGACGGCGATGAGGCGGTCGGCGCCGGCGGTCTTGAACAGGTCGGCCATCAGCCGCGCGGTGATCGGCTCGCGGCCGCGCGACTTCTTGTCCTGCCTGGCGTAGCCGTAGAACGGGATGACCACGGTGATCCGCTTGGCCGACGCGCGCTTGGCGGCGTCGACCATGATGAGCTGCTCCATGATCCGCTCGTTGATCGGCTCATAGTGGCTCTGCAGGATGAAGGCGTCGCAGCCGCGGATGGACTCCTCGAACCGCGTGTAGATCTCGCCGTTCGGGAAGTCGTAGACCTGCGTGGGGGTCAGCTCGATGCCGAGGTGCTCGACGACCTCCTGGGCGAGTTCGCGGTTCGCGCGCCCGGCGAACACCATCAGCTTCTTCTGGCCGGTGGCCTTGATGCCGGTCATCGACCGTCCCCCCTGCGCCGCCGTCATCTGCACGTCACCTTGTGACCGTTGCCCAGCACCTTGTGACCATTACCGAGCACCTTGCGACCTTCGGCCGTGCACCACGACCTGACCGTTCCCATCGCCGTCAAGTCTCCCCCACCTCGCCGTCCTCGCAAACCGCTGCGCGTTCTGTAGCAGCACGTGCGGTAGCCGCGCGAGCCGCCTCCGCCGAAGCCGTACCCGCCCGCTTGCGTTCCACCCAGCCCTCGACGTTGCGCTGCCGCCCGCGCGCGACGGCCATCGCGCCGGGCGGCACGTCGGTGACGATCACGGACCCGGCGGCCGTGTAGGCGCCGTCCCCCACCGCGACGGGCGCGACGAGCATCGTGTCGCTGCCGATGCGGACGTGGTCGCCGATGCGGGTGGCGTGCTTCTCGATGCCGTCGTAGTTGACGACCACGGTGGCCGCGCCGATGTTGGTGTGCGCGCCGATCTCCGCGTCGCCGACGTAGCTGAGGTGCGGCACCTTCGAGCCCTCGCCGACGGTCGAGTTCTTCACCTCGACGAACGCCCCGGCCTTGGCACCCTCACGGAGCCTGGCGCCCGGCCGCAGGTAGGTCCACGGACCGACGTTCGCGCCCGGCCCGATCTCGGCGGCCACGGCATGCGTGCTGGTGACCGTGGCGCCCGTGTCGACCCGCGTGTCGAGAAGAGTGGTGGAGGGACCGACCACGGCGCCCGCGGCGAGGTGCGTGCGCCCGCACAGGCGCGTGAACGGCAGCACGGTGGCGTCGGGCTCGAACGTGACGTCGGCGTCGACCCAGGTCGTGGCCGGGTCGACCACGGTGACGCCGGCGCGCATCCAGTGCTCGAGCAGCCGGTCGTTCAGCACGCGGCCGGCGGTGGCGAGCTGGACCCGGTCGTTGACGCCGAGCGTCTCGCGGTGGTCGGGCGCCACGATCGCCTCGACGCCGCGGCCGTCGCGGGCGGCCAGCCCGACGACGTCGGTGAGGTACTCCTCGCCCTGCGCGTTGTCGGTGGTCAGCCGGGTGAGCGAGGCGGCGAGGTATGCGCCGTCGAACGCGTACACGGACATCGCGCACTCGGCGATCCGCTGCTCCTCCTCGGTGGCGTCCTTGTGCTCGACGACGCGCTCGACGCCGCCGCCATGGTCGCGGACGACCCGGCCGTAGCCGTCGGGGTCGGGCATGAGCGCGGTGAGCAGGACGACGGCGGCGCCGGTCTCCTCGCGCCTGGCCACGAGCCGCCCGAGCGTCTCGGCCGTGAGCAGCGGCGCGTCGCCGGGGAGGACGAGCACCGTGCCGCTCTCACTCCGCCGCCGGGCGACGTCGCCCTTGTCCCGCAGGGCGTCGAGGGCGAGCCGCGCGGCGTGGCCCGTGCCGTGCTGCTCGGCCTGCACCACCGGGAGCGCGGCGGGGTCGATCTCGGCGAGGTGCGGCGTGACGGCCTCGCGGCCGTGCCCGACGACGACGGCCACCCGCTCCGGCTCCAGCGCCCGCGCCGCGGCGAGCACGTGGCCGAGCATGCTCCGGCCGCCGATACCGTGCAGCACCTTGGGGGTGGCCGAACGCATCCGCTTGCCCTCGCCTGCGGCGAGGACCACGACGACCGGGGGACGTACGCTCACGCGCGAACTCCTCGTGGCGGTTTGGCGGGGCGAGCCGTGCGTCTTGCACCCCGAGAATACCTACCGGTACGTAGGCCTCCGGCCTGGGTCGGCTCGCGAGGAGAGGAGTCGAACCTCGATAGGTGCGCCCAGCTCCCGGACGAGGACTCGAACCTCGAATGCGCGGACCAAAACCGCGAGTGTTGCCGATTACACCATCCGGGATCAACCGGTCAGATGCGCTCGCAGTCGTGCGATGTCGATGACCGGCGCACTGACTACCGTACCGCGCCGAGCCTCCGCGGCCAGTGCACCGTGCACGACCCCGGCGGTCCAACCCTCGATCCTGCGGTACAGCTCCGCGCCTTGACTCACCCGGACGACCAGGCAGCCGCGGTAGGCGTCGCCGACGTTCTTGCGCACGGTCTTCGGATTGTGCCGCTTCAGGGTCGTCTTGCCGAACCGCTCGGCCGGGATGCCTGTCAGCTCGGCCCAGAACAGGACCGCGGCGGCGACGTCTGCGGACTCGTGGATCTGTACGTTCAGCCGCAGCCGGTCCTCGGTCACCCCGACGAGCCGCAACCAGGCCAGGTAGAAGCGGATAAGCTGCGCATCGCTGTTGACGAAGGTGACCCGCTCCGAGCGACGCCAGGGCTTGCTCTTCGTGCCCTCGGCCCAGTACAGCATCGCACCGGCGACGAGGATCTCGCGATCGGTCAGCCGCCCTATCTCCTGTGCGGCCGCGAGCTTCTCGTTGTCCCGCGCGGCGTTGCGTCGGGCGAGGCGTTCCTTCCACCGGCCGCGCCACATGGCGTAGGCGCGCTCGGAGCTGAACCGCTCGCGTTCCCCCGTGACCGGCGGGGGTTCCATGTCGCGGAGCCAGAGGCTGCAGGAGCTCTTCGACACGCCGAGCTCGGCGGCGATCTGCGGGTACGTCCAACCGGCGGCGCGCAGCTCCCGCGCCCGGGCGCGCAGGTCGTCCTTGGCGCGCGGGCGGCGGGTCCACTCCGGGACCGGCAGCCCCTCGACCAGCCGCTCGGCCCGACGCTGGGTCAGGCCCAGCGCCTCGGCGATCTGGCGGCACGACCGGCCGGCCAGCCGCAGCTCCCGCGCCCGCTCGCGGACCGCCTCCTCGTCCATGCCGTGATCATGCCCGCAGGGACCGACATCGCGGCGGCATGATCCACAGGCTCAGGTCTCGACGTACAGGCAGAACGGGTGACCGGCCGGGTCGAGCATCACCCGCACCTCCTCCTGCGGCTGGAAGCCGGCCACCTCGGCGCCGACGCTCACGGCGTGCGCGACGGCCTGCTCGAGGTCGTCGACCTCGAAGTCGAGGTGCAGCTCCATCTGCGGCTCCCCCGGCTTCGTCGGCCAGACGGGCCTGGCGTAGTGCTCCTCGGTGGCGAACGCCAGGTTGTAGCCGGCGTCCTTCGACGGCGCGAGTGTCACCCAGCGCGGCTCGTCGGCGAAGATCCGCCAGCCGAGCAGCCGTTCGTAGAACCTCGCGAGCTCGCGGGCGTCCGGCGCGTCGAGGACGACGCCGAACCAGTGTGCCTTCGTTCGCAGTGCCATGCCGGCACCCTGCCACTCGGCACCGACAGGCAGGCCGCAGGCGCGGACCCGGGCTCAGGACAGCTCGGCGTGCATCAGGTAGGTGTTGTACGGGCCCCACTGGCTCATCACGAAGTACAGGTCGTCGCCGGACAGCGCCCACGGGTAGATGAAACCGCCGTAGAGCGCCGGGTAGTCGCTGCTCGACACGAGGGTCCTCGGCTCCGACCACGGACCGGCGAGCCGCGCGGAGCTGCGCAGCACGATCTTGCCGCCCGGGTCGTCCAGGTACACCATCAACCACCGCTCGAGATGGCTGTCGTACGCCACCGAGAGCTCCCCCACCGGCGCGGGCACGATCACCTTCGCCGCGTGCTCGTCACCGGTCACCCAGTCGTCGCCGGTCCAGTACTGGTACTTCGACAGGTCGAGCACGTGCTTCTCGGGGACCCGCGCCACAGCGGCGCCGCCGTAGCGACCGGAAGGCGTGCCGAACATGTAGACGAAGCCGGCGGACTTCGTGAACGCGGCCATGGCGAAGTTGCCGTCGCCGGCCCAGCGGACGGAGTCGACCTTCGTCCAGTCCTGCCCGCCGTCGCCGGAGTACGCGAGCTCGCCGTAGTTGTTCGTCCAGTGGCCCGGCGCGCCCCACTCGTGCACGGACATGAAGTGCATGTACTGCCGTCCGCCGACGGACACGCCCGCCGTCGGTATCACCGTCGCCTCGCCGTCCGCGCCCTTCCCGCAGTCGAGCAACTGCTTCGCGTGGCCCGGCGTGTCCTCGACCATCGAGTCGAACGTGATGCCGTCGGCCGGGTCGTGGTCGGTCGACACCGCCATCGTCTGGCAGCGCCAGTCGGCGGAGGCCGGGCCGCCGCCATTGCCGCCCCAGCCCTGGCCGTAGGTGTCGCCGAAGGCCTGCAGCATCGTGCCGCGCCCGCTGTCCCACATGATGCCGAGGTCGGTGCCGACGACCTGCCACCGCGTGTCCGTGTGGTTGATCGAGCCCTCGCCGGTGAGCTTGGCGATCTGCCCGACACTGCCCGGCGTGACCGTCACGGTCTCCGCGCCGCCCGCAGCGCCGCCCGTGGCGAACGACGCCGCGAGGATCGCGGCGGCTCCGATTCCGAAGATGCGCGACGACATTCGGCCCCTCCCATGGATCGCAGGCCGGCCGGCCATGTCGGCCCCCGCGTCTCCGCGGTCCCAGGCCGCACAGTAATCGATTTCTCCGGCTGTGCACAGAGGCGCTGGTCACGTACCGTAGATGTCTCACCACGGTGGGCATGCGGCCTGGTTCGGAGTGGGGCAGACTTGAGCCGGGGGTGTAGCCCCCCGAGCCGCAACGGAGCGACGTGAGCGTGGAGATCCACATCTGCACCCGTGAGGAACCCACGTCCGCGCTGATCCGCGATCTGGTCTCCCGCACGCACGCGCCCGAGCCCGAGGCGGTCGCCGACGCCGACGACGACTGGCCCGGCACCGTGACCTGCCGGAACGGCGAGCTCTGCCACCTCTCCGCACCCGAGGTGCTCGCCGACGCCGAGGACGTCGAGGACCTCGTCGGGCCCGTCGACATTCCGGCCGACGACCTGCCGCTCTGGCTCGTGACGCTCAGCCCGCGGTGCCCGGAGTCCGAGGACGGCTGCCTCACCCAGCTCGCCGAGGGGATGGTCGCCGAGTGCGGCGGCTGGGCGTTCCGCGCCGGCGTACGCATCGCCACCGGCCCGGAGCAGCCGCACCACGACGTCCTGGCGGACGGCGCACGGCTGTGCTTCGTCGCGGTCACCGCCGAGGCACCGCCGGCGGAACTGCTGGAGAAGGTGCGGACCCGGCACGTGCTCGCCACCGGGCCCACCCGCGTGGAGGGCCTCGACGAGCTCGCCGGCTACCTCGGTGACGAGGCCGCGGCGTTCGAGCCCCCGTTGTGGGTAACCGTGCTGACGCCCGACCCGGACGGCAAGGCGTCGTCGCCGCTCGCGCTCGCCGTCGCCGCGGCCGACTTCGTGCTCACCGCTGGAGCCGACGTGTTCGACCAGAACGGGAACCGGCTGCCGCTGCCCGCACCGCCGCCACCGGAGTGACCGCACCCGGGGGACACCCGGCGGCGCCGTCCGGAATGATGCCGGGATGAGCGACACGGGCACGCGTTACGACCTGGTCACGTTCACGACCGACTTCGGGCTGGACGACTCCTACGTCGCGATCTGCAAGGCGGTGCTGGCCCGGTTCGCGCCGCACGCACGGGTGCTGGACGTCACCCATCAGGTGCCGCCACAGGACGTCCGCCGCGGCGCCCGGGTACTGGCACGGACGGTGCCGTGGTGCCCGCCCGCCGTCCACCTCGCCGTCGTCGACCCGGGCGTCGGCACCGCACGCCGCGCGGTGGCCGTGCGCGCCGGCGAGAGTGTCCTCGTCGGCCCGGACAACGGACTGCTCGTGCCCGCCGCGGAACGGCTCGGCGGCGTGGCCGAGGCGGTCGCACTCACCGAGGAATCGCTGTTCCTGCAACCGGTCTCGGCGACGTTCCACGGCCGCGACGTGTTCTCGCCGACGGCCGGCCGGCTGGCGTCGGGCACACCGCTGGGTTCGTTCGGCAGCGCCGTGGACCCGGCGTCGCTGGTCCGGCTGCCCGAGCCGCGACCGGAGGTGGCGGACGGCTCGCTCGCCACCGAGGTCGTGGACGTCGACACCTACGGCAACGTCTGTGTCGCGGGTACGCAGGACGACCTGGCGCGCGCCGGCCTCGCCGACGTCCCCGCGGTGGCCGTCGCCGTGGGCGAGCGGCGCGAGACCGCGGTCCGCGCGCGCTCCTACGGCGGCGTGCCGGCCGGTGCGCTGCTCGTCTACGTCGACTCGAACGGCTCGCTGGAGCTGGCCGTCAACGGCGGGAGCGCGGCACGGGAGCTGTCGGTCCGCACCGGCGACCCGGTGACGCTCACTCGGCCGTGAGCGAGCGCCGGCGAGCTCACCATGAGCACTGTGCTGTGCTCGTCCGGCCGCCGTCTCGCGCAACCACCGCTCGTCGCTACCGCTCAGGCGGCCGTGTGAGCCGGGCCTGGGCGACCACGAAGATCCGGCGGAACGGCAGGATGGTGCCGAAGTGTTCGCGCGGGAACGCCTCCCGCAGCCGCGCCGCGTACTCGCCGACGAACTCGTCACGGTCGGCGTCGTCCAGCGCCGCGAGCACGGGACGCAGGCCGGTGCCCTTGATCCACTCCAGCACCGGGTCGTCGCCGGGTAGCACGTGCAGGTACGTGGTCTCCCACGCGTCGACGCGGCAGCCGAGACCGGCGAGCGTGCGCAGGTAGACGTCCGGGTCGTGCACGTCCAGGTGCCGGTCCGCGCCCTCGCCCACCTGGTCGCGCCAGCGCGGTGACAGCCGCAGCTCGGTGAGGATCGCGTGCGCCGGCGCCCGGTAGTTGCCGGGCACCTGGAACGCGAACCAGCCGCCGGGAGACAGCCACTTGACGAACCCGGGCAGCAGGTCGAGGTGCTCGGGCACCCACTGGAAGGTCGCGTTCGAGAGCAGCACGTCGACCGGCTCGGCCGGCTGCCACGAGCGCAGGTCCGCGTGGACGAAGTCCAGCCGGCCAGGTACCACATAGCGGTCGGCCTCGGCGAGCATCTCGGTCGAGGCGTCCACGCCGGTGATCCGCGCGGCGGGCCAGCGGTCCAGCAGCGTCGCGGTCGTCTCGCCGGTGCCGCAGCCGAGGTCGACGACGTAACCGGGCTCGTCCGCGGCGACCCGTGCGGCGAGGTCGTGGAACGGCCGGGCACGGTCGGCGGCGAACCGCTCGTACTGCTTCGCATCCCACATGAGCACTCCCTCGTTTACCTTGACGTCGAGCTTTCTGCCTCGACATCAAGGTACATGACGATGCCCTCGCGCGCGACGTAACGTCGGGGTCGTGACGTCTGTGACCCCCACGCCCCCCACTCCGAACACTCCGCCACACCCGGAACCCCCGCCGGGCCTTCCCACCACCGTGGGCGAACTGCGCGCCGCCGGACACCGGCCGCGCAGCGTCCGCGCCGAGATCCGCGACAACCTGCTGGCGGCCCTGCGCGCCGGGCGGAACCCGTGGCCCGGCATCGTCGGCTTCGACGACACCGTCCTGCCGCGGCTGGAACGCGCGCTCATCGCCGGGCACGACGTCGTGCTGCTCGGCGAGCGCGGCCAGGGCAAGACCCGGCTGCTGCGCAGCATCGTCGACCTGCTCGACGAGTGGACGCCGGTCATCGCCGGCGCCGAGCTCGGCGAACACCCGCTGCAGCCGATCACGCCCGCGTCGCGGCGGCGCGCGGCCGAGCTCGGCGACGACCTGCCGGTGGCGTGGCGGCACCGGTCCGAGCGGTACGCCGAGAAGCTGGCGACGCCGGACACCTCGGTGGGCGACCTCGTGGGCGACGTCGACCCGGTGAAGGTGGCCGAGGGCCGCAGCCTCGGCGACCCGGAGACCATCCACTACGGGCTGGTCCCCCGCGCCCACCGCGGCATCGTCACCGTCAACGAGCTGCCCGACCTCGCCGAGCGCATCCAGGTGGCCCTGCTCAACGTGATGGAGGAGCGGGACATACAGATCCGCGGCTACCTGCTGCGGCTGCCGCTCGACGTGCTGCTCGTGGCGTCGGCCAACCCGGAGGACTACACGAACCGCGGCCGGATCATCACCCCGCTCAAGGACCGGTTCGGCGCGGAGATCCGCACGCACTACCCGCCGGAGCTGACCGACGAGGTCGCGCTCGTCCGGCAGGAGGCCGACCTCGTCGCCGCGGTGCCCGACCACCTGGTCGAGATCACCGCGCGGTTCGCGCGCTACCTGCGCGAGACGCCCGAGGTCGACCAGCGCTCGGGCGTCTCGGCGCGGTTCGCGATCGCCGGCGCGGAGACCGTCGCCGCGGCGGCGCTGCGCCGCGCGGCGATCAGCGGCGAGGCGGAGCCGGTCGCCCGGCCCGTCGACCTCGAGGGCGTGCCGCACGTGCTGCGCGGCAAGCTGGAGTTCGAGTCCGGCATCGAGGCGTCCGACGAGGCGGACGTCACCGACCTGCTCGTGCACCTGTTGCGGCGGTCGGTCGCCGACACCGCCCGCGCGCGGCTCGCCGGGATCGACCTCGCCCCGCTGGCCGAGACCGTCGGTACCGGCCACCGGGTCGTCACCGGCGCCGACGTGCCCGCCGAGCAGATCGTCGCCGCGGTGCCGGCGGCAGGCGTGGTGAGCGACGTGCTGCACCGGCTCGGCGTCGGCGAGGGCGACGCGCCCGGCTACGCGGCCTCGGCCATCGAGCTGGCGTGCGAGTCGCTGTACCTGGCGCAGCGCCTGGCCAAGGACGTCGACGACCAGGGCCGCTCGGTCTTCTCGTAGCCGGCCCCCGCCGGACGATCTCCCCCGCGACGGTCTCCCGCGCGACGGTCTGCACGGGACCTGACATGGGTACGTTGCCGGCGCTATGGCCTCGGCAACGTACCCACGTCACGTGGTTCCACATCGTGGTGGTGGCGTTGCTCGCGCTATAGCCCCGGCAACGTACCCACGTGAGCCCCCAGGCGAGGCACCACAGGGGACCGCCCTTGGCGGGTGTGGATCAGGCGGAGCGCTCGGCGGCGGTGATCGCGGCGCCGACGATGCCGGCGGAGTTGTGCAGCTGCGCCGCGACGATCGGCGCGCGCAGGTGCAGCAGCGGCAGGAACTTCTCCGACCTCTTGCTGACGCCGCCGCCGACGACGATCAGGTCCGGCCAGAGCAGGTCCTCGATCCGGGCGAAGTAGCGCTGCAGGGCGTCGGCGTACTCCTCCCAGGACAGGTCCTTCTCCTCCCGGTTGCGCGCCGCCGCCGTGAGCTCGGCGTCCTTGCCGTCGAGCTCGATGTGCCCCAGCTCGCTGTTGGGGATCAGCTTGCCGTCGTGCAGCAGCGCGCTGCCGATGCCGGTGCCGAGGGTGGCGACGAAGACCAGGCCGGTGGTCCCCCGCGCCGCGCCGTACCTGGACTCGGCGACGCCCGCGGCGTCGGCGTCGTTGACCACGTGCACCTCGCGGCGGAGCGCCGTGCGGAACAGGGTGTCGGCGTCGGCGCCGATCCAGGACCGGTCGATGTTGGCCGCCGTGCGGACGACGCCGGACTTCACGACGGCGGGGACGGTGATGCCGATCGGGCCGGCGCCCGAGCGCTTGCCGAAGTGCTCGACGACCTTGGCGACCGTAGCGGCGACGGCGTCGGGGGTCGAGGGCTGCGGCGTCTCGATCCGCATCCGCTCCTCGGCGAACTCGCCCGCGTCCAGGTCGACCGGCGCGCCCTTGACGCCGCTGCCGCCGATGTCGACCCCGAAGCCCTGGGCCATCCGAGCACCCCCTCCGTCGTCCGTGACTCGGAAGCCTACGGCAGCGGGTGCGGCTAGAGCAGTCGCATGAGCAGGACGACGACGAGCGCGACCATGACCAGCACCGCGCCGCCGCCGGCGAGTGCGACCAGCAGGCCGAGCCGCTCCCCCGTGCCGCGGCGTTCGGTCCAGCCGAGCTGGCCTGCGGCGGTGGCCACGAGCCACCTGGCCTCGTCGCCGCCGGGCGCCTCGTCGGTGACCGCGAACGCCCTGGCCTGCTCGTCGACGATCTGCACCCGGCAGGCGAGCCCGCCGTCGTCCCCGAGCACGTCGAACCCGGTGCGGGTCGCCCGGACGCGGTACGGCGTCCCGGCCGCGACCGACTGCACGCGGGCGAGCAGCTCGCCCGCGGGCCCGGTCGGCACCTGCTCGAAGGTCACGTTCCGTCCGCCTGACGTCAAGTCCTGGTCATGACAGCGTAGCCGCCGCACCAAGTCCCGGCCGACCTAGGATCGACTCGTGGTGGAGCTGAAGACGCATACCGAGATCGACGCGATGCAGGCCGCCGGTGACGTCGTAGCGGCGGCCCTGGCCGCCGTGCGCGCGCAGGCGGCCGTCGGCGTCCGGCTGAGCGAGCTGGACGAGACGGCGCGTGACGTACTGGCCGACAGCGGCGCGACCTCGGCGTTCCTCGGGTACCTGCCCGGGTTCGCGAGCACGCCGTTCCCCGGCGTCATCTGCGCCTCGGTGAACGACGCCGCGCTGCACGGCATCCCGAACGGCTACCGGCTGGCCGACGGCGACCTGCTGAGCGTCGACTTCGGCGCGCTCGTCGACGGCTGGGCCGCCGACGCGGCGGTCTCGTTCGTCGTCGGCACGGCCCGGCCGGACGACCTGCGGCTGGTCGAGACGGCCGAACGCGCGTTGCACGCCGGCATCGCGGCGGCGGTCCCCGGCGGGCGGATCGGCGACATCTCCGCGGCGATCGGCGCGGTCGGGCACGGCGCAGGGTACGGGATCAACACCGACTACGGCGGGCACGGCGTCGGCAAGGCCATGCACGAGTCGCCGTCCGTGCCGAACGACGGCGCCGCCGGCCACGGGATGCGGCTGTGGGAGGGCCTGGTCATCGCGATCGAGCCGTGGTTCCTCGCCGGCGGCGACGACGGCTACTACGTCGACACCGACGGGTGGACGCTGCGCAGCGCCGACGGCAGCCGGGCCGCCCACGTCGAGCACACGGTGGCGGTGACGGCGGACGGCCCCCGCGTCCTCACCGCGGGGCGTGCCTGACCTGTGCCCGCCCCCTCCAGGCGGCTGACCGGCGCCGCCGGGGTGCCCGTCGATCACGTCAACGTGATCGACGGGGACTTCACACGAGGCAGGACCCGTGTGAAGTCACCGTTCGTCGTGGGAAGCACCTGAGCGGCCAAGTGAAGAAGTCGCACCCGAGCGGCCAAGTGAAGTGGCGCCGGGCCAGGTGGAGTCAGGGCCGCGGGCGCTCGCGGACCACGTCCCTCGGGTCCTTGTCGTCGCGCAGGCCGAGGTACCTCGGGTGGCGCAGCATGCCGTCGGTCGTCCACTCGGTGAAGCCGATCTGCGCGACCAGCTCCGGTTCCACCCAGTGCACGCCACGCTGCCGCTTCGACATCCCGTCGAACGGGGGGTCAGTGCGTTCCAGCTCGTCCAGCTGTCCGCGGAGCCGGGTCAGCGTCGCCCGGTCGTAGCCGGTGCCGACCTTGCCGGCGTAGACGAACCGGCCGTCGTCGTAGTGGCCGACGAGCAGCGCGCCGAAGCCGACCCGGCTGCCGGCCGGTTCGGTGAACCCGCCGATCACGAGCTCCTGCTCGGCCACGCACTTGAACTTCAGCCAGTCACCCGACCTGCGCCCGGTGTACGGCGCGTCGGCGCGCTTGGCGATCAGGCCTTCCCAGCCGCGCCGGCACGCCTCGGCCAGGTAGCGCTCGCCGTGCTCACGCCGGTGGGTCGTGAAGCGCAGCGGCTTGCCGAACGCGATCGCCTTGCGCAGCAACGTCTTACGCTCACGCAGCGGCAGCGCGACGACGTCGTGGCCGGCGACGTGCAGCAGGTCGAAGACGTAGTAGAACACCGCGACGCCCGTCGCCCGGGCGCGCTGCGGGTCGGACACCTGCATGCGCTGCTGCAGTCGCGCGAAGCTCGTCCGGCCGGACTCGAACGCGACGACCTCGCCGTCCACGACGAACCGCTCGCACGGCTGCGCCTCCAGGGCCTCGACGATCTCGGGATAGTGCCCGTTCAGCGTCCTGTCGTTGCGCGACACCAGTCGCACGTCCGGCCCGTCGCGGACGGCCAGCACGCGTTCGCCGTCCAGCTTGCGCTCGTAGACCCAGTCCGGGTCGGAGAAGTACTCGTCCGTCAGCACCGCGAGCATGAACGGCATCGGGCGTGGCCGGCCGGCCCGCGTCCGCTCGCGCAGCCGCTCCGGCAGCGCGGCCACCGGGTCGTCAGGCATCCTCGTCCTCGGCGATGTCGTCGATGGTCCGGCCGCTCTGCACCGACTCCGGCTGCGTACGCACCGGCGCACGGCGCGCGTCGGCCGCGTCGTCCTCGGCCTTGACGAGCAACCACGACTCGTCCTCGCCCTTGCGGAAGCGGTTCAGCGAGTAGCCGCCGCCGAGCTTCTCGCCGTGCAGCACGAAGGTCACGTGCCCGCGTTCGAGCCCGTCGGCCATCGACATCGGTTCGCCGTTCCGCTCGGTGGTGTTCTCGTACGTGCCCGCGTCCCACACGAGCACGGTGCCGGCGCCGTACTGGCCGCCTGGTATCACGCCCTCGAACGTCCCGTACTCGAGCGGGTGGTCCTCGGTCGGGACCGCGAGCCGCTTCTCGCGCGGGTCGGTCGACGGCCCCTTCGGCACCGCCCACGACCTGAGCACGCCGTCGACCTCGAGCCGGAAGTCGTAGTGGTCGCTGGACGCCTCATGGTGCTGGATGACGAACCGCGGCGCCCCGCCCCCGGCGGCGCCACGCCCGCGCGGCTCGCCCGTCCTGGCGAAGTCGCGCTTGCCCCGGTACTTCTTCAGGCGGTCCTCGGCCATGCCGATGAGCTACCCCTACGCCACCCACCCATGCCTCGACGGACCCGGCGGTCAGCCGACAGGGATCCGCGGCAGCAACCAGGGGAACAGGACGTACCAGAGCAACGCCGCCACCAGCACGGCGAGGACGACGGCCTGGACGGCCTTCGCGACCGCCGGCCCGGGGAGATGCCGCCAGATCCACGAGTACACGACGTCAACTCGATCCTGTGGTGCCGCCGGCCCGCCGGGTACCCGCCAGCCGCCCCACGACGACGAGCCGGCGTGCGGCGGAGTACTTCGGATGGCAGGTGGTGAGCGTGATCCGCGCGAGGTGCGGCGTAGCGCCCGGATGCCCGGGAACGGGTGCGGTGACCGCGAGGTCGGTGGGCAGGACGACGTGCGTGCCGGTCACGCGGTAGACGTAGACGACGCCGCCCGCGGACACGAGGATGCGATCGCCCGGCCGCAGCTCGTCGATCCGGTTGAACGGTGCCGCATAGGTGGTGCGGTGCCCGGAGACGACGAAGTTCCCGACCTTCCCGGGCAGTGCGGAACCGGCGTAGTGGCCGGGCCCCGTGCGCAGGTCCGCCGGCGTGGTGCCCTCGACGACGACGTAGCGGTAGTCCGCGCCGAGCCTCGGGATCCGGATCTCCGCGAGCGGTCGCCCGTTCGCCGGCGCGGCGTCCGCCGGGCTGCGCGATGCCACGGCGGCGTGGGCGTGCGGACGCACGTCGGCCTGGTGGAGCTGCCGCATGAGCCGTTCCTGCGCGTGGACCGTCACCGAGGCGGTTCCCCACTCCCAGTACGCGGCGAACAGCAGCAGCGCCAGTCCTGCGCTGACGGCGATCTCGGCCACGGCCCTCGCCGTGGCCGAGGCGACCCGTCCCGCCCGTGTCGAGGGCACGGTGAATCTGCTACTTCCTGCTCGTGCGGACGCGGGGCACGATACGCAGGATCGCCGCGCCGCACGCGAGGAGCGCGAACGCCGCGATGACAACGTAGACGGCGTTGCCGCCCGTGAAGGGCAGCGTGCCCGCTCCTGCCGCACCCGCCGCTGCGGCTGCCTTCTGGTACATGTCTGTCGGTTCCTTCCGTTTGTCGGTCACCAGCTCCGCTCCCGGCCCGTGGCGGCGCAGACGTACGCCCACGCGTGACAGGCCTGGAGGAAGTACTCGAAGACGAGCTCGTACATCGACGCGGCGGCGAGCATGTAGCGCCAGCCGCGGTACCTGACCGTGACGGCACGCTCGAGCACGAACACGCCCGTCAGCGCCAGCCAGAACGGGTGGACGCCGAGCCGGCCGGTGGCGGCGCCGTACGCCAGGGTCCCGAGGTAGACGGCGGAGACCACGATCCCGAGCGCCGTGACCAGCTGGCGCACCCAGTAGCGCCAGGTGACCCGCGTCAGCCCGTACTGGACGCAGTTCTCGACGGCGCCGCGCTTCCAGCGCAGCCGCTGCCGCCACAGCGCACGCCAGGTCGGCATCACCTCGGTGACGAGCGTGCACTCCGCCGGTGCGATGACCCGGTGGCCGAGGTGCAGCAGCGCGAAGGTCAGCTCGTTGTCCTCGGTGAGCACCGTGGTGTCGTAGACGCCGCCGCGGCCATCGCCCGCGGGCAGCAGGCCGGACAGCCGCGCCCGGGACACCGCGCGGAGCGTCGCGGCGGAGAACATGGCGGCCGTCCCCGTCAGCACGAGGCAGCGCCCGTCAAGGCGGTTCACGTCCCGCTGGTAACGCGCGAACTCGTTGCGCTGCAGGTGTCCCACGAAACCACCGCCGGGACCGCCGCGGAACGTGCCGCCCACGCCGCCGTAGCCCTCGTCGAGGTACCCCGCCGCAGTCGCGAGGAACGCCGCGTCGAGGACGCTGTCGGCGTCCATCACGAGGACGCGGTCGTCGTCGGAAAGGCGCGGGAGAACGGCGGCGAGCGCCCAGTTCAGCGCGCCCGCCTTCTTGTCGGGGTTGTCGGGCAGCTCCAGCACGAACGCACCGGCGGCGCGGGCCCGCTCGGCTGTGTCGTCGGTGCAGTTGTTGGCGACCACGACCACCTCGTCCGGCGGCGCGGACTGCGCGTACAGACCGCGGACCGCCGCGGCGATGCCGTCGGCCTCGTCGTACGCAGGCAGCAGGGCGACCGTGGCCGGGCCGGCCGCGCGCGGTGCGCGGTGCCTGCCCACGTACGTGAGCGCTGTCATGCCGATCCCTCCTTCGTGCCTGCGCAACGGCGAGACGCCGGTGAGTGCGCGTGATGACGCGAAGGCACGAAGAAGAGGACCTAGGTCCCGGGTGTGCTCGTCTCATCACGAACCGGCGACATGTCCTCCAACGACCGCCGTGTCTGTTCGTGACGCGAACATGCAGAACTCAGGACCTTGGTACCGAAACGACGGGATCCGCTCAGCGGGTGAGCACGACCTTGCCCGCGGCCTTGCGCTGCCGCAGCGAGTCCACCGCCTCGGCGGTCTCCGCCCAGTCGCGGACGACGCCGAGCTTGGGGTCCAGGCGGCCGGTGGCCACCAGTTCGGCGAGCACGACGAGGTCGTCGGCGAACGTCTCCTCGCCCGTCGCGTAGACGAAGAACCCCACGAGCTTCGTCAGCGGCGCCGACGCGAAGTCGAAGAACGCGAGCGACGACATCCGTTCGCCGCCCGCGACCCCGTACGCGACGACCGTGCCGCCGGGCGCCATCCGGTGGATCACGTCGGGAAGCACGTGGCCGCCGACACCGTCCAGTGCCACGTCGAACGGCCCGGTGTGCTCGTCGAGCACGGTGACGGCCTGCGTGGCGCCGAGCCCCTCGACCTCGGCGAACCGGTGCGGCCCGCTCACCAGCGCCGTCACCCGGGCACCCGCGGCGGCGGCCAGTTGGACGGCGAACGAGCCGACGCCCCCGCTCGCGCCGGTCACGAGCACCTGCCGGCCGAGCAGCGAGCCGCCGACCCGCAGCGCCCGCAGTGCGGTAAGGCCGGCCACCGGCAGGGACGCGGCCTGCGCGAACGACACGTCGTCGGGGACCGGCGCCACCCGGTGCGACGGGACCGCCACCCGTTCCGACCACCCGCCCTGGTCGGCGAGACCGACGACGCGGGTCCCCTCGTCCGGGCCGGTGCCGTCGGCGGCGGCCCGCACGACGACGCCTGCCACGTCCTGTCCCGGCGTCCAGCCGTCGGACCGGTCCGCGAGCAGCGTCAGCTCGCCGCGGTTGACGGCGTACGCGGCGACGCCGATCACGACGTCGTGGTCTCCCGGCTCGGGTTCGGGCAGCTCCTTGCGCAGGAGTCCCTGCGGGGCGGAGGGATCGGTGATGTGTCCAAGCACGTCGACACTCCTCGTGATCGTATGCATGAAGCCGTACCTCGCGGAGAAGACGGTCCGCGATCGGCTCCCGACCGTGCACGGGAGGAACATGCCGGCCACGCGAGTGATTCCGGAACGGCTAGCTCACGTCGAACGCGAGTGCGCCGTCCCGGGCGGTGACGGTCACCCGTCGCCCCCGGTCGACGTCGCCCGCGAGCAGCATCGAGGACAGCCGGTTGTCGACCTCGCGCTGCACGGTGCGCCGGATGGGGCGGGCGCCGTACTCGGGCTGGTAGCCGCGCTCCGCGATCCACTCGACCGCGGAGTCGGTGAAGTCCACCACGATGTCCTGCCCGTGCAGCCGGCGCCTGGTGTCCTCGAGGATCAGCTCGGTGATCTGCCGCAGCTGCTCCTGCTCCAGCCGCCGGAACACGATCACCTCGTCGATCCGGTTGAGGAACTCCGGCCGGAACGTCTCGCGCAGCCGCGGCTGCAGCCGCTGCTCCAGCGAGCGGCCGGGCGCGTCCGCCTGGTCGGTCACGAAGCCCACGGCGCCGCCGCTGCCGGCGATCAGGTCGGAACCGACGTTGCTCGTCATGATGAGCACGGTGTTCCGGAAGTCGACGGTGCGGCCCTGCCCGTCGGTCAGCCGGCCGTCGTCGAGCACCTGCAACAGCAGGTTGAACACGTCCGGGTGCGCCTTCTCGATCTCGTCGAGCAGCACGACCGAGTACGGACGCCGCCGCACCGCCTCGGTCAGCTCGCCGGACTCGCCGTAGCCGACGTACCCCGGCGGCGCGCCGACCAGCCGGCTCACCGTGTGCCGTTCCTGGAACTCGCTCATGTCGATCCGGACCATCCGGTCGTCGGAGCCGAACAGCGCCTCGGCCAGGGCGCGCGCCAGCTCGGTCTTGCCGACACCGGTGGGCCCGAGGAACAGGAAGCTGCCGACGGGCCGGCGTGGGTCGCCCAGACCGGAACGCGACCGGCGTACCGCCTCGGCGATCGCCGCGACGGCGTCGTCCTGGCCGACGACGCGCCGGTGCAGCTGCTCCTCGAGGTTGAGCAGCCGCTCCTTCTCCTCCTGGGTCAGCTGGCTCACCGGGATGCCCGTCGACCGCGAGACGATCTCCGCGATGTCGGCGACGTGCACCTCGGCGATGGCGGGCTCGCGCTGCCGGCGCGCCTCCTCGATCCGGCGGCGCATCTCGGCGATCTCGTCCCGCAGCTTCGACGCGCGCTCGTACTGCTCGTCGGCGACGGCCTGGTCCTTGTTGCGCATCAGCTCGTCGAGCCGCTGCTCCAGCTCGCGGACGTCGGTGGACGGCGCGCGTGTGCGCAACCGGACGCGCGCGCCGGCCTGGTCGATGAGGTCGATCGCCTTGTCCGGCAGGAACCGGTCGCTGATGTAGCGGTCGGAGAGCTCCGCCGCCGCGACGAGCGCCTCGTCGCTGAACCGCACCTGGTGGTGCGCCTCGTACCGGTCGCGCAGGATGCGGAGGATCTCCACGGTGTCGTCGACGCTCGGCTCCGGCACGAAGATCGGCTGGAACCGGCGGTTCAGCGCGGCGTCCTTCTCGATGCTCTGCCGGTACTCGTCCAGCGTCGTCGCACCGATGACGTGCAGCTCACCGCGCGCCAGGGCGGGCTTCAGCATGTTGCCGACGTCCATCGTCCCCTCGGTGCCGGTGCTGCCGGCGCCCACCATCATGTGCAGCTCGTCGATGAACACGATCAGCTCGTCGGCGTGCTGGCGGATCTCGTCGATGACGTTCTTCGCGCGTTCCTCGAAATCGCCGCGGTAGCGCGTGCCCGCGACCATGCCGGACAGGTCGAGCTGCACGACCCGCCGGTTGGCCAGGGTGTCGGGCACCTCGCCCGCGACGATGCGCTGTGCGATGCCCTCGACGATCGCCGTCTTCCCGACGCCGGGCTCGCCGATCAACACGGGGTTGTTCTTCGTGCGGCGCG
>DASUWX010000197.1:0-28797 GCA_036378185.1 Streptosporangiales bacterium | reverse complement strand
TGAACGGGGCGCTCGGTTACTTGCGCAGGTCGGCCCGCACCATCGCGGCACCGTCGGCGAGCGCCCGCAGCTTGCCGGCGGCTATCATCCGCGGCAGGTTGATCAGGCCACAGTCGGTGGACAGGCCCAGGCGTTCGGCCGGCACGTACTCGAGCACCTGCCTGATCCGGTCCGCGACCTCCTCGGCGGTCTCGGTGACCGTCGACTTCACGTCGATGACTCCGGCCACGAACGGCTTCCTCCAGTCGTTGTCGACCAACGGCTTGAGGTCGTCGGGGCCGGTCCGGCCGACCTCGTAGTTCAGCGCATGGATGTTCGCGTCGAGCACGTGCGGGAAGAGCGCGTGCGCGCGTTCCGGCGCCGGTGCGTCGGAGGCCCGCTTGTCGAGCACGAACGCGCCGAACTCGGTCTCCGTCTCGTCCGGGAAGTACGCGGGCGTCCCGGAGTAGTTGCCCCAGCAGGTGTGCACCCAGAACTGGCAGCCCACGCCCTCGACCGAGGCGTTGACCGCCTCGACCTCCCAGTCGCCCATCCCGTACGGCCACACGAACTCGTCCAGCTGGATGATGTCGCAGCCGTTGTCGGCGAGCTCCTTGAAGTCCTCGTTGAACGCCTTGGCGAGCGCGAGCGCGAGCTCCTTGGTGTCCTTGTAGTGCAGGTTCGTCGTCGCGGCGGCGATCACGCCGAGGCCGGTGTAGGAGACCTTGACGGGATTCTTCGTCGCCTTCCGCACGGCACGCAGGTGGTTGAGGTGGAAGGGATACTCGCGGTTGATCTCGCCGACGCACGTGGGCGAGAACAGGGTCGAGTAGATGGGCAGCCCGATGGGCGGTCCGGTGAGCTTGTAACCCGACATCCGTTCCAGGTAGTAGTACAGGATCGTGCCGTACGGCGAGTCCCCGCCGTACACCTTGCCGTCGCTGATCACGTCGAGACCCGCGGCCTCCTGGTCGTGGACGATCGCGGCGACCGTGTCCTCGAACGCCTCCTTGCTGATCGAGTCGTGGATGAACTCGCCCTTGGGCAGGGTCGCGAACGCCTGGCCGTCGTACCACCGTGGGTTGGGGTAGTTCCCGACCATCGTGGTCGGTAGCAGGACGTCCTTGTCGCCGATGAGCATGTCCCTCGTCCTTCCCGCTCGGCGCATGGTGCGAGGAATCTAGGTCTCGGCGTGAGCGGGTTTCTTCCGCACGACGGGACCGATCTTCGCCCGGGCCTGGCTATCGCGGGGCGAACTTCAGGTGATCCGGACGCGCCAGTCGACGGCGAGGCAGCCGGACGGGCCGGCGAGCACGGGGTTGAGGTCCAGCTCGGCGATCTCGGTCGTCCCGGCGAGCAGTTCGCCCACGGACACGACGACGGCGGCGAGTGCGTCGACGTCGACCGGCGGGCTGCCGCGCCAGCCGTCGAACCGGGCGGCGCAGCGCAGCGACCGCAGCAGCGCGACGGCCTCGGCGTGATCGACGGGGGCGAGCGCGGACGCCGTGTCGCGCAACAGCTCGACGAGGACGCCGCCGAAGCCCACCAGCACCAACGGGCCGAACGCCTCGTCGCGGACGCCGCCGACGGCGACCTCCACGCCGTCACGCTGGGGCTGGACCAGCAACGCCGCGCCGTCGGCGAGCGCGAGCAGGTCGGCGGCGGCCTCGCGCACCTCGGACTCGTCCCGGAGCCCCAGCCGGACGCCGCCCGCGTCGCTCTTGTGGACGAGGTCCCGGTGCGCGGCCTTCAGCACGCACGGGAACCCGAGCCGCGTCGCGACCGAGGCGGCCTCGTCGGCCGACGCGCAGCGGACGGTCTCCACGACCGGCACGCCCGCGCCGGACAGCAGGGAGCGTGCCGCCATCGGTTCGGTGACCCCGGACGGCAGGCCGGGCGCCGCTCTCCGCGCGACCGCCGGCACCGGGCGCACGACGCGGGTGCCGGCCCGCACCGCCGCGCCGATCGCGCTCGCGGTGCGTTCCGGCCAGGCCAGGCAGGGGATCCCGGCCTCCCGCAGCAGATCGGCGACGCCGTCCGCGGACCGCGGCGCCACCCAGCACGCGACCACGGGCACGTCGACGCCGTCGGCCCGCAGGCGTGCGGCCGCGTCGCGCACGGCGCCCGCGACCTCGGCGGACGCGGCCCGCTGCAACAGCACGGGCACCACGACGTCGATCTCCCCGGAACGCGCGAGCAGCTCGACCGCCTGCGGGTAGACGGTGGCGAACCGGTCCCATGCCGGCGTCGTGTCGACCGGGTTCGCCGGGTTGCCGTACGCCGGCAGCAGGTCCCGCAGCCGCGCCTGCAGCGGCGGGCTGAGCTCGGGCACGGTGAGCCCTTCGTCGGTGAGCAGGTCGGTGAGCTCGACCCCGGTGCCGCCGGAGTTCGTGACGATCGCGGCGCGCCCGCCCCGTGGCGCCGGCTGGGTCGCGAGAACCCTTGCGGCGTCGAGCATCTGCAGCCCGGTGCGGACCCGGACGACGCCCGCTCGGCGCAGCGCCGCGTCGAGCACCGCGTCGTCGGTCGCCAGTGCCGCCGTGTGCGACACCGCCGCGCGCCGCCCCGCCCCGCTACGCCCGCCTACGACGGCGATGACCGGCTTGACCGCGGCCGTCCTCCGTGCCGCCTCCAGGAACGCACGCGGCTCGCCGACCGACTCGAGCAACAGGCAGACGACCGTCGTCGCCGGGTCGTCGCGCAGGTACGCGAGCACCTCGGCGTCGGTCAGGTCCGCCTTGTTGCCGGCGGCGTAGACCTTGGCGAACGGCATCGCCTCGTCGTGCGCGAGGGTGTGCACGGCCATGCCGTACGAGCCGGACTGGGTCACCAGGCTGACGCCGCCGCCACCGCCGGGGACACCGGCGGCGATCGACGCGTTGAGCGGGAGGTCGGCGTTCTGCACTCCGAAGCAGTTCGGGCCGACGACGCGCACGCCGCCCGCCCGCGCGGCGGCGAGCAGCGCGTCCTGCAGCCGCGCACCCTCGGCTCCGGTCTCGGCGAAGCCGGCGCTGAGCACGACGACGGCCGGAATCCCCTTGTTCGCGGCCGAGCGGACGAGGCCGGGCACGGACGCCGCCGGCGTCGCGATCACCGCGAGGTCGACGTCGCCGGGGACGTCGCGCAGGTCCGGGTACGCCGGCTGCCCGCCGACGGCCCGCGCCCGGCACACCGGGACGACCTCGCCGGGGAACGCCCTGAGGTTGTCCCACAACAGCCGGCCCACCGAACCGGCACGGTCGGACGCACCGACGAGGGCGACCCGGCGCGGCGCGAACACCGCGTCGAGCGGATGCCGCGCCGTCAGCACGCGCAGCTCGCCCCCGACGCGTGGTCGAAGGTGCGCGAGAGCTCGCGCTCGGCGAACTCGGCCCGGCGCACGCCGAGTGGGTCGACCGAGCGGACGGCGGCCAGCTCCGCCGCCGACGGCGGGTCCACGGGGCGCAGGTCGCCGGCCACGTCGAGCGGGAAGCCCGTGACGGCGCGGATCTCGTCGAGCCCGACGTCCGGGAAGACCTGACGCAGACGCGCGTGGCCGGCGGGGAAGTCGAAGACGCCCAGTTCCGTGACGAGCCACTGCGGGCCGCCGCCGGTGTACCCGAGCTCCGACCTGCTGCCCGAGGGCGTCACGTGCCCCATGTCGGTGACGAAGTCGCACGACGCGACGAGCGCACGACCGGACCGGTGGCGCGTGCACCAGAGCGTGAGGCTGCGGATCGTCGCGGCGAGGTTGCAGCCGCCACCGCCGCCGCCGAGCTTCACCTTGGGGCGGTCGGCCGGGCCGATCGCGGTGACGTTCGTGTTGCCGTAGCCGTCGATCTGGCCGCCGGACAGGAACATCCGGTCGACGTCCCCGCGCAGGGCCGCGTCGAAGAACTCCTCGAACCGCATGCTGTAGACGGCGCCGCGGTTGAGCGCGGCGTCGTTGCTGGTCGGCGGGATGAACGGCGGCGTCGGGTCGATCGCGTACATCGCGCCCTCGACGAGCACGCTGTCACGTGCGTGGGTGCGCTTGGCCACGTGCATGGCGACCTGCGCACAGGGACTGCCGAACCCGTGGAAGACCGTCTCGCTCGGGCGGATCGTCCTTGCCAGCAGGACGACGAACCACTCGTCGAGGGTGAAGGCACTCATGCGAACAGCTCCTCCCACGCCTCCGTCGACTCCGACCAGGACGTGAGGGCGCCCAACCGCTCGTCGCCGACCGTCTTGCGGTAGCCGTCCTCCGACCCGGCCTCGTGGACGTACGTGCGCAGGTAGTCGGCGGCGCCGTCCGGTGACCGCGCAGCGGCGGCATACTCCCGCAGGTGCGCGCGATCGTAGGCGTAGCGCGGGTAGCACGACGACGGGTGCGCGCCGAACGGCACCTCCACGACCGCGGACACGAGGTGGGCGGGGATCGTGATCCCCTGCGCCGCGACGTCCTCCGTCGACACGATCTCGTCCACCGTCGCAACGACGGTCTTCGCGGCGGACGCGAACCGCTCGTCGAGCACGTACGGCTGGTCCAGGTGCAGGTTGCCGTACCGGTCCCCGGCGGGCGCGTGCAGGAGCGCGACGTCGGGGCGCAGCGCGGGCACGGCGACGAGCGTCTCCCCGGTGAACGGGCAGGTGACCTCGCCGTACTCGGGGTGCAGCCGGGCGATGTCCGAGCCGCGCACGCCGCGGACGGGCAGGAACGGCAATCCCATCTCGGCCGCGCGCAGCTGCGCCAGCATGGTCGCGCAACAGCTCTCGGCGATCTCGACCGTGCCGTCCTGGGCGGCGCGCCGGTACGCGGGCGCGAGACCGAGGTCCTGTTCGAAGCCGACGTAGCTCTCCTCGCACCGCCGTACGGCACGGGCCGCGACGAGCAGGTCGACGTCGATGCCGTGGGCGGAGCCGACGAGGTGCAGCCCGGTCCTCGCCTGCCTGATCAACTCGCGCACCAGCGCCATCGGCAGCCGCGCCGACAGGCCCCCGCCGAGCGCGACCACGGCGCCGTCGCTGACGTGCGCCGCCGCCTCGGCGAGCGTGCTTCGCTTGTCCCGCAACGGTTCCAGACTCATCCGACAACCCCTTGTTCCGACATGGCCGCCCGCCCCGCGGCGACGAGCACCGGGTCGTAGACCGGCGCGAAGGGTGGCGCGTACGAGAGGTCGAGCGCGGCGACGTCGTCGACGGACATGCGGGCGTGCAACGCGGCCGCGAACACGTCGACACGTTTCGCCGCTCCCTCGCGCCCCACGAGCTGCGCGCCGAGCAACCGGCCGCCCGGCGAGTGCACCACCCGGACATGCACCGGCGTGGTGCCCGGGTAGTACTTCGCGCGCGACCGCGAGTCCACGTCCGTCGCGACGGCGTCGAATCCCGCCGCCCGCGCCTCGTCCAGCCCGAGCCCGGTCCGCGCGACCTCGAGGTCGAACACCTTCACCACGGCGGTGCCCACGATGCCCGCGAACGACGACGAGCCGCCCGCGGCCACCGTCCCGGCCACCCGGCCGGTCTTGTTGGCGGCGGGCCCGAGCGGCACCCAGGCGGGCTCACCGAGGACGAGGTGCGGCAACGCCACGCAGTCGCCGGCGGCGTACACGTTCGCGAGCGACGTGCGCATCTCCTCGTCCACGACGACGGCGCCGTTGGGCAGGCAGCGCGCGCCGGCTGCGCAGAGCAGGCCGCTCGCCGGCCGCACGCCGACGGCGGCGACGACGAGGTCGACGTCGAGCCCGACGCCGTCCACGACGGCGGTCAGCCCTCCCGCGCGGCCGCGGACGGCGTCGAGCCCCGACCCGAGCCGCAGCACGGTGTGCCGCGACAGCTCCGCTGCCACGAGTTCGGCCGCCGGCGGGTCGACGGTCGGCAGGACGCGCGGCAGTGCCTCGACGACCTCGACGTCGCAGCCGGCGTCGACGAGCGCCTCGGCCGCCTCGAGGCCGATGTAGCCCGCACCCACGACCAGGGCGCGGTGCACGCCGCCGCCGTCGAGCAGCCGGCGCAGGCCGACCGCCTCGTCCAGCGACCGGACCGTGACGACCCGCTCGTGGTCGAGCCCCGGGATCGGCGGTCGCACCGGGTCCGCTCCGCTCGCGACGACCAGAGCGTCGTAGTCGAGCACGTCCCCGTCGTCGAGGGCCACGCGGCGGGAGGCGGCGTCGAGCGCCGTGACGCGCGTGTGCAGCCGCAGGTCGATGCGGCGCCGCTCGCGGAACACCTCGGGCGGGTACGCGAGGAGGTCCTCGGCCCGCTCGACGACGCCGCCGAGGTAGTACGGGATGCCGCACATGCCGTACGCGGCGAAGCCGCCCGCCTCGCACACGACGACGTCGAGAGCAGGGTCGACGCGCCGTGCCGCGGACGCCGCGGACATGCCGGCCGCCCCGCCGCCGATCACCACGAGCCGTGCCATGCGCCGAGCATGCGGGCTGCGGCCGCCCGCGGGTCACGTCTTGCGAGGACGAAGACCCCGTGGCGGCTCGCCCCGCCGGACCCATGGAATGCCCGCCGCGGGCCGCGACCCTTGGGAGGCATGAGCGATGACACCGACGTACGGGACGAGATCGGCGCCGTCGTCGCACGGGCCCGCGCGGCCGCCGCGGCGATCGAGCAGTACAGCCAGGAGCAGGTCGACGAGCTGGTCACGGCCGTCGCGTGGGCGGTGGTGCGCAAGGACCACGCCGAGGAGCTCGCGCGGCTCGCCGTCGACGAGGGCGGGTTCGGCGACTACGCCGACAAGGTCGCGAAGATCGGCAAGCGCGTGACCGGCGTCCTCGCGGACATGTCGTCGCTGCGCACCGTCGGGGTGGTCGAGGAACTGCCGTCGGCCGGCCTCGTGAAGATCGCCAAGCCCGTGGGCGTCGTCGCCGCGCTGATCCCGACGACCGGCCCGGACGCCACGCCCCCCGTCAAGGCGCTGTTCGCGCTGAAGGGGCGCAACGCGATCGTGTGCGCTCCGCACCCGCGCACCAGGCGGAGCACGGAGGCGGTCGTCGCGTACATGCGCGCGGCGTGCGAGCAGGTCGGTGCACCCGCGGATCTCGTGCAGTCGCTGCCCGCGCCGTCCTTGCCGAAGACGCAGGAGCTGATGCGGCAGGCGGACCTCGTCGTCGCCACCGGCGGCGCCGGCATGGTGAAGGCCGCGTACAGCTCCGGCACCCCGGCGTACGGCGTCGGCGTCGGCAACTCGGTGCACGTCGTGGACGAGACCGCGGACCTGGCCGACGCCGCTGCCGCGATCGTCGCCGCGAAGACGTTCGACCATGCGACGAGCTGCCTCGCCGACAACTCCGTCGTCGCCCACACCTCCGTCTACGACGAGCTGTTGCGCAGGCTGCTCGACGCGGGCGCGCACCTGTGCGACGACGCGCAGAAGGAGGCGCTGCGTGCCGCGATGTGGCCGGACGGCGGCCCGATCCCGACCATCGACGTCGTCGCGAAGTCTGCACCGCACATCGCCGGGCTGGCCGGGTTCGAGGTGCCGGAGACGTGCCGGATGCTTCTCGTGGAGGAGACGGGCGCCGGGCCGGAGCACCCGTTCTCCGGCGAGAAGCTGTCGGTCGTCCTCGCGCTCTACCGCTACGACGGGGACGTCGGCGAGGCCGCGCGCATCGTCAACGAGATCACCTCGTACCAGGGGCTCGGGCACACCTGCGGCATCCACACGAGCTCGGACGAGAACGTCGAACGGCTCGCCCTGGCCACGCGGACGGCACGGGTGCTCGTCAACCAGAACCTCAACGAGGGCGCGGGCAGCGTGCGCAACGGGCTCCCGTTCACGCTGAGCCTGAGCTGCGGCACGTGGGGCGGGAACATCACGACCGAGAACGTCAACGCGCGGCACTTCGTCAACCTGACCTGGGTCAGCCGCCCGATCCCGCCGAAGCAGGTCGACGAGGAGACGCTGTTCGCCGCGCACTGGCAACGGCACGGCCGCTAGCCGGTCTCGCCTTTCAATGATCATGAGGATTCCGACCCCCTATGGAGGTCGGAATCCTCATGAGCGAGAAGGAGGGTCCGTCACTGCGCGGACATGCCGCCGTCCGCGGTCACGACCGAGCCGGTGAGGAACGACGAGTCGTCGCTCGCCAGGAACAGCGCGACCCGCGCGATCTCCTCCGGCGTCCCCAGCCGGCCCAACGGGTACTTGGCCGTCGTCATCGCGAGCCCCTTCTCCAGGTCGCCGCCGCCGCGCGCGGTGAGCATCGGCTCCATCAGCGGGGTGTACACGGTGCCGGGACAGATGACGTTGACGCGGACGCCGCGCGGTGCGAGGTCGACCGACATCGAGCGGGTGAGCGCCACGACGGCGCCCTTCGACGCGCAGTACGCCGCGAAGTTCGCGACACCGACGAGCGCCGCGACGGAGCCCTGGTTGACGATGGAGCCGCCGCCGTTCTCGAGCATCCGCCGCGCCGCCGCACGCGCGCAGAGGTAGGTGCCCTTGACGTTCACCGCCATGCACCGGTCCCAGTCCGGCTCCGTCGCGTCGACGACGGAGCCGCTGCTGTTGACGCCCGCGTTGTTGTAGAGGACGTCGACCCGCCCGAGCTCGGCGGCGACGTCGGCGAACGCCGCGTCGACCTGCTCCGCGTCCGCGATGTCCGCGACCACGGCGACGGCGGTGCCGCCGGCGTCCGCGATCGTCGCCACCGTCTCCTTCGCCGCGTCCGCCGAGACGTCGAGCACGGCGACCGCCGCGCCCTCCGCCGCGAACAGGGTGGCGGCCGCCCTGCCGATGCCCGAGCCGCCACCGGTGACGACCGCGACCTTGCCCGTCAGTTTGCCTGTCATCGTTCTCCTCTTCGGGTTCAGAGTGCGGACATGCCGCCGTCCACGACCAGCGGGTGGCCGTCGAGGTACGCGAGCCGGCCGGACGCCAGCACCGACACCGCGTCCGCGATCTCGTCCGGCTCCGCGACGCGCCCGAGGGGAATGCGGTCCTCGACCTGCGCCCGCAGTTCGGGCCGGTCCAGCCGCCAGCTCGTCATCGGCGTGTAGACCATGCCCGGGCAGATCGCGTTCGCGCGGATGCCGTATCCGGCGTAGTCGACGGCGATCGACCGGGTGAGCATCAGCGCCGCTCCCTTCGACGCCGTGTACGCGCACCGGCCCGGGAACGCGACGAGCGCGGCGACCGACGCGATGGTGATGACGTGGCCCGACCGGCGTTCCATCATCGACGGCAGCACTGCGCGGCTGAACAGGAACGGGCCGCGGGCGTTGACGTCGAGCACGTGGTCCCACTCGTCGACGGGCGTCTCGTGGCAGACCGTCGCGGCCCGCGAGCCGGTGACACCCGCGTTGTTGACGAGCACGTCGATCGCCTCGTACCGGTCGAGCACCGCGTCGACGGCGTTCTGCACCTCGGTCTCGTCCGCGACGTCGCACGCAAGAGTGAGCGACGCGACGGCGGCGGCGTCGTCGGGCTTCAGGTCCACGGCGACGACGGTGAACCCGTCGTTTCGCAGCCGCGCGCACGTCGCCCGGCCGATGCCGCCCGCGCCGCCGGTCACGAGTGCGATCCCTCGCGCACTCACAGGTTCACCAGGTCGAGCTGCCCTGCCCGCAGCCGGGAGAGCTGGATGAAGTGCTCGGGATTCAGGAACAGCTCGTTGAGCTCGGCCATGTCGTCGATCGTGAAGCCCTCGGGACGCCGGATGAGGTGGTCGATGTACTGGAACGCGTCCTTGGCGCCGTAACCGACGTGGTGCGCACCGACCACCCGGCGCGAGGAGCGGTCGATCAGCAGCTTCAACCAGCCGGACAGGATCGGCCGGGTGAAGGCGTACAGCATCGAGCCCTCGGCGGCCGGCAGGGCGAACGACTCCGGGTCGGCGTCGTCCGGCGGCATCTGGATCTTGATGATCTCGTCCTCGCCGTACCGCGCCCGCGCCTCGGCCTCGGAGAGGCCGCACCACGTGACCTCGTAGGTGGTGTGCAGGAAGTCCGGGTACTCGCTGAAGTCGAACTCGTAGTCGTCGCCCATGATGTTGCGTGCGGCGGCGACGCCGCACTTGCGCGCCTTGAACATCTCCATCGGCGGCCCGAGCAGGTCGCCGACGGCGTAGACCGACGGCACCGACGTGCGCATGCTCGCGTCGGCGACGACGAAGCCGCGGTCGTCGGTCTTCAGGCCGAGCGACTCGTACATGGACAGGTCCGGCTTCTCGCCGGTGCCGACGAAGACGAAGTCGGTGTCGACGTCGACGACCCGGCCGTCCGGCGTCCGGTAACGGACACCGGTGACGCGGCGGTCGCCCAGTACCTCCAGCGGCTCCGCGCCCTCGACGATCTCGATGCCGCGGTCGGCCATCATCGCGATCACGTAGTCGCGGAGGCCGTCGTCGACATGGTGCAGGCTCGCCGTCCGCATCAGCGGGCTGCGGGTGAGGATCGTCGTCGGGCAGCCGGTGGCCTGGAAGAACGAGCCGTACTCGAGCGCGACCTTCGAGCCGCCGATGATGACGCAGCTGCTCGGTTCGTAGTCGAGCCGCTCGACGAGACTCGCGAAGTCGAAGACGCCCTCGCGGTCGATGCCGGGGATGTCGGGGAACTCCGTGCGTGCGCCGGTGCACAGCACCAGGTTCTTCGCGCGGAAGCGCCGGCCCTCGACCTCGACGGTGTGCTCGTCGACGACGGTCGCCCGCGCGTTGAGGATGTACTCCATGTCGAGCTGTTCCTTGGACTGCCAGTTCATGATCGCGTGCGGCAGCCCGCGGCCGGCCTTGAACAGCTCGATGATCTCGACGATCCGCGCGCGGTCCGGGTCGAACGGCGGGTACCAGAGCCGGCCCTGCATGTGCTTCGCGAGGTCGAGCTCGTGTGCACACTCGGAGAACAGGTGGTGCGGCACGCACGCCTGGTGCGGGCACGACCCGCCGAGGAAGGGCCATGCGTCGATCGTGAGCTGCCGCCCGCCGCGTGCCCGCAGGTACGCCGACCCGAACCGCCCGCTCGCGCCACCGCCCACGAAGATCGCGTCGTACTCGCGGTCGTCCTCGTCGGGCGTGGCGACGTTCCACAGCCCCTCGGGGTACCGCTCCGGGTGGGCGACGATGTCGTCGATCAGGAGTGCCCACTCGCCGACCGTCAGCGGCGTGCCCTCGGCCCCGCGGTCGTCGCCTGGCGGCGTGCCCAGTGAGTGCACGTGCGCGCGCAGCGCCGCGAAGCCGTCGCCCGGATTCCGTACGTCGATCATGTCGTGCCCCTCGTCGCCGGTGATGGTGGCTTCAGGATTCGCCGTCGCCACCGGGCCGGGGCAGGTCATCGCGGGACGAAGAAGCGCCCGGTCCTCACCCCGGGCGATCAGTCGTTCAGCTCTCGCCGCGCATCGCCTGCAGAGTTCCCCAGGCGCGGGTGGCGAGCTGCAGGTTGAAGTGGACGTCCGGGTCGTTGAGCTCGAGGCCGGTGAGCTCGCGGATGCGCTGCAGCCGGTACTTCAACGTGCTTCGGTGCACCGACAGCTCCGCGGCGGTCGCGTCGTAGTTGCCGCCGTGCTCGAGGTACTGCGTCAGCGTGTGGACGAGCTCGGCGTTGCGTTGCTCGTCGTACTCGAGCAGGCTGCCGAGCCATTCGCGGACGAACCCGTCGACCTCGCCCAGGTCGGGGACGGCGGCGAGCATGCGGAAGACGCCCAGCTTCGGGTACTCGCACGCCGCGTCGCCGGGCAGCAACGTCTTCTGCAGCCGCAGCGCCAGCCGTGCCTCGCGCAGTGACCCGGGCAGCTCGGCCGGGCGCGCGCGGACCCCGCCCACGCCGACCTGGCACCGACCGCCGCCCAGCTCGGCCAGGACCATGTGTCGCAGCCTCTCCCAGTCGGTCTGCTCCGCGGTGACCACGACGACGCCGCCGGACCAGGTCTCGTAGAGGGCGCCGACGTGCAGCACGCGCAGCGATCTGCGTACCGCGTTGAGCAGGGCGTCCGGGCTCTTGGTGCGGCCCTTGCCCTCGACGACGACCACGCGGTGCGGCTGACGCAGGTCGTAGTCGAGCGCGTCCGCCCTGGCGTGCGCGCTCTCGTCGTCCGTGCCCGCGAGCAGGTCGTGCACGAGGTCGCGGCGCAGCCGCAGCTCGGTGTCGGCGATGCCGCGCAGCCGGGCGAGCTCCATCGCCAGGACGGTGGCGCCGTGCTCCAGCGCGATGAGGTCGGAGCCGTCCGCACGGCGGTCCGGGTCGACGAGTGCGATCACGCCCATCACGTCCGGCCGCGGCGAGGCGAGCACGACGAGCCGTTCGCCGTCGCGCAGTGGCTTCGCGTCGTGCACCAATCGGCGCAGCAGCTGCTCGCGGCGGGCGAACGCCTCCTTCGGATACGTCCCCGGCCGCCCCGGCCCCGCCCACGCGGTGAGGTTGCCGTAGCGGTCCTCGATCGCCACCGGCATGCCGGTGAGCTCGTGGAGGGCTTTCGCGATGCCGGGCTGCCCCTCGCCGGACACGGCCACGCGGGTGAGCCGGTCGTGGATCCGCATCCCGCGCTGCAGGATCGCCACGGTCTCGGCGAGCGTCTCGTTGGTGGCCGCGAGCTCGGCGGCGGTCGCGCGTTCCTTGGCGTGCAGCCGGGCGTTGGACACGGCGACCCCGGTCTGCTGGGCCACGACCTGGATCAGGAAGCGGGCCTCCGCCGACGGCGTCGTGGCGCTGGACGCGACGAGGTGGCCCAGCATTCCCGCGACGCTGCGCAGCGGGTACGCCCAGGCCCAGGTGCGGCCCGGGAGCTCGACCCGGCCCCCCGAGCCGTCGAGCCGCGCCAGCTGGTCGGTCAGGTCCGTCGGCACACCACCGGGCAGGGTGCCCTGGCGCCAGCTGCCGTCGGTGAAGCCGTATCCCTCGACCCGCCAGTCGCCCAGCGCGGGTGCCGAGGACGCGGCGAGGTGCAGGATCTGCTCCTCGTCCACGGACTCGGTCATGAGCAGCGAGATCACGAGCAGCGCCCGGAGGTCGCCGAGTCGCTTGCGCAGCTGGTCCACCGTCTCCGTGGAGGCGTCGACGAGGGTGTCTGTGCCGTACGGCTCCTCGGGCATCGCCTGACCGCCTACGAGACGCCGGCGCGGAGGTACTCGTCCGGTCCGACGTAGTACGGGTTCTCGACCAGGATGCCCTGGATGAGCACCTGCGGATGGGTCTTGACGACGTTCACGACGACCTCGCCGTCGAACAGGTCGAGGTCGTACAGGCACAGGACCACGGTCGGGTAGTTCGGCGTGAGCCGGTTCAGCTCGGACTCGTAGTCGACGAGGTGCTCGACGCCGGGGGCGTCGCGCAGGGCCCATGTCATCTCCCCGACGAGCCGGGAGAACGCGTAGCCCTCGGCCTCGGCCTTGACCAGGTGCTCGGCCCAGAAGGTCAGCATGTCGTCGGTCGAGAAGCCGCCGCTGGCGAGGTATGTCGACTCGGGCAGGTGGATGTCGAGCTGGTGGCCGGTCCCGTCCGCCGGCTGGAGCGCCTCGAGGCGGCGCGCGGTGAGCGCGGAGTCGACGATGCAGATGCACTTGTCCCCGGCGCTCAGCCCGGCGCCGAGGTAGGCGGTGAGCAGGCGATCTCGATCCGTGGCGCCGCGGTAGAACGCGCAGACGTGGCTGCCGGGCCGCAGCTCGATCTCGTCGATACCTGAGGCGATCGCCATGGTCATCGACACCACCACCTTGTGGACGTGACACCGTGATCGTACGCGGCCGGAGGCCTCCGGCGTTACCCCTGGGCGGACGAACGCCCGCGCCGGGTTCGTCCCGCCGGGACGGACGTCAGTAGTAGTGGCGCAGGGCCGGCCAGAGCTGCGACCAGGGGCGGGCCGGGGCGGCGCAGAGCTCGACCACGGCGCCCTGCTCCTCGTTGTCCACGCCCACGCCGTCGTCGTTGCGGGCGACCGGGCGGCACCCGGTGAACCAGCTCGGCGGGACGCGGTCGCCGTCCTGGTGAACCACGAGCACCGGGCCGGTGGCGGTGTCGGGCGGCCGGCCCCAGTCGGCGAAGGACATGTGGCCCGAGTACGGCCTCGGCAGCCCCAGCCGGGGGCCGTAGAGCGTGATCGCGCCGGCCTCGCCGTAGTTGCTCGCGAAGATCGCCGCGGTCGCGCGCCGTCCGGCGGGGATCTGCCGCCAGCCGTCGGCGACGGCGGCCGTGAACCCGGGCCAGCCGACCTGCTCGCCGCTCTCCTTGTTCATCGCGAGCACCCCGGACGGGCCGAGCAGGTGCGCCGGCAGCAGCGGCAGCGCGATGAACGCGGTCACGGCCGCAGCGAGGGTCAGCCCGACGACGCCGAGCGCGTGCCGGACCCGGGACCGGCCGCGCCTGAACCAGCAGAGCGCGGGCTCGACGCCGGCCGCGAGCGGCACGAGCAGCAGCGGGATGACGTAGTACGACTTGCCGCCGATCAGCAGCACCACGGCACACGCCACGGGGTACGCCAGGCCGAACGAGCGCGCCCAGCGGACCGAGTAGTCACGCCAGAGCCGCACCAGCCCGGCGATCCAGGCGGGCACGAACACCGGCGACAGGTAGACGAGCTGCTGCGGCACGAACTGGATCCGGTTGTCCATGCCGTCGTCCGCGCTGATGCCCGCGGCCACCGTGAGCTGCGGCCAGCCGTGCACGGCCTGCCAGATCAGGTTCGGCGACGCGACGACCAACGCGACGACGACCCCGGCCGGCAGCCACCAGGTACGCAGGGCCGCCCGCGGTCCGACGGCAAGGACGCCGACGGCGACGGCGGCGAGCAGCACCAGGACGAGGTCCTTGTTCAGCAGCGCCAGGCCGGCCGCGGCCCCGACCGCGAGCCACCATCGGCCGTTCCGCGTCCGCAGCGTCCGCAGGACCAGCCACGAGACGGCGAGGCAACCGAGCAGGTCGAACGTCGCCGTGGAGACCATGTGGCCGACCACTGCCGGGTACGCGGACGCCGCCGCGCAGATGCCGGCCAGCACCTGCACGGTCCGCCCGCCGCCCAGCTCCCGCGCGATCAGGGCCACGAGGAGTACCGACGCCATCGTCGCCAGCGTCGCGACGACGCGGAGCCCGGCGGGCGTCGTACCGAAGACCGCCGTGCTCAGCCGGGCGAGCAACGGCGTGAGCGGCGGCTGGTCGACGTAGCCGGCGGCCAGATGGCGCCCGGCGACGACGAAGTAGAGCTCGTCGCGGTGGAACCCGTAGCGTCCCGAGACCGACGAGAGGATCGCCCCGACGGCGACCAAGAGGAACGCGAGCGGCCGCCAGGCGATCCGAGGCACAGTCACCTCGGATCTATATCACGAAACCCTTGGGCCACAAGGGTGATCGATCACGAGGCGGCAGGGGGCCGGCCGGACGCGGGAGGCGTCAGTAGCCGTAGCCGCCGCCGCTCGAGGAGCTCTGCGACGGAGCGGACGAGGACGAGTCCTTCGCCGAACCCTTGGTGGTCATGGCGTACCAGGTGAACTTCGTGCTGCCGAAGCTGTCACTGAAGTCGTTGCCCTTGGTGTCGCCGGCCGCCGTGTCCAGCTTGAAGGTGTAGAGCGGCATCCCGTTGTAGGTCACCTGCAGCTTGCCGCTGTCGGGACGCTTCACCGTCGCCAGCTTCCCCGGGAGGTTCGCCTTCGACGACACCTTCGAGGACGAGGACAGCACCGGGTACCAGAAGCCGACGCAGGCGCCGGTGCAGACGATCTTGCCGTTCGCCTCCTGTTCCGGTGAGTACAGCGTCTTACCGGAACCGTCGGTCAGCAAGGTGCCGATGCCGGACGCGTTCCGCGTCGCGATCGTGGCATTGCCGGAACCGCTCGAGCCGCTGCCCGAGCCGCCGCCCGACGCGCCGTAGCCGCCGGCGCCGGATCCCCCGCATGCGGCGAGCAGCCCTGCCGACGCCAGGGCCATGCCGGACACCGTGAGACCGAGCCGGAATCGCCGTGTGTTCAACGCATTCTCCGTTCGTCAATGCTGTCTTGTCGCCGGGATCTACGCGACTCCGGCTCGGCAGGTTCACCGGCGGCGGCACGAACGGCTCCTGATGATCAAGGTGAACCGACTCGTGGGTCGACCGCGTAGTAGCAGGTATGGGAGCTGATCAGGTTCGTCGCGAACGGCTCCTGACCGTCCTGTACGAGCGGCACCACCGCGCGCTGCTGCACTACGCCCTGCGGTTGACCGATGGTGACCGGCAACACGCCGAGGACGTCGTCCAGGAGACGCTGCTGCGCGCGTGGCAGCACGCCGACGTCCTCGAACCGGACGAGGCGCTGCGGTGGCTCTACACCGTCGCGCGCAACGTAGCCATCTCCACCTACCACAGGGGAGTGCGGAACCAGGTCGTCGAGGTGACGATCGACCGCGACGGGACGCTCACGTCCGACGACGAGTTGGACCGCGTGCTCGAGTCCTGGCAGGTGCTCGAGGCCTTGCAGACGCTGACGGCAAACCACCGCATGGTGCTCGTGGAGTTGTTCTACCGCAGGCGTTCCGTGGCGGAGGCGGCGTCGGTGCTCGGTGTGCCGGTAGGCACCGTCAAGTCGCGCAGCCATTACGCGCTCCGCGCCCTGCGCGACGCCCTGTGCGAACGAGGGGTGATAAGCGCATGAGTTGTGGGCAGAGCGTCCTGCTCGGGGCGTACGTGCTCGGCGCGGTGAGCCCCGCCGAACGCGAGTCGGTCGAGCGGCACCTGAACGAGTGCGAGACCTGCCGGGCCGAGATCGTCGGCCTGGCCCCGTTGCCCGGCCTGTTGAGCCGCGTGTCCGTCGACGACATCGCGGAGCAGCCGGTGGCGGACCCACCGCCGGCGGAGCTGCCGCCGCGACCTCGACACCGCAGCCCGATGATGCGGCGCAGGTGGGTGCTCGCGATCATGGGCGTCTGCCTTCTCATGCTGGTGGTGGCCGTGGGCGGTCTGATCCTCCCCGGCTCTCGGCACCCGGAGACCTCCGCGGCCACCGCCGTCCTCACCGGTAGCGACGCGACGAGCGGCGTGAGCGGCACGGCGACCGTCACCGCACGCCGATGGGGCACGGGCGTGAGCCTGCGTCTGCGCTACGTCCAACTCAGTGCACACTGCCGTCTCGTGGTGAACGCGCGGAACGGGACGAGCGAGGTCGCCGGGTCGTGGGTGGCGACGTCCCGTCTCGACGACACCGACATCCCCGGTGCCAGCTCGGTGCAGTTGAACCAGATCGCCTCGATGGACGTGTACACGAGTACTGGCAAGCGTCTGGTCCATCTGACCCCGAACGGTTCGGGGCCCGGGGCGACGCGGACGGGTGGTTGACGATGGGAAACACGGTGGCCGTCGGGAGGACGACGGCAGCTCCGGCGCAGCTGGTACTGCGGATCGTCACCTGCGTAGGACTCGTGGCCGACGCGGGGGTGCACCTGCATCTCGCCCGCAGCTACGACGTCGTCGCGGGTGGCATCGGCCAGGGCAATCTGTTCCGGATCGAGTCCGTCGTCTCGCTGATCGTCGCGGTGCTCATACTCGTCGTACGCCGGTGGTGGATGGACGCCATCGCGTTCCTCGTCGCCGGGTCGGCGCTGCTGGCGGTGCTGGCGAGCACGTACGTACACATCGGGGCGGTCGGCCCGATCCCGGACATGTACGAGCCGATCTGGTACCTGGAGAAGGTGCTGGTCACGACCGCCGAGGCGATGGCGACCGTGTCGGCGCTCGTGGCGGCAGTGCTCGCCTTCCGCGCCAGGGACACCCGGCGCGCGCCGTCGCGCAGGCAGCCGGCGGCGCGCTCCGGGGCAACGGCACGTTCCGAAGACCGTTCGCGATCATGATTGAGCGCGGTCCGCACGGGTAGCCCGGTCATGCAAGCTGTGACGGGAGGGACGGATCGTGCCGGGCGGAAGGTCGAACGGACAATGGCGGCTCCCGGACATCACCGTCACCGATCCCTCGGTGATGCGCCGCGCGGTCGCGGCGGCGGCGATCGGGAACATCACCGAGTGGTACGACTTCGGTGTCTACGGGTACCTGACGCTCACCATCTCGAAGGTGTTCTTCACCGGCCTGCCGCAGGCCGTCGGGCTGATAGCGACGTTCGGCTCGTTCGCCGCGGCGTTCCTGGTCCGGCCGTTCGGCGGGTTGGTGTTCGGCCCGCTCGGTGACCGGATCGGCCGGACGAAGGTGCTGTCCGCGACCGTCATCCTCATGGCGCTCGGCACGTTCTGCATCGGCGTGATACCGGGCTACGGCACGATCGGCGTGGCGGCGCCCATGCTGTTGCTGGCCGCTCGGCTCGTGCAGGGCTTCTCCACCGGCGGCGAGTACGGGGGCGCGATGACGTTCATCGCCGAGTACTCCGCGGACCGGCGCCGTGGCTTCTTCGGCAGTTGGCTGGAGTTCGGGACGATCACCGGCTACGTCTTCGGTGCATCGCTCGTGACGGTCCTGACGGCGGTGCTGTCGTCCGGACAGCTGCTCTCGTGGGGTTGGCGGATCCCGTTCCTCGTCGCGCTGCCGCTCGGCCTGGTCGGGTTGTTCCTGCGGCTGCGGCTCGAGGAGACGCCCGCGTTCGCCAAGCTGCTCGGGGAGTCCGAGAAGCGCGAGGCGCAGGCGCACGGGCTCTCGGAGATCAGGGACGTGTTCGTCAAGCACTGGCGTGCGGTCCTGGTCTGCAGCGGCATCGTAATCGTGTGGAACGTCACCAACTACATGCTGACCGCATACATCCCCACGTACCTGACGGCGACGCTGCCCGCCGCGGGGTACAAGGGCACCGGCGCGACGACCGCGCAGGTGTTCCAGATCGTCGTGCTGCTCCTGCTGCTCGTCGTCATCACGTTCATCGGCCGGCTCAACGATCGCGTCGGCCGCAGGCCCGTGCTGTTCGTCGGGTCCGGCGCGCTGATCGTGCTGTCCGTGCCGTCGGTGCTGCTGATGCGCGTCGACCGGCCGTGGGCGACGTTCCTCGGGCTGCTCGTCATGGGCCTGATGCTGGTGTGCTTCTCGTCGACGGCGCCGTCGACGCTGCCCGCCCTGTTCCGCACCGGCATGCGGTACGGAGGGCTCGCGATCTCGTTCAACATCGCGGTGTCACTGTTCGGCGGCACCACCTCGACCGTCATGCAGGCCCTGGTCAAGGCGACCGGTGACCTCAACTGGCCGGGCTACTACCTCATCGCGGCCGGTGTCGTCGGCGCCGTGGCGACCTGGTTCGTCAGGGAGCCCAAGGGCCGCTCGCTCCCGGGCTCGCCGCCCGCGGTGGCCGACGAGCAGGAGGCGCACGAGCTCGTCGGCGCGTCCCGCTGACGATCGCCCGGGTCGGCCCGCTGTGCGCAGCGACGACCGGTCAGGGTGCCCCACCGGGGATGACTGGGCGGCGACAGATGGTAGGCATGACCCCAGTAGGCTCGGGTAGTCCAGTCACGGTCTGCTCGAGACTTGGAGGCGGTGGCGGCGATGTCGCGTACCCGACTGGGACGCATCCTCGACGAGTTGGGCGTATCCGCGGAGCTCGAAGAAGCCGACGAGGTCACGGACGCGGTCGTACTGCTGAAGGTGCGGACCTCCACCGGTGACGTGGCCGTCGTGATCGAGCAGAGCCCGCGCACCAACTGGTTCGACCAGCGTGCGCTCGTGCATTCCGCCGCGGAGATCGTCGAGGGCAACGGGCTGCGGCACCGCTGAGCGGCTACGCGACGAGCTCGTCGCGCAGCGACTTCAGGGTGCGGCTCAGCAGCCGCGAGACGTGCATCTGGGAGATGCCCAGGTGCTCGGCGATCTCGCTCTGGGTCTTGTTGCCGTAGAAGCGCAGGAGCAGCATCTCCCGTTCGCGTTCCGGCAGCCGGTCGAGCAGGGGCCACAGCGACTCGCTGTCGATCACGTCGTCCAGCTCGGCGTCGTCCTCGCCGATCGTCTCGGCGTGGGTGGGAGCGTCCTCCTCCTCGCCGACCGGCGTGTCGAGGGAGACCGGCGTGAACATGTCGTCGGTGCCTATCGCCTCCTCGACCTCGCTCGCGGGGACCTCCAGGTACTCGGCCAGCTCGTCGACCGACGGCGGATGGCCCAGCTCCTGATGCAGGTCGTCGGTGGCCTCCCTGATCCGCATCTTCAGCTCCTGGATGCGGCGCGGCAGCCGGATCCAGCGGCGTCCGTCCCTGAAGTGCCTGCGGATCTCACCGAGCACGGTGGGGCGCGCGAAGGTCACGAAGTCGACGCCTCGCTCTGCGTCGAACCGCCGCACGGCCTCGACCAGACCGAGGTAACCGACCTGGCTCAGCTCGTCGCGTTGCTCACCGCGGCCGGCGTAGCGGTTGGTGGCCCAGCGGACCAGCCAGTCGTACCGGAGCACGAGTGCCTCGGCCGCGCGCTCGCGGGCGGCCTCGTCCGCGTTCTCGTCGTTCAGGCACGCGAACAACTCCGCGTCGGTGGCGTCCTCCTGCGGCGGCAACGTCATCACGATCACCCCACCAGTACCGGACGAGCCCTGATGGATGAACGGTATCGCCTTCCGGTGAACCGGAGCCAGCCGTGGTGGGTCCAGAAGACACCGACGACAAGCTGGCCTGGACCAGACAGGTCGGCACGCGGTGTGCCGTGTCGACTGCGGAACGAACGACGCCGGACGGACCATGCGTCACGTGATCGCCACGCGAACACGGAGCGCAACACCTTGGTGGAGTTCACGGCTACCGGCATGCGAACAATCCGATGGCGGTTGCCGTGCGATGCCGCATCTTCCAGGATTTAGCCATGCTCGCAGCAGAAGCGCTCGCCCGGCAGGTACGGCGACCGGACGCGCCAGGTCCCCTGGCGGGTCGTGCCGCGAGCTACTCCATCAGGACCGCTCCGCGCTCCAGTGGCGACGGGTGCGACAAGGGGGCGGAGAAGTGGTACTCGCAACGATGAGCCGCCCTTTCCTGCCGCGGCCGGACATTCCCGACAGTCTCGTAGCCGCGGAACGCGGATACGCCCTGCGTCCATGGCACCGAAGTGACGCGCCTCTGGTCCGGGAGGCGTTCGCGGCCGAGGACATGGCCGGCATGGGCACCTGGCCGATGCGGACCGATGCCGAGGCGGAACAGTGGATCGCCGACTGGACGCACCGGCAGGTCCAGGGGATCGGCTACGCCCTCGCGGTACAGAGCCCGCTCGGCCGGGTCGTCGGCAACGTCGCGGTGAGCGACGTCGACCGCGCGAACGGCACGGGCTGGGTGACGTACTGGACGACGCCCTCGGCACGCGGCCGGGGCGTCGCCACGATCGGGCTGCGGGCACTCGCGGTGTGGGCGTACACGGCGCTCGACCTGTTCCGGCTGGAGCTCGGGCACCAGGTGAGCAACACCGCCGCCTGCTCGGTGGCGAAGCGCGCCGGCTTCCAGGTCGAGGGCCTGCAGCGGGCGAAACTCCGCTTCGAGGGCGTCCGCTACGACGTCGAGCTGCACGCCCGCCTCGCGACCGACCCCGTACCCGAGCTCTAGGGCCCGCACCGGCCCCTGCCCCCCTGTCCCGGGCCATGTAAACCATGCTCGTGGTGGCTTTGCACGGGGCATGACCCGTGTAATGCCACCACCAGCCGTGTAAAGCGGCGCAGGGACCGCCCGGACGACGCCCGTCAGGCGCCGGCGCGCTGGTTGCTGCGGAGCATCGCGAGCAGGCCCTTGGGCAGCACGGGCGGCGCGCCGGGTGACTCCAGGCCGCCGAGCGTCTGCCAGCCCCCCAGCGCGATGACCGAGTCGCCCTCGGTCAGCTCGACGGTGTCGTGCTCGTACACCTGGCGGTCGGCGAACGCGCCGGCGAAGACGAAGCAGATCTCGTGCTGCCGGTAGCCGCCGTGGTCGTAGATGTTCTCCAGCACGCCGAGCGCCCGGATGCCGATCAGCTCGGTGCTCATGTCGCGTTCCACGACCCGGCGGGCGGTGTCGATGGCGCGCTCGCCGAACGCGATCGCGCCGCCGATCGGGCGGTAGAACAGCTCGCCCGTCGAGGGGTCCTCGCCCTCGAAGAGGAAGACGCGGTCCGCGTACGCGGCGACCGCGAGCGCGACCGCCCTGATCGTCTCCTTCTGCCGCATGTGTGCAGAGCGTAGTCAACCCGCGCGAGCCGCGTCAGCGAACGCCCGGACTCCGTTGTCCACAGATTTCGATCGACTACGCCACGGGGCCGCTGCCGCCGCCAGACTGCACAGCATGAACGTCCGCGACGAGGGCTACGAGCCGGTGCGGCGGGACGGGCGCCCGCGCCGGGTGCCGCCCGCCGAACGCGCCGTCGGGGCGGACCGCACGGAGGCCGTCCGGCCGGAGAGCGGTCCGCGCCCCCGGCCTGCCACCGCACCGACCCCACGGGCGGTTCGTGCCACGGCGGAGGGAGGGCAGGCGGCGACCTCGCCCGAGCAGCGGTAGTCGAGTATGGTCGCGGATATGGCGTACAGGAAGGTCACGATGACGCTGCCCGAGCACGTGCTCGCCGGCGCGCAGCGGGCGGCGAAGGAAGCCGGCATGCCGTTCAGCACCTACGTGGCCAGAGCCGTCTGGAACGAGACCCTGCGCCGGCAGCTCGAGACGGCCCGGCTGCCGGAGCTCCCCGAGTGGCTGGACGACGCCGAGGCCGACGACGCCGAGGCGGACGGGGCCAGGTGAGGCGCGGCGAGCTGCGGGTGATCCGGAGCAGGGTCACCGGCCGCGACCGTCGTGCGCTGATCGTCGGCAGCGACGCGCTCAACGCCCACCCGAGCGTCCCGTGGGTCATGACGGCGCCGGTGGACACGGAGGGGCTCGCCGACGAGACGCTGGTGACCGTCCGGATCGACCGGCCCCTGGCCGGGCTGGTCTGTCTCGGGCAGGTCACCAGCGTCCGCAAGGACCGGGTCGGCGACCTCGTGGGCCTGGTGGACGCGGAGGTCATGGCGAGCGTGGACACCGTGCTCCGTGCCGCGCTCGACCTGTGGTCGGCGGTCTAGCGAACCGGGACCATCGTCCCTTTTTTCGCCGAACACCCGTCACGACCGGCGTTCGCGTCGTCTCCTCGAAGGAGGGGACCGAACGAGACGGGGGACGTACATGCGGCTCGCGCTGGCGCGCGCCGTGCTTCGGCTCGCGGCACTCCTGCGGCGTCGCCCGGGGGGCAACGCCTACGGGGAGGTGTTCGCGCCGGGCTCGGGCGACGGGAAAGGCGGCACCGAGGACGTGCCGGGCGACGGGGAACCCCCGCGCGCCCCGGCTCAGGCGTCGACGCGCCAGGTGTCGCCGGCGGTGAGCAGCTCCTGCAGGTCGCCCTCGCCCTGAGCCCGGGTGGCGTCGGCGATCTGGTCGCGCATCAGGCCGTCGTACGTGGGCCGCTCGACGGAGCGGAACACGCCGATCGGCACGTTCGACAGCGAGCCGTCGTCGAGCCGGGACAGCGCGAACGCCGTCGTCGGGTCGGGACGGGTGGCGTCGTGCACCAGCACGGCGGGGTCGTCGGCCGGGCAGATCTCGAGCGCGCCGGTCGTCGGGTCCCGGCGCAGGCCCTTGTCGCGGTTCGCGCCGAACACGATGCGCTCGCCGTGCTGCAGCCGGATGGTGCTGTCGTCGCGGGACGCCGGGTCCTTCAGCGGCTCGAACGCGTCGTCGTTGTAGATCGGGCAGTTCTGCAGGATCTCGACGAACGCCGCGCCCTTGTGCTCGGACGCCTGGCGCAGCACCTCGATCAGGTGCTTGCGGTCGGAGTCGACCGTGCGCGCGACGAAGCTCGCCTCCGCGCCGAGCGCGAGCGACAGCGGGTTGAACGGCGCGTCGAGCGAGCCGAACGGCGTCGACTTGGTCACCTTGCCGAGCTCGCTGGTCGGCGAGTACTGGCCCTTGGTCAGCCCGTAGATCCGGTTGTTGAACAGCAGGATGCGCAGGTTGACGTTGCGGCGCAGGGCGTGCACCAGATGGTTGCCGCCGATCGACAGGCCGTCGCCGTCGCCGGTCATCACCCACACCGACAGGTCGGGCCGGGAGCAGGCCAGCCCGGTGGCGATTGCCGGCGCGCGCCCGTGGATCGAGTGCATGCCGTAGGTGTTCAGGTAGTACGGGAACCGGCTGGAGCAGCCGATCCCCGAGACGATGACCATGTTCTCGCGGCGCAGGCCGAGCTCCGGCAGGAAGCTCTGGAACGCGGCGAGGATCGCGTAGTCACCGCAGCCGGGGCACCAGCGCACCTCCTGGTCGCTCTTGAAGTCCTTGGCGGTCTGCTTCCCCTCGTCCACGGGGACGAGGTCGAACGCCGCGAACCTGCTCATGCTTCTGCCACCTTCTCGATCGCGTCGATCAGCTCGGTCGAGGTGAACGGGAGACCACGGACCTTGTTGTACGAGATGACGTCGACCAGGTACGTCGCGCGCAGCAGCAGCGCGAGCTGGCCGAGGTTCATCTCCGGCACGATCACGCGGTCGTAGTGCCGCAGCACCTCCCCGGTGTTGGCCGGGAAGGGGTTGAGGTAGTTCAGGTGCGCCTGGGCCACCGCGTGGCCGTGCGCACGCACCTCGCGCACCGCCGCGCCGATCGGCCCGTACGTCGAGCCCCAGCCGAGCACCAGCGTGCGCGCCGTGCCGTCGGGGTCGTCGACCGCGAGCGGCGGGATGTCGCGCGCGATCCCGTCCACCTTCGCCTGCCTGGTGCGGACCATCAGGTCGTGGTTCTCCGGGTCGTACGAGATGTGCCCGGTGCCGTCGGCCTTCTCCAGCCCGCCGAGCCGGTGCTCCAGGCCCTTCGTGCCGGGGACCGCCCACGGCCGCGCGAGCGTCTCGGCGTCGCGCAGGTACGGCAGGAACACCGGGTTCCCCTTGGCGTCGGTGCCGTTCGGCTCGCGAGCGAAGTCCGGCCGCAGGTCGGGCAGCGTCGAGACGTCGGGGATGCGCCACGGCTCCGAACCGTTCGCGAGATAACCGTCGGACAGCAGGATCACCGGCGTGCGGTACTTCGTGGCGATCCGGGCCGCCTCGATGGCCATGTCGAAGCAGTCGGACGGGCTACGGGCGGCGAGCACCGCGACCGGCGCCTCGCCGTGGCGTCCGGCGTAGGCCATCAGCAGATCGGCCTGCTCCGTCTTGGTCGGCATGCCCGTGGACGGGCCGGCGCGCTGGATGTCGCAGACGATGAGTGGCAGTTCGAGCGCGACGCCGAGCGAGATGGTCTCGCCCTTGAGCGACACGCCGGGACCGGACGTCGTCGTCACGCCGAGCGCACCGCCGTACGACGCGCCGAGCGCCGCGCCGACACCGGCGATCTCGTCCTCGGCCTGGAACGTGTGCACGTCGAACCGCTTGTGCTTGCTGAGCTCGTGCAGCACGTCGCTGGCGGGCGTGATCGGGTACGCGCCCAGGAACATCGGCAGGCCGGTGAGCCGCGACGCCGCGACCAGGCCCCAGGCGAGCGCGGTGTTGCCGGTGATCCTGCGGTACAGGCCCTGCGACATCGGAGCCGGGCGGATCTCGTACGAGACCGCGAACTCCTCGGTGGTCTCGCCGTAGTTCCAGCCGGCGTTGAACGCCGTGGTGTTGGCCTTCGCGATCTCCGGCACCTTGCCGAAGCGCTTGTCGATGAACTCCAGCGTGCGCTCGACCGGGCGGTGATAGAGCCAGGACAGCATGCCCAGGGCGAAGAAGTTCTTGGCCCGCTCGGCGTCCTTCTTGCCGATGTCGAGGTCCTTCAGCGCCTCGACCGTCATCGACGTCAGCTTCACCTGGTGCACGGTGTAGCCCTCGAGGCTGTCGTCCTCGAGCGGGTTCGTCTCGTACCCCACACGACGCAGGTTGCGCGAGGTGAACTCGTCGACGTTGGCGATGATCCGGCCGCCGGCCCGCAGGTCGGCGAGGTTCGCGCGCAGGGCGGCCGGGTTCATCACGACGAGGACGTCCGGGTGGTCCCCCGGGGTCAGCACGTCGTGGTCGGCGAACTGCAGTTGGAAGGACGAGACGCCCGGCAGCGTGCCCGCGGGCGCCCGGATCTCGGCCGGGAAGTTCGGCAGCGTGGCGAGGTCGTTGCCCAGCTCGGCGGTCTCGGAGGTGAACCTGTCGCCGGTCACCTGGATGCCGTCGCCCGAGTCGCCGGCGAACCTGATCACGACGCGGGGTACGCGGCGTACGTCCTTGTCCTGGGCGGATGTGGTGGACGCGGTCACGAAGCGATGGCCTCCTCGGGCGTGTCTGACAGGTACCGTCGCGCCACCCGCGCCGGCCCTAACTCATGCTACGTAGCGCAACTCCGGACTGACGCGCGATCTTCCCCACGTCTCCCGAGGGCCTCCGCACCGTCGGTATCGGACCCGGTCGCGGAGCGTCATCGAGGAGGGTCTAGCGTCTGATCTGCTCGTGAAGCGGGGCTCGGCTACCGGTCGGGGCGGTGCCGTCGTCGTCCACAGGTGGGGCTGTGGCCGTTGCCACACCGGCCGTTCGTGCTTAGGCTCCACCCCAAGCGACGCGCCCCCCGAACAAGCGTCGCCCGGAGGTGCTGTGTTCCTGCCCAGCCGCGCACGCGGGCATGCCCAGGTCACGGCGACCCTGGTCATGCTCGTCCTGGCGCTGCTCGGCGGCCTCTCGGCTCCGCCCCGCGCCGCCGCGGCGTCCGCCACGCACCAGGTTCCCGCCAGCATCGTCGGCGGAGGCGGCTACGTCAACAGCAGCTCCGACGAGGCGGGGGCGTACGCGTTCTCGGTGGAATTGGGCGATTCCTCCTATCTCGTCACCGCCAGGCACGTCGCACCCGCGGGCTCGGTGCTGTACGGCCCCGGCGGAGTGATCGGCGACACCGAGCTGGTCTCGAAGTGGCGCGACACCTCCTACGTCCGGCTCCTGCACGCCCGGCCGACCGACCAGCTGCAGATCGGCACGTCCGACCGCGGCAAGGCCGAGCGGGCGGTGGTCACCGGGATCGCCGCGCGCGGCACCGTCGACGTCGGCCAGTCGGTCTGCCACACCGGCTATTCCGACTACACACAGGACAGGGGCGGTTACATCTGCGGCCAGATCGTCGACGTGCCCCACGCCTGCCGCACCTACCACGTCAAGCCGTCCTGCGAGATCACCATGGACAGCGGCGGCAGCCGCCAGGTCGGCTGGCTGGGCGACTCCGGCGGTCCCGTCTGGCAGTGGGTCGGGCCCGACGAGGTGCGGCTGCTCGGCGTCTTCACGTCGGTGTCGTCCCCGGACGGCGGGCCGCCCACGCGAGGGCATTTCGTCCCGGCGTTCGACGTGCTCGCCGAGCTTGGCGGCGCCCCCGTCAGTGCGACATCCTGAGGCCGTGCACGGGTACCTCAGCTCGTACGCCGTGGTCGGCGTGGTCCTGCTCGTCGGCGCGGTGTTCCTCGCCGTCGCGCTGACGGCGAACCGGCTGCTGCGCCCCAACGGGCCGACGGCGGAGAAGCTGGCGAGCTACGAGTGCGGTGTCGACCCCGTGGGCGAGGGCTGGGCCCAGGTGCACGTCCGCTACTACGTCTACGCGTACCTCTACCTCGTGTTCGCCGTCGACGTGGTGTTCCTGTTCCCGTGGGCGACGGTCTTCGCGCTCGCCGGCTACGGCGGGCCGACGATCGTGGAGATGTTCGTGTTCGTCGGCTTCCTCGTCGTCGGGTTGGTCTACGCCGTTCGCAAGGGTGTGCTGGCGTGGGTATGAGCGACGACCTGACGGTCCCGATCACGGTCACCACGAGGGCGGGCCCGGGCTCGCGGGTGATCCCCGACCCGGTGCGCATCGTGCTGAACTGGGGCCGCCGCTACTCGCTCTGGGTGTTCAACTTCGGGCTCGCCTGCTGCGCGATCGAGTTCATCGCGACGTCGATGGCGCGGCACGACTTCATCCGGCTCGGCGTGATCCCGTTCGCGCCCGGCCCGCGGCAGGCCGACCTGATGGTCGTCTCCGGCACGGTCACCGACAAGATGGCGCCGGCCGTCCGGCGGCTGTACGAGCAGATGCCGGAGCCGAAGTACGTCATCTCGTTCGGCGCCTGCTCCAACTGCGGCGGGCCGTACTGGGACTCGTACTGCGTCACCAAGGGCGTCGACCAGATCGTGCCGGTCGACGTGTACGTCCCCGGCTGCCCGCCCCGTCCCGAGGCACTGCTGCAGGGCATCGTGAAGCTGCAGGAGAAGATCGCCGACGAGTCGCTCCGCGCGCGGTACGGCGGCCGGCGTGGGGTCGACGCGCTGCGGCGGCCGATGCTCTCCGGGGACCCCCATCGGGGTCCTGGCGACAAGTGGGGACCCCCCGAGGGGTCATCACCACAACAGGGGTCCCCAGCGTGAGCGCCGAACGGCTGACCGCCGCGATCGCCGACCGGTTCCCCGACGCCGACGCGTCGGTCGACGCGTTCGGCGTCGTGCTGGCCGACGTGCCCCCCGACACCTGGGTCGAGGCGGCCACGTTCGTCCGTGACCTCGGTGGCTGCACGTACTTCGACTGGCTGTCCGCCGTCGACGAGCTCGACGCGGGGTTCGCGGTGGTGCTGCACGTGTACTCGGTCACCGACCGCGTGCACGTCCGGCTGCGCACCCGGGTCTCGAAGGACGCCGCCGTGCTGACGACGCTGACCGGGGTCTACCGCGGCGCGTCCTGGCACGAGCGCGAGACCGCGGAGATGTTCGGCATCGTGTTCGCCGGGCATCCCAACCCGAAGCCGTTGCTGCTGCCGCCGGAGTTCGAGGGACACCCGCTGCGCAAGGACTTCGTGCTCGCGTCCCGAGTGGCCAAGACCTGGCCGGGCGCGAAGGAGCCGGGCGAGTCCGAGCACGGGCCGGGCGGGGATTCCGGTGGTGGCGGAGGCGGTGGAGCGCCGAGCCGCAGGCGGGTGCGTCCGCCGGGCAAGCCGGACGTCGACGAGTGGCGCGAGATGCACGGCGGAGGCGGGAGATGAACCTCGCCGTCGACATCGCGGTCCGCGTGGTGCTCGTCTTCGCCGCGTTCCTGCTGTTCCCGCTCGTCGTC